>NZ_SSOI01000022.1:0-136501 GCF_029873175.1 Pseudomonas sp. BN505
GCTCCTTGTATGTTGTGCCTAGCCTGATGAGAGAGGTTATTCTCGTCAGGCTATAGAAGCACTTCCGGGGAGGCCGATCGCTCCTGAAGGCAGGGTTTGCCCCTGACCTTGTCTGTAGAGAGGCCCCCCGCCTCATTGCCCACTACGAAGAGTATCGAGAAGCCGACAAGTCGGACTTCGCATTACAAGGTTGCAGCGGCATGAAGTTCGAGGTCGGGGAACCGGAGGCCATTGTTACCTAACTCGCTTGGGAGTGGGAAGAATGAATGTCTGTGTGGGCCTGGATATTGGTTCTCGTACGTCGATCGTTGGGGTGCGTAAAGATGGGCGTCCCGCTGGACAGTGGGATATCGCTCAAACCCCTGCTGGTCGTAAGGCAGCGGTGAAAAAGCTGCAGGCGCTCAAGCCCAAGTCGATCGTGATGGAGGCGACCGGAATCTATTACCTGGACCTGGCCCTTGAGCTGCATGCTGCGGACCTTCCTGTTTCGGTGATCAACCCCAAGAGCTTCCATAATTTCGCCAAGCTGATGCTGGTGAACAGTAAAACTGACTCGATAGATGCTCAGTTGCTGTCCGAGTACGGTGAACGTATGACACCGCGCTTGTGGACACCGCCAAGCTCCGTACAGCTTGAGCTGAGGGCTCTTGGCCGGCACATCAATCGTCTGGTCGGGCACCGCACCAGGGCGAAGAATGAGCTGCATGCATTGCAGGCGACCGCTACGACCGTGTCGATGCTGATCGAAGATCAAGAGGAAGCGATTGCCACTTTGGACAATCGCATTGAGCGTTTCCGCAAAGCCGGACGTGAGTTGATCGCTCAGTGTCCGACGCTTAACCGGCAGTACAAGCAGTTACTAGCGGGCCCGGGAATGGGAGAAGTCTCGGCACTTGCTGCCTTGGCTGAGCTGACCACCCTTCCTCAAATGCTCAAGTCCTCTCAGGTCGCTCGTCATGCTGGTCTAGATGTTCGACAGACACAGTCGGGGACAAGCATTGATAAACCTGGTCGGCTCGGCAAAAGCGGGAATGCCTATTTACGGGCGGCCATGTACATGCCGGCGCTGACGGCGGTGCGCTGCGATCCTTACGCGAAGGCCTTTTATGAATCGCTGGTCAGCAGGGGGAAGAAAAAAATGCAAGCGATCGCCGCTGTCATGCGCAAGTACCTGACAGGCATATGGGCATGCATGCGCGGCGATGAACCATTTGATACGGCCAAGCTTTTCAGCTCTGAACACCTTAGAAAAGCTTGACCGCCAACAGAGTATCTACAAAGGAATCGCGAGCTTCTCAGGCTACGCGGTCCCTGTAGGAGCAGCCTTGTGCTGCGAATGGGGCGCAAAGCGCCCCGGCAATCTCAGATCAAAGTCTCGATCCGCAGCGTGTTAGTCGACCCTGGCTTGCCGAAAGGCACACCGGCAGTGATCAGCAGTGTGTCGCCACGGCTGGCCATGCCTTGCGCCTGGGCAATCTCCAGGGCGGTGGAAACCACCTCATCCACCTGGCGCAGGCGGTCGTTGACCACCGAATGCACGCCCCAGGCCACGCTCAGGCGGCGCGCGGTGTTCAGGTTCGGCGTGAGGTTGAGGATCGGTGCCCGTGGCCGCTCGCGTGCAGCGCGCAGGGTCGAGGCGCCCGACTCGCTGTAGTTGACCAGCACCGCCACCGGCAGGATGCCGCTGATGCGGCGGATGGCGCAGCTGATGGCGTCCGACACGGTGGCCTCGGCCTTCGGCCGGCCAACGTCGAGCTGGGCCTGGTAGTCAGGGCCGTTTTCCACCTGGCGGATGATCTTGCTCATCATCTGCACGGCTTCCAGCGGGTAGTCACCCGAGGCAGTCTCGGCCGACAACATGACCGCATCGGCACCTTCGGCCACGGCGTTGGCCACGTCAGTGACTTCGGCACGGGTCGGCGCGGGCGAGAAACGCATGGACTCGAGCATCTGCGTGGCTACCACCACCGGCTTGCCCAACTGGCGGCAGGTGTTGATGATGCGCTTCTGGATTTGCGGCACGCTTTCGGCCGGCACTTCCACGCCCAGGTCACCACGCGCCACCATGATCGCGTCTGCCAGTTCGGCAATGGCTTGCAGTTGTTCGACCGCCGAGGGTTTCTCGATCTTGGCCATCAGGTAGGCGCGATCGCCAATCAGCTGGCGCGCTTCGACGATGTCCTCAGGGCGCTGTACAAACGACAGGGCCACCCAGTCCACGCCCAGTTCCAGGCCAAAGGCCAGGTCGCGGCGGTCCTTTTCGGTGAGCGGGGAGAGGTCGAGTACAGCTTGCGGTACGTTGACACCCTTGCGGTCGGACAGCTCGCCACCGTTCAGCACTTCAGTGTCGATAGCATCGTTGTGCTTGGCGGTGACGCGCAGGCGCAGCTTGCCATCGTCCAGCAGCAGGTCCATGCCGGGCTCGAGGGCTGCGATGATTTCAGGGTGTGGCAGGTTGACCCGGCGGCTGTCGCCCGGGGTCTTGTCCAGGTCCAGGCGCAGCGCCTGGCCGCGTTGCAGTTGCACCTTGCCTTCGGCAAAGCGGCCCACGCGCAGCTTTGGCCCTTGCAGGTCCATGAGGATGCCCAGCGGGTAGTTCAGTTGCTGCTCCACTTCGCGGATCCACTGGTAACGCAAGGCGTGGTCAGCGTGTTCGCCGTGGCTGAAGTTGAGGCGGAAGATGTTCACGCCGGCTTCGACCAGTTGGCGGATGTCGTCGATGCCGTTGATCGCAGGGCCGAGGGTGGCGAGGATCTTTACTTTTTTATCAGGCGTCATGGTTGGGCAGTCTCGAGGATCAGGATGGCGCGGAAGTCGTTGACGTTGGTGCGGGTCGGCTCGGTGACGATCAGCGCATCCAGCGCGGCGAAATAGCCATAGCCGTTGTTGTTGTCCAGCTCGTCGCTGGCCGACAGGCCCAGGGCCTCGGCGCGGGCGTAGCTGCCCGGGGTCATGAAGGCACCGGCGTTTTCTTCCGAGCCGTCGATGCCGTCGGTGTCGCCGGCCAGCGCGTATACCCCCGGCAGGCCTTTCAGGCTTTCAGTGAGGCTGAGCAGGAACTCGGCGTTGCGCCCGCCACGGCCATTGCCGCGTACGGTCACGGTGGTTTCGCCGCCGGACAGGATCACGCAGGGTGCCTTCAATGGCTGGCCGTGCTGGACGATCTGCCGGGCAATACCGGCGTGTACCTTGGCCACTTCGCGCGACTCGCCTTCCAGGTCGCCGAGAATCAGCGGGCTGAAACCAGCCTGTCGGGCTTTGACTGCGGCGGCCTCGAGCGACTGCTGGGGTTTGGCAATCAGCTGGAAGTGGCTGCGGGCCAGGGCCGGGTCATCGGCCTTGACGGTTTCCGAGGCAGGGTTGTTCAGCCAGTCGATGACCGCTTTCGGCGCTTCGATGTTGTAGCGTTTCAGAATGGCCAGGGCATCAGCCGACGTGCTCGGGTCGGCCACGGTGGGGCCGGAGGCGATCACGGTGGCGAGGTCGCCCGGCACATCGGAAATGGCATAGGTGTAGACCGTGGCCGGCCAGCAGGCCTTGGCCAGGCGGCCGCCCTTGATCGCCGAGAGATGCTTGCGCACGCAGTTCATCTCGCCGATGGTGGCGCCGGATTTGAGCAGTGCCTTGTTGATATGTTGCTTGTCGGCCAGGGTCAGGCCCTCGGCCGGCAGCGCCAGCAGGGCGGAACCACCGCCAGACAGCAGGAAGATGACGCGGTCGTCTTCACTGAGGTTGCTGACCAGTTCCAGCACGCGCTTGGCCACGGCCAGGCCGGCGGCATCCGGTACCGGGTGGGCGGCTTCGACCACTTCGATTTTCTGGCAGTTGGCGCCGTGGCCGTAACGGGTCACGACCAGGCCGGAGACTTCGCCCTGCCAGCTTTTCTCGACCACTTCGGCCATGGCGGCTGCGGCCTTGCCGGCGCCGATGACGATCACCCGGCCGCTACGGTCGGCGGGCAGGTAGGGTTCGAGGACTTGGCGGGGGTGGGCGGCAGCGATGGCTGTGTCGAACAGCTCGCGGAGAATTTTTTGCGGATCGACCGACATGGCAGGCTCCCAATTATTGTTGTTCTGCAGAATCAAAAACGCCCCTGGAACTGCCTCCGTGCAGGCCGAACCAGGGGCGGGTGTTGCTCGGTGCTACCGCTGAACCTGTGGTCGCAGGTTCAGCGGTGTTGGCTTCTTCGCGCTGAACCGCCGCGAAGAGGCCGGTAAGGTCTACTACTTACTTGTCGCCGCGGATCGAGAAGTTGGCCATGTGTTCCAGGCCTTTGATCAGCGCCGAGTGGTCCCAGTTGCCGCCACCCAGGGCCTGGCAGGTGTTGAACACTTGCTGGGCATTGGAGGTGTTGGGCAGGTTGATGCCCAGTTCCTTGGCGCCTTGCAGGGCCAGGTTCAGGTCTTTCTGGTGCAGGTTGATGCGGAAGCCTGGGTCGAAGGTGCCCTTGATCATGCGCTCGGCGTGCACTTCGAGGATTTTCGACGAAGCAAAGCCGCCCATCAGTGCTTCACGCACCTTGGCCGGGTCGGCGCCGTTCTTGGCGGCGAACAGCAGTGCTTCGCTGACGGCCTGGATGTTCAGGGCGACGATGATCTGGTTGGCGACCTTGGCGGTCTGGCCGTCACCGTTGCCACCCACGCGGGTGATGTTCTTGCCCATGGCTTCGAACAGCGGCAGGGTGCGCTCGAAGGCTTTCGGGCAGCCACCAACCATGATGCTCAGGGTCGCGGCCTTGGCGCCGACTTCACCACCGGACACCGGGGCGTCCAGGTAGGCTGCGCCGGTTGCCTTGATTTTTTCAGCGAACGCTTTGGTGGCGGTAGGCGAGATCGAACTCATGTCGATCACGATCTTGTTCGGGCCTACGCCCTCAGCCACGCCGTTTTCACCGAACAGTACGGCTTCCACCTGCGGGGTGTCCGGCACCATGACGATGATGAATTCGGCTTCCTGGGCAACCTCTTTCGGGTTGGCCAGGGCCACTGCACCGGCGGCGATCAGGTCGGCTGGCGCGGCGTCGTGGTGGGTGGAAACGAACAGGCTGTGACCTGCTTTTTGCAGGTTTTGGGCCATGGGCTTGCCCATGATGCCGGTGCCGATGAAACCGATTTTAGCCATGAGAAATTACCTCTTTGTAATTGTGATATCTCAAGCAAGCTTTGGCCCCCTGTGGGAGCGGGCTCGCCCGCGAAGCAGACAACTCGGTGGATGGCACCGGCTTTGCCGGTGTTCGCGGGCAAGCCCGCTCCCACAGGGTCCCGAGTTGTTCCTCAGATTGCGTTGTGGGTTTTCAGCCAGCCCAGGCCCGCTTCGGTGGTGGTCTTGGGCTTGTACTCCGCGCCCACCCAGCCTTGGTAGCCAATGCGGTCCAGGTGCTCGAACAGGAAGCGGTAGTTGATCTCGCCGGTGCCTGGTTCATTGCGGCCGGGGTTGTCGGCCAGCTGGATGTGGTTGATCAGTTGCAGGTTGGTTTCCATGGTGCGAGCCAGGTCACCTTCCATGATCTGCATGTGGTAGATGTCGTACTGCAGGAACAGGTTGTCACTGCCCACTTCGGCCTGGATTTCCAGGGCCTGCTGGGTGGTGTTCAGGTAAAAGCCCGGGATGTCGCGGGTGTTGATCATTTCCATGACCAGGCGGATACCGGCGGCCTTGAGCTTGTCGGCTGCGTAGCGCAGGTTTTCGACGAAGGTCTTGCGCACGGTGGCGCAGTCCGGGCCTTGTGGGCGAATGCCGGCAAGGGCGTTGACCTGGGTGTTGCCCAGCACCTTGGCGTATTCGATGGCCTTGTCGACACCGGCGCGGAATTCTTCGATGCGGTCGGGGTGGCAGGTGATACCGCGCTCACCTTTGGCCCAGTCGCCGGCAGGCAGGTTGAACAGCACCTGGGTCAGGCCATTGGCTTCCAGCTGCTGCTTGATTTCTGCAGCGCTGAAGTCGTAGGGGAACAGGTATTCGACGCCACTGAAACCGGCATCGGCGGCAGCCTTGAAGCGGGCCAGGAAGTCCTGTTCGGTGAACAGCATGGACAGGTTGGCAGCGAAGCGAGGCATGAGTTGTCTCCTTGCGATGAAGGCCCCCAGGGCGTGCCTGGGGGCGTCAGGCGATCAGTCCAGCATCGAGATGGCGGTTGGCGCGTCGTTGCCGACCAGCGCCAGGTCTTCGAACTCGTTGACCGCGTTGATCTCGGTGCCCATGGAAATGTTGGTCACACGCTCGAGAATCACTTCAACCACGACCGGCACGCGGAACTCTTCGGCCATCTTCTGTGCCTTGAGCAGGGCTGGGGCGATCTCGGCCGGTTCGAACACGCGAATGGCTTTGCAGCCCAAGCCTTCGACCACTGCAACGTGGTCGACACCGTAGGTGGCGGCGTCGGTCGAGTTGATGTTCTCGAACGCCAGTTGTACACAGTAATCCATGTCGAAGCCACGCTGCGCCTGACGGATCAGGCCCAGGTAGGCGTTGTTCACCAGCACGTGGACGTACGGCAGGTTGAACTGCGCACCCACTGCCAGTTCCTCGATCATGAACTGGAAGTCGTAGTCGCCCGACAGCGCGACAACCTTGCGTTTCGGGTCTGCCTTCACAACACCCAGCGCGGCAGGGATGGTCCAGCCCAGCGGGCCGGCCTGGCCGCAGTTGATCCAGTGGCGTGGCTTGTACACGTGCAGGAACTGCGCGCCGGCAATCTGCGACAGGCCGATGGTGCTGACGTAGGTGGTGTCCTTGCCGAATACCTGGTTCATCTCTTCATACACGCGCTGCGGCTTGACCGGCACGTTGTCGAAGTGGGTCTTGCGCTGCAGGGTGGCTTTGCGCTGTTGGCAATCTTCCAGCCAGGCAGCACGGTCCTTCAGCTTGCCAGCGGCTTTCCACTCGCGGGCCACTTCCAGGAACACGTCCAGTGCCTTGCCAGCGTCGGAAACGATACCCAGGTCCGGGGTGAATACGCGGCCGATCTGGGTCGGTTCGATGTCGACGTGCACGAACTTGCGGCCTTCGGTGTAGACATCGACCGAGCCGGTGTGGCGGTTGGCCCAGCGGTTACCGATACCGAACACCAGGTCGGATTTCAGCAGGGTGGCGTTGCCGTAGCGGTGCGAAGTCTGCAGGCCGACCATGCCGACCATTTGGGCGTGGTCGTCCGGGATGGTGCCCCAGCCCATCAGGGTCGGGATTACCGGTACGCCGGTCAGTTCGGCGAACTCGACCAGCTTGTCGCTGGCATCGGCGTTGATGATGCCGCCGCCGGCGACCAGCAGCGGGCGCTCGGCGTCGTTGAGCAGGGCCAGGGCTTTTTCAGCCTGTACGCGAGTGGCGGACGGCTTGTTGACGGCCAGCGGCTCGTAGGCGTCGATGTCGAATTCGATTTCGGCCATCTGCACGTCGAACGGCAAGTCGATCAGTACCGGGCCTGGGCGGCCGGTGCGCATTTCATAGAAGGCTTTCTGGAAGGCGTAAGGCACCTGGCCTGGCTCCAGAACGGTGGTCGCCCACTTGGTCACCGGCTTGACGATGCTGGTGATGTCGACGGCCTGGAAGTCTTCTTTGTGCAGGCGTGCACGCGGGGCCTGGCCGGTGATGCAGAGGATCGGGATGGAGTCGGCCGAGGCGCTGTACAGGCCGGTGACCATGTCGGTGCCGGCTGGGCCGGAAGTGCCGATGCACACGCCGATGTTGCCCGGGTTGGCACGGGTGTAGCCCTCGGCCATGTGCGAGGCACCTTCGACGTGGCGAGCGAGGACGTGATCGATGCCACCGACTTTCTTCAGGGCCGAGTACAACGGGTTGATGGCAGCCCCTGGGATGCCGAACGCGGTATCTACACCTTCACGGCGCATGACCAGAACGGCTGCATCGATTGCTCTCATTTTGCTCATGGGTTGTGCCTCATCGATTTTGTAATTGTATACAACTTGCTTTGCGACAGAGTGTATTCACGGCTGGCGGCTCAGGTCAATGGGTTTTCATCGGGTAGGCCGGGTTTCGTCAAAGCGGCCGTGAAAACGGCTATTTGCGCCATCGCATACGATCGTTTCAAAATATTGTATACAAAATATCCTTTCGTTGTGTTCTATTTGCCCTATCGGTTTTCAACTGCCCTCAGGGCTTCTCACAACAAGAAGAGGACCTTTCCATGAACGTCTTGAACCTGAAAGTCGCTGTCAGCCTGGTAAATGCCGCACTGGCAGCAGGCCGCAACATCAATGCAGCGCCACTGACCGTGGCGGTGCTGGATGCCGGCGGGCACCTGCTGGCGCTACAGCGTGAGGATGGCGCAAGCCTTATCCGCCCTGAAGTTGCCACTGGCAAAGCCTGGGGCGCGATTGCCCTGGGCAAGGGGTCGCGCCTGCTGGCGCTGGACGCGCAGCAGCGTCCGGCGTTTTTTGCCGCTTTGAACGGGATGGGTGAACGGCCGGTGGTGCCGGCACCGGGTGGTGTGCTGATTCGTGATCAGGACGGTAAGGTGCTGGGTGCGGTGGGGATCAGCGGCGATACGTCGGATATCGACGAGCAGTGTGCGATCAGTGCGATCGAGGAGGTGGGGTTGAAGGCGGATGCCGGGGTAGTGGCGTAACGCTCAAGATAGCCGGGGCCGCTTTGCGGCCCATTCGCGGCACAAGGCCGCTCCTACAGGGGATCGCGTTTGACCTGCGATCGCGATGTCCTGTAGGAGCGGCCTTGTGCCGCGAATGGGCTGCAAGGCAGCCTCACTGGCCCTGTCACGCTGCTTCAGGCTCACAGCCTTTCAAGACCATGCGAATGATGGTCTCGGCCGCCGCGTCATAATCGCTGTCGGCCAGCTTGGCCTTGCCAGTCACCGCAGAAATCTGCCAGTCGAAGTCGGCATAGGTCTGGGTCGCCGCCCAGATGCTGAACATCAGGTGATGCGCGTCCACATGGGCAATCTGCCCGCGGTCGATCCAGCGCTGGATGCACTCGATGTTGTGCCGGGCCTGCTCGTTCAGCTGCTCCACCTGGTTGGGCGACAGGTGCGGGGCGCCGTGCATGATCTCGCTGGCAAACACCTTGGAGGCGTGCGGCAGGTCGCGCGAAATGCGGATCTTCGAACGAATGTACGCACTCAGCACTTCCTTGGGGTCGCCCTCGGCATTGAATGGCGTCGAGGCCTGCATGATTGGCGTGATGATGCTTTCCAGGACTTCGCGGTAGAGGTTGTCCTTGGACTTGAAGTAGTAATACACGTTCGGCTTGGGCAGGCCGGCCTTGGCCGCGATATCGCTGGTCTTGGTGGCGGCGAAGCCCTTGTCGGCGAATTCCTCGCTGGCCGCGCGCAGGATCAATTCCTTGTTGCGCTCGCGAATGGTGCTCATGGTCAGGGATCTTCCTCGTGTCTGGCCACCTCTAAGAGGGATCGGGCATGGTAGCACCGCGCTCGACGGGCGCTCAAGGCAGCGGCTTTGGGCTAGAATCCGTGGCACACACCTATCTGGATACAGGCAAACATGGCAGGAAGCAGTCTACTGGTACTGATCGACGACATCGCCACGGTGCTTGATGACGTCTCGCTAATGACCAAGGTGGCGGCAAAAAAAACAGCAGGTGTGCTGGGCGATGACCTGGCGCTGAACGCCCAGCAGGTTACCGGTGTGCGTGCCGAGCGCGAAATACCGGTGGTGTGGGCGGTGGCCAAGGGGTCGCTCGTCAACAAGGCAATCCTGGTGCCGGCAGCGCTGCTGATCAGTGCGTTCATTCCGTGGGCGGTTACGCCATTGTTGATGATCGGTGGCGCCTACCTGTGTTTCGAAGGCTTCGAGAAGCTGGCGCACAAGTTCCTGCACAGCAAGGAAGAGGACGACGCGCAGCACAATGCCCGGAAGGAAGCCGTGGCTGACGCCAATGTCGACCTGGTGGCGTTCGAGAAAACCAAGATCAAGGGCGCGGTGCGCACCGACTTCATCCTGTCAGCGGAAATCATCGCCATCACCTTGGGTACCGTGGCCGATGCGCCGCTGAGCCAGCAGATCATCGTGCTGTCGGGCATCGCCATCGTCATGACCATCGGCGTTTACGGGCTGGTGGCCGGCATCGTCAAGCTCGATGACCTGGGGTTGTGGATGACCCAAAAGGCATCGAGCCTGACCCAGGCCGTTGGTAACGGCATCCTGCGGGCCGCACCGTACATGATGAAAAGCCTGTCGGTGATCGGCACGGCGGCGATGTTTCTGGTCGGTGGCGGCATTCTGGTGCATGGCATCGAGCCGCTGCATCATGCCATCGAGGCGTTCAGCGAGGGGCGTGGCGGGGCGTTGACCGGGGCACTGCTCAATGGCGTAGCCGGGGTGCTGGCCGGTGGCGTGGTGCTGGCGGTGGTGGCGGTTGCCGGCAAATTGTGGCGGGTGCTCCGGCCTGCCACATAAGGTTGCATGGCCGGTGCTTTGCCCCGGTTCGCGGGTGAACCCGCTCCCACAGGTACCGCGTTTGCCTTGAACCGGGCGCGGACCCTGTGGTGGGCTTTTGCCCGCGAATGGGCCGCGGCACGGCCCTGAGGGATCAGGTCAGAAGTGAACCTTGACCAGGAAGCTCATGGTGTTCTGGTCAGTCGTAAAGGCATCGCTGTCCTTGATGCCGTACTTGTTCTTCCAGTAGTCGTACTCCACACCCACATACAGCTGCTTCTCGCCCAGGTGCAATGCCTTGCCCAGGTCATACTTGATCTGCGGGTTGAAGTGCAGGTTGGCGTGGTAGGTGCCGCGGCGGTTCTCGTCGTTGTCCACCACCCAGTCCATGAAGCCGTCGATCAGCACGTCGGAATCGCCCACCGGAATGGTGTACGACCATACCGGCGTGATCTGCCATACGTTGTCGCCAGCGCGGCTGCCGTCGGTGGTGCGGTTGTAGAAGTTCAGCTGGAAGTAGTCAAAGCCGGGAATGGCCAGGTCGAAGCCTGGGCCGATCAGGTACGACTCGGTGTCACCCTCGCCAAACTCGTAGGTCATCGCCAGCAGCACGTCCTTGACCGGGCCGAACTCGACCTTCTGGTCGAAGATCTTGTTGAACGACAGGCGTGGGCTGATCTCACCGTAATAGGTATTCGGGCCATTGCCGGCGTCTTTCTGGCCTTGGTAGAAGATCTTGTCGACGAAGATGAAGTTGTCGCCGTACTTCCAGCCATCGGCGTGCTCGAACGTGACGGTTTGCTGGATCGCCGGGTTGACCTTGAAGTTCTTGCCCCACAGGTAGGTCAGGCTGTTGTTCTGCCATTGCAGCAGGTCGTCGGCGTAGGTGGTGCCACAGGCCAGCAGGCCGCCGGCGAGGATCAGGCTGTTGATGGTACGCATTGCGAGTGTCGCTCCCTTGATTGATCTGTTGTCAGCGCTCGGTATTGGCGCTTTTTTGTTGTCTTGCGAGTCAGCTTTTTTCGATAGGCCACAGCTGTTTGGCAAGGGTTGAGCCAACTTTTCCGGGTTGGCAAAACCTTCCTGCTCGACTTCGTTCTGAACGGATGAAAAGGGTCTTTCAGGCTGGCAACACGTTGGCCAACCGCCCGTATTCATTGACTGAGCGGTCAGTAAACGCAGGCAGAATCCGTTCTGCCCTGATCGAGGGGGCGCGCAGATTACTGGCTTGCGCGCCGCGCCTCAAGTGCTCCGTCCTGGAGCGGGGTGGTTCAAACTTGTGCGTTTGGTCAGTTTATTAGAAATGCACTTTGATCAGGGCACTGGCGACGCTCTGGTTGCTTTCCAGGTTGCCGCGGCTGTCGATGCCGTATTTGTCCTTCCAGTAGCTGTACTCAAAGCCCACGTAGAGCTGCTTGGCGCCCAGGTTCAGCGCCTTGCCCAAGTCGTATTTGACCTGCGGGTTGAAGTGCAGGTTGGCGTGATAGGTGCCACGGCGGGTCTGGTCGTTGTCGGGGACCCAGTCCATGTAACCGTCGATCAGAATGTCAGACCTGCCCACGGGGATGGTGTACGACCAGCCAGGGGTGATCTGCCAGACGTTGTCGCCGGGGCGGCTGCCCTCGGTGTTGCGCACGTAGAAGTTGAGGGTGAAATAGTTGAAGCCGGGGATGTCCAGGTCAAAGCCGGGGCCGATCAGGTAGGCTTCGTTGTCGCCTTCGCCACGCTCGTAGGTCATGGCCAGCAGCACGTCCTTGATAGGGCCGAAGGCCATCTTCTGGTCGAAGATCTTGCCGAACGACAGGCGCGGGCTGAACTCGCCGTAGTAGGTGGTCACGCCTTTGCTGGCGTCGGCCTTGCCGTTGTAGAAGATCTTGTCGACGAACATGAAGGTGTCGCCGTACTTCCATTTGTTGGCGTGCTCGAACGTGATGGTCTGCTGGATATCAGGGTTGACCTTGAAGTCCTTGCCATACAGGTAGGTCAGGCTTTCGCCATGCCATTGCAGCCATTCGCCTGCATGCGAGGGTAGGGTGGCCAGCAGGCTGCTGCCCAACAACAGGGACGTGGTGATGCGCTTCATGTTGTGATTCCCGGACTTATTGTTTTTGTTGGCGGTTTTTTTGGCGCGCAGGCGCCCCGGGCGACCCATTCCGGCGGGTCGACGGCGTAGCGGTTACTGCAGATGTGGGTGAGGGGCGGCAAAGCGCCGCCCCTTATGGCTCAATGCTGGTGACAGGCGTCGTTGTGCACCGCGCGGTCGGCGCCACCGAGGATGTTGAACAGCACGTTCAACACCAGGGCACTGACCGTGGCCATGGCGATACCACTGTGGGTGATGGGTTCCATCCACTGCGGCATCTGGGCAAAGAACTCCGGACGCACTACGGGGATCAACCCGAAGCCGACGCTCACCGCCACCAGCAGCTGGTTGCGGCGGTCGCCGATGTCCGCCTCCTGAAGAATCTTGATCCCGGTGGCAGTGACCATGCCGAACATGGCAATGGACGCGCCGCCCAGTACCGCAGGCGGGATCGAGGCAATCAGGAAGGCCGCTTTTGGCAGCAGGCTGAGCAGGATCAGCAGTGCACCGGCCACGATGGTGACAAAGCGGCAGCGCACCCCGGTCATCTGCACCAGGCCGATGTTCTGGGCGAACGAGGAGTGGGTAAAGGTGTTGAAGAAGCCGGCAATGAACGATGCACCGGCATCGCACAGCAGGCCGCGACGCAGCATCCCTGGCGTAACTTCGCGATCAGTCACCTTGCCCAGGGCCAGGAACATGCCGGTGGACTCGACGAAGATGATCACCACCACCAGGCACATGGACAGGATCGGCGCCAGGCTGAAGGTCGGCATGCCGAAGTGCAGTGGGGTTACCACCTGCAACCACGGCGCGTCTTTCAGGCCAGACAGGTCGACCATGCCGATGGAGCCGGCCAGGATGTAGCCAAGGCCCATGCCCACCAGCACCGATACGTTGACCCAGAAGCCACGCATGAAGCGGTTGATCAGCAGGATGACCGCCAGCACCAGGCCGGCCACCAGCAGGTAGATCGGCGAGCCGAAGGTTTCAGCTTCATGGCCGCCACCGGCCCAGTTGACTGCCACCGGGAACAGCGACAGGCCAATCGAGGTGATCACCGTACCGGTGACCAGCGGCGGGAAGAAACGTACGACCTTGGACATGAACGGCGCGATCAGCATGCCGAAGAACCCGGCGGCGATGGTCGCCCCGAAGATCCCCTGCAGGCCTACGCCGGGCATGCCGGCCATGGCCACCATGCTGCCGACAGCAGCGAAACTGGCACCCATCATCACCGGCATGCGGATGCCCACCGGGCCGATACCGAACGACTGGATGATGGTGGCGACGCCAGCGACCAGCAGGTCGGCGTTGATCAGGAAAGCGACTTCTTCACGGGACAACCCAGCGGCCTGGCCGATGATCAACGGCACGGCAATCGCGCCACCGTACATCAGCAGAACGTGTTGCAGGCCAACCAGGATCAGTTGGAACAAGGGCAAGGGTTCGCGCGGCGGCGCAATGGGGATATACGCCTTGCGTGACTCGGACATGCAGCACCTCGAGTTTTGTTTTTATTCTCGGATCCAAGCGGCAAGCTCCAAGCGGCAGTTTCTCGGTGAAGAGAGACCGGGGTTCCCGCTTGCAGTTGAACGCTCGATGCTTGCTTGTTGCGTGAATCTTCAAGTTTGAGGCCGGGTTAACCGGCCTCTTCGCGGCGCAAGGCCGCTCCTACAGGGGACTCAGTCGCCTTGTAGGAGGGTGTTTCAATTGACCTGGGCGCCTTTGGCGATCCAGTCGCCGACGAGCTTGCGCTCTTCGGTGGTCATCTGGGTGATGTTGCCCAGCGGCATGATCTGGCTGGCGACCGCTTGCGCCTGGATGCGCGCGGCCTGGGCCTGGATCTGCTGCGGGGTGTCGAACATCACGCCGGCAGGGGCGGCGCTGAACAGTGGGCTGGTCGGCTTGGACGAGTGGCACACGGTGCAGCGTTCCTGGATGACATTGTGGATCTTGTCGAAGTCGCCACCGCCGGCCTGGGCAGCGGCCTGGGCCGGTGCTTGCGCTGGTGCAGCCGGCGCTTCGGCAGCCTTGGCGGCGTCCTCGGCGCGCTGCTCGGCAGCGGTCTTGCCACCGACGGCAGTCGCAGGCAGCGGCTGGTACTCGACCTTCGCTGCCGCTTGCTCAGGGCTTACGGCCATCGGTTTCGGACCGGTGACGTAGGCCAGGCAGATCATCGCCAGGGCGCCGACCGGCAGGGTCCAGGCGTACTTGTTGCTGTCGTGGCGGGTGTTGAAGTAGTGGCGGATCAGAACCGCGGCTACTGCGATACCGGCCAGGATCAGCCAGTTGTACTGGCTACCGTAGGTGCTCGGGAAATGGTTGCTGATCATGATGAACAGCACCGGCAGGGTGAAGTAGTTGTTGTGGCGCGAGCGCAGCAGGCCCTTGGCCGGCAGCACCGGGTCGGGCGTCTGGTTGTTCTCGATCGCCGCCACCAGCTGGCGCTGGGCCGGCATGATGATGCGGAACACGTTACCGACCATGATGGTGCCGATGATCGCGCCGGTGTGCAGGTATGCACCACGGCCGCTGAACACCAGGCTGAAGCCCCAGCAGGCGGCGATGATCAGCACGAACAGCACACCGCCGAGCAGCGCTGGCTTCTTGCCCAGGGGCGAGTCGCACAGGAAGTCGTAGATGAACCAGCCAGCGATCAGCGAGCCGATACCGATGGCCACGCCTTCGGCACCGCTCAGGGTGCTGCCAGGGGCCAGCAGGTACAGCGCCGGGTTCCAGTAGAACACCACGCACAGCAGGGCGATACCGGACATCCAGGTGAAGTAGGCTTCCCATTTGAACCAGTGCAGGTTCTCGGGCATTTTCGGGGGTGCGAGCTTGTATTTCTCCAGGTGGTAGATACCACCGCCGTGAATTGCCCAGAGATCACCCGACAACCCATCGCGCGGGTTGCTTCGGTTCAGGTGGTTCTCCAGCCAGACGAAGTAGAACGATGCACCGATCCAGGCGACACCGGTGATCATGTGAACCCAGCGAATGCTCAGGTTCAGCCATTCGTGAAGGTGTGCTTCCACAGTATGTACCTCTGCCGATCACCTGACGATGATCGACCTTTTCTTATTGGTGGGGATTGAGGATCAGCATCTGTTCCTCGGTGAAGTAATGCTCATCGCAGTTGTTGCCAGAACCACTGCGATCAACCACCAGGAAATCATCCCGCTTTTCGATCGTGAGCACCGGGTGGTGCCAAACGCCGCGATGGTAATTGATGCCCTGCCTGCCATTACTGCGGAAGGCGCGGACCAAGCCTGATACAGGTGCATCGCCAACGGGCGCGACCACGATCAGAAAGGGGTTGCCGAGCAGCGGGATGAAAGCCTGGCTGCCCAGCGGATGGCGTTCCAGCATGCGTACGGTCAGCGGCATGTCCAGCGCGTCGGCGCGGAAGATGCTGATGATCGCCTTGTCTTCGGGCTCGGCGGTCTCGACCGTGGCGAGCTTGTGAAAGCGCATGGTCGAGCCGTTGTTGATCATGAAGTGGTCGCTGCCGTCGGTTTCGATCACATCTCCGAACTGGGCGAAGGCTTCTTTGGTCAGGGGCTCGATCATCAGGGTGCGCATGCGGGTCTCTCTTATATGTTCGTTGTACTGAAAAAGGTTCGGCTGTCGCTTACAACTGCAGCAGGCGGAACAGGGCGATCAGGTTGATCTGCGCCAGGGCTTCCTTGAATTCGGCATCTGCATCGTTGTGGATGCGTTTTTCAAAGGCGGCGAGGATCTGGTGCCGGTTGCTGCCCTTCACCGCCATGATAAACGGGAACTGGAATTTGGCCTTGTAGGCATCGTTCAGCTCGGTGAAGCGGGCGAACTCTTCGGCGGTGCACTGGTGGATACCGGCGCCGGCCTGTTCGTTGGTGCTCGATTCGGTCAGCTCGCCCTGGATGGCGGCCTTGCCGGCCAGGTCCGGGTGAGCGTTGATCAGCGCCAGCTGGTCGGCGTGGTTGGCGCTGAGCAGGATGTCGCTCATGCGCTGGTGCAGCGCTTCGATCTCGTCCAGCTCGCCCAACTGGCCCAGGTCGTAGGCTTTTTCGGCAACCCACGGCGAGTGCTCGTAGATGTCGGCGAAGGCCTCGACGAAGGCGTCACGGCTCAGGGCGGAGGGCTTGAGGGTGTTGAAGGCGGTCATCAGGCGTTCTCTTTCTTGTACGGGTGGGTGGCGTGCCAGTGGCGGGCGATATCCACGCGACGGGCGAACCAGACCTGGTCATGGCTTTTTGCGTAATCGACGAAGCGCTTGAGTGCAGCCAGGCGTCCCGGGCGGCCGACCAGGCGGCAGTGCAGGCCGATGGAGAGCATTTTCGGCGCTTCGGCGCCTTCGGCGTACAGCACATCAAAGGCGTCTTTCAGGTACTGGAAGAACTGCTCGCCGCAGTTGAAACCCTGTACCTGGGTGAAACGCATGTCGTTGGTGTCCAGGGTGTAGGGGATCACCAGGTGCGGCTTGCCGGTGGGGTTGTTCGGCTCCCAGTAGGGCAGGTCGTCGTCGTAGGTGTCGCTGTCGTACAGGAACCCGCCTTCTTCCATCACCAGGCGGCGGGTGTTCGGGCCGGTGCGGCCGGTGTACCAGCCCACCGGGCGCTCGCCGGTGAGTTCGGTGAGGATGCGGATGGCTTCGAGCATGTGCTCGCGCTCCTGGGCCTCGTCCATGTTCTGGTA
Source organism: Pseudomonas sp. BN505 (assembly GCF_029873175.1). Lineage (NCBI taxonomy): Bacteria > Pseudomonadati > Pseudomonadota > Gammaproteobacteria > Pseudomonadales > Pseudomonadaceae > Pseudomonas > Pseudomonas sp. BN505. Next base: position 17,131 of record NZ_SSOI01000022.1, read on the forward strand.
GTCGATCCAGCGGTAGCCGTGGCTGCAGATCTCGTGGCCGGCTTCGGCCATGGCGCGGATCACGTCGGGGTGGCGCTGGGCGGCCATGGCCACGGCGAAGACGGTCAATGGCACGCCGCTGTCCTTGAACAGCTTCAGCAGGCGCCACACGCCAGCACGGCTGCCGTATTCGTACAGCGACTCCATGCTCATGTTGCGCTGGCCCTGCAGCGGCTGGGCAGCGACCATCTCGGACAGGAAGGCTTCGGACTCTTTGTCACCGTGCAGGATGTTGCGTTCGCCGCCTTCCTCGTAATTGAGGACGAAAGACAGCGCGATGCGAGCGTTGCCCGGCCATTGCGGGTGAGGAGGGTTGTTGCCGTAACCGATCAGGTCGCGAGGGTAGTCAGCGCTCACTGCAGTCTTCCTTCTTGTGCGTTAGTGCGGGTGGTGGGCGGGCCGCGTCGGTATGTCGCACCACCGGATGGGCTGATTGTATACAACTTCTGAAATCTTTTGTAAGCCTGTTTTTCCGCATTTCTTCCCTTTTGTCGCCGCGCAGCGACCTGGAAATACAGTGCAAGAAACCTGCCTGATTGGTCAGCTAATGACGTTTGCCTCGTTACGCGGCCTGTATTTGCGACCGATGGGTCGTTTATGGGCAGGAAATGCCGGGTGCGACAGATGGGTTCAAAAAATTGTGTACAATCTGGCGATGGAATGTCTTAATGGCGTCATTCCCGCCTGCCGCAGGCGCTATGCTGGTGCGATGGCTGAGTATTTTTTGCCCACAGATTGAACAAGAGGCGACACGCAATGGGACGTTTGACCACACACGTACTGGATGCCGCGCATGGCTGCCCGGGCAGCTCGATCAAGGTCGAGCTGTACCGCGTCGAAGGCCAGCAACTAGAGCTGGTGAACACCGCCTTGACCAACAGCGATGGCCGCGTCGACGCGCCGCTGCTGCAGGGTGACGACTACCGCACCGGTGTTTACCAGTTGCAGTTCAGCGCTGGCGATTACTACCGCGCCCGTGGCGTGCAGTTGCCGGCCCAGGCGTTTCTGGATGTTGTTGTGCTGCGCTTTGGCATCGATGAGTCGCAGGAGCACTACCACGTGCCGCTGCTGATCTCGCCGTACAGCTATTCGACCTATCGTGGAAGCTAGTTGGTCGCTAGAAGAATCTTCGTAGGTCCTTTGGCCCGCTCTCACACTGGCGGGCTTTTTTTCGTCTGCAGGAAAGTGGTGGGTGATGCGGGGTGTTCGGCGTGGGTTTTATAGCCGGAACAAAATCGAGCGCCGCTCGCGCGGCGCTCGATTTCGAAGACACCAAAACTCTATAGCCAGGCTACCGGTGCTTAGAGGAACACGAACTTGGCAATGAAGATGGCGCACAGCACCCACAGGCTGGCCGAGATTTCCTTGTACTTGCCGGTGCCTGCCTTCAACGCGACGTAGGTGATGAAACCCAGCGCGATACCATCGGCAACGGAGAAGGTCAGCGGCATCATGATGACCGTGACGATCGCCGGAATGCTGTCGGTGGCTTCGTCCCAATGGATGTGCGCCATGCTGCCCATCATCAGCATTGCCACGTAGATCAACGCACCCGCCGTTGCGTAGGCGGGAATCATCCCGGCCAGTGGGGCGAAGAACATCGCGGCGATGAACAGCAGGCCAACCACCACCGCAGTCAGCCCGGTACGACCACCTGCGGCCACACCGGCGGCACTCTCCACATAACTGGTCACTGGAGGCACGCCGACCACAGCACCGAATACGCTGGAAGCACTGTCGGCCTTCAAGGCGCGTGAAAGGCCTTCGATACGCCCGTCCGGCGCTACCAGATTCGCTCGCTGGGCAACCCCCATCAGCGTGCCGGCGGTGTCGAACATGTGTACGAACAGGAACGCCAGCACCACGCTGATCATGCTGACGTTGAACACGCCGGCCACGTCCATGGCCATCCAGGTCGGTGCCAGGCTTGGCGGCATCGACATCACCCCGCCAAACTTGACCAGGCCCAGGCCCCAGCCTGCCAGGGTGACGCCAATGATGCTGATCAGGATCGCGCCGAACACCCGCTTGTAGCTGAGGATGGCGATCAGCAGGAAGCAGATTGCCGCCAGCAGCGGCCCCGGCTCATGCAGCGAGCCCAGCTTGATCAGGGTGGCGGGGCTGTCGACGATGATGCCTGCCGTTTTCAGGCCGATCAGCCCGAGAAACAATCCGACGCCGGCCCCCATGGCATGGCGCAGGCTGACCGGGATGCTGTTGAGCAACCATTCGCGCACTTTCGACAATGTCAGGAACATGAACAGCACGCCCGAGACGAACACCGCCCCCAGTGCCGTTTCCCAGTTGTAGCCCATGGTGCCGACCACGGTGTAGGTGAAGAAGGCGTTAAGCCCCATGCCCGGCGCCAGGCCCACCGGCCAGTTGGCGTACAGGCCCATCAGCAGGCAGCCCAGCGCGGCGGCGATGCAGGTGGCGACGAAAGCGGCACCATGGTCGATGCCGGCGTCGGCCATGATGTTGGGGTTGACGAAGATGATGTAGGCCATGGTGATGAAGGTGGTCACCCCGGCGATCATTTCGGTTTTGACGGTGCTGCCATGTTGCTTGAGTTTGAAAATCCGCTCCAGCCAGCTTGTTTCGAGCGGTGGGGCGAGATCCAGCGTAGGGGCTTCGGATTTGCGGCTTTCCACAGCGAGTACTCCTCAAGTCTTTCTTGTTGTTATGGAGCCAGTTTCCTGCGCAATGCACTTGGCGGCTCCGCGAGGGAAGGCAGACGTCTGACCGTTTTGTTGACTCATGGGTCAAGAAGTTGCTCGGTGGATTATGCTTTTGTGTACAAAGAATGCAAATAATGTTTTATGTTTTGTGTGCGCAATGCGTCGTACAACGGCTATATAGGTAAAACGCCCCCTGCGGAATCGCCTCAGCCTGTGTACAATGGCGCCATACTTTCTCTTCGTGCCTCGAGAGCCCATGAACGAACAGCTGCAACCTCTGAAGAAACCTGCACGTGTCGGCAAGGCCGGCCGCAGTGGTACCCAGGACGACATCGTCTACGCGCACATTTTCGAGGCGATCCTCGAGCAGCGCCTGGCGCCGGGCACCAAGTTGAGCGAGGAAGCGCTGGGCGAAATCTTCGGCGTCAGCCGCACCATCATCCGCCGCGCCCTGTCGCGCCTGGCCCACGAAAGCGTGGTGCTGCTGCGGCCGAACCGCGGTGCAGTGGTGGCCAGCCCCACGGTAGAAGAGGCGCGCCAGGTGTTTTTCTCGCGGCGTATGGTGGAGCGGGCCATTACCGAACTGGCCGTGCAGCACGCCTCCCTGGACCAGCTCAACGAACTGCGGCAGATGGTGCGCGAAGAGCGCGACAGCTTCTCTCGCGGTGATCGCGGTGCCGGCATTCGTCTTTCCGGCGAGTTCCACCTCAAGCTGGCGGAAGCCGCGGGCAATGCGCCGCTGGTGAGCTTCCAGCGCAGCCTGGTGTCGCAGACTTCGCTGATCATTGCCCAGTACGAAAGCGGCAACCGCTCGCATTGCTCGTATGACGAGCACATGCAGCTGATCGATGCCATCGAGGCGCGTGATGCCGAGCAGGCCGTGAGCCTGATGATGCACCACATGGACCACATCGACAGCAAGCTGAACCTGGACGAGGAGAGCGCCTCGGACGATCTGCACGCGGTGTTCTCGCATTTGCTGAAAAAGCCCAAGGTTTCTGCCAAGGGTTGATCGTTTGCCAAGGTGAGTGAAGGGGGCTGCTTTGCAGCCCATTCGCAGCACGAGGCTGCTCCTGCAGGCGTTACGCGATCCCTGTAGGATCAGCCTTGTGCTGCGAATGGGCGCGCAGCGGCCCCCAGTCATTTCTGGCCATAAACCAAACGTCTGCTAAATTCTTGTGAGCAAACCTTCATCAAGCAGTTGGGCTTGCGCATTCGTTGCGTTCAACTTCTTGAGGAATGGATTCATGAGCATGTCCCTCGGTAAACGCATGGGTGCCGAACTTATCGGCACCTTCTGGCTGGTCCTTGGTGGCTGTGGCAGTGCGGTCCTCGCTGCCAGTTCGCCTCTCGGTATCGGCGTTCTCGGTGTTGCCTTCGCCTTCGGCCTAACAGTGCTGACCATGGCCTTCGCCATCGGCCATATCTCTGGCTGCCACCTCAACCCTGCCGTGTCGTTCGGGCTTGTGGTGGGGGGGCGCTTTCCTGCCAAAGAGCTGCTGCCCTACGTGATCGCACAAGTGATTGGCGCCATCCTGGCGGCCGGGGTGATCTACCTCATCGCCAGCGGCAAGGCCGGTTTCGAGTTGTCGTCGGGATTGGCTTCAAACGGCTATGCCGACCACTCGCCCGGTGGTTATACGCTGGGTGCGGGTTTCATCAGTGAAGTGGTGATGACGGCGATGTTCCTGGTGGTGATCATGGGGGCGACCGACTCCCGGGCGCCGGCAGGTTTTGCGCCCATAGCCATCGGCCTGGCCCTGACCCTGATCCACCTGATATCGATCCCGATCACCAACACCTCGGTCAACCCCGCGCGTAGCACGGGGCCGGCCTTGTTCGTCGGTGGCTGGGCCCTGCAACAGCTGTGGCTGTTCTGGGTAGCGCCGCTGATCGGTGCTGCAATCGGCGGCGCGCTTTACCGGGGCCTGGCAAAAGAGCCTTAGCGCTGGTGCACGCAACGCCCTGCAGCGTAGGTTTCACGCACAGTGCGGTCGTCGCCCAGGGTGGTGAGCACAAACAGGGTCTCTTCGATGCTGTTGGACTGCTGAATGCGGTAGTCCAGCAGCGGCGTGGCCTTGTAGTCCAGCACCACGAAGTCAGCATCGTTGCCCGGGCGCAGGCTGCCGATACGGTCGTCCAGGCGCAGGGCGCGGGCGCCGCCGAGGGTGGCCAGGTACAGCGACTTGTACGGGTGCAGGCGCGCGCCTTGCAGCTGCATCACCTTGTACGCTTCGTTCAGGGTGTTGAGCAGCGAGAAGCTGGTGCCGGCACCGACGTCGGTACCCAGGCCCACGTTGACCTTGAAGCGCTCAGCCTGGGGCAGGTTGAACAGGCCGCTGCCGAGGAACAGGTTGGAGGTGGGGCAGAAGGCCACGGCCGAGCCGGTTTCGGCCAGGCGCTGGCATTCGTCGTCGCACAGGTGCACGCCGTGCGCAAACACTGAGCGCTCGCCCAACAGCTCGAAGTGGTCGTACACGTCCAGGTAACCCTTCTGCTCAGGGAACAGCGACTTGACCCAGTCGATTTCCTTGAGGTTTTCCGACAGGTGCGTGTGCATGTACACGCCCGGGTGTTCCTTGAGCAACTGGCCGGCCAGGGTCAGCTGTTCGGGTGTGCTGGTCGGGGCGAAGCGCGGGGTAACTGCGTAATGCAGGCGGCCCTTGCCGTGCCAGCGCTCGATCAGCGCCTTGCTCTCGGCATAGCCGGATTCGGCGGTGTCGGTCAGGTAGTCCGGGGCGTTGCGGTCCATCATCACCTTGCCGGCGATCAGACGCAGGTCCAGGCGCTCGGCCTCTTCGAACAGGGCGTTGACCGATTCCGGGTGCACGCTACCGAATACCAGCGCGGTGGTGGTGCCGTTGCGCAGCAGTTCCTTGAGGAAGATTTTCGCCACCTGGTCGGCGTGCGCTTTGTCGGCGAACTGCTTTTCGCAGGGGAAGGTGTAGGTGTTCAGCCAGTCCAGCAGTTGCTCGCCGTAAGAGCCGATCATGCCGGTTTGCGGGAAATGGATGTGGGTGTCGATAAAACCCGGGGTGATCAGCGCGTCCTGGTAGTGCTCCACCGGGATGCCTGCGTCCAGGGTCGGCAGCAGTTCGCTGGCGTGGCCAATGGCGCTGATGCGGCCATCGTCGACCACCAGCAGGCCGTCTTCGAAATACTCATGGGAAGCCTCCAGGCCCACCTCGGCCGGGTCGGCGATGCTGTGCAGGATGGCGGCACGGTAGGCTTTACGGGTAACGGTCATAACACACTCGTCAAATAGCTTGGCTGCGCCGGGAGGGCGGCAGCAACTGGGCAATGGGGCCGGCATTGGCAGCAGCGTCGTGCTGGCCGAAGCAGGCGTTGTAGGTGGCGATGATTTCGCCGGCGATGGACACGGCGATTTCGATGGGCAGCTTGCCCTTTACCTCGGGCAGGCCCATCGGGCAGCGCATGCGCGCCAGCACGGCCTCGTCGTAGCCGCGCTCGCGCAGGCGGTGCTCGAACTTGACCCGTTTGGTCTTCGAGCCGATCAGGCCGAACCAGGTGAAGTCGTTGCGCTTGAGAATGGCGGCGGTCAGCTCCAGGTCGAGCTGGTGGTTGTGGGTCATGACGATGCAGTAGCAGCCTGGTGGCAGGTCTGCGACTTCGTCGACCGGTTCCTCACTGACGACCTTGGTCACCCCGTTGGGGATGAGCTCGGGGAATTCCTGTTCGCGCGAATCGATCCAGCGCACCCGGCAGGGCAGCGCGGCGAGCAAGGGTACCAGAGCCCGGCCGACATGGCCCGCGCCGAACACGGCTATCTGCGCCTGCACGGCGGCCATGGGCTCGAACAGCAGCACGGTGACGCCGCCGCAGCACTGGCCCAGGCTGGCGCCAAGGCTGAAGCGCTCCAGGTGTGGGGTGGTGCGCTGCTCTTCGAGCATTTGCCGGGCGATGTGCAGGGCCTTGTATTCCAGGTGGCCGCCGCCGATGGTGTCGAACAGGCCACTGGCGCTGACCACCATCTTCGAGCCTGCGTTGCGCGGGGTCGAGCCGCGCTCCTCGATGATGGTCACCAGCACGCAGGCTTCGCCACGGGACTGGTGGTCGGCGAGGGCGTTGATCCATTGGTGCATGATGCAGTTCCTCTTCAGTGCAACGCGGTCGGCTTTGTGTAGGAGCGGCCTTGTGCCGCGAAAGGGCTGCATGGCAGCCCCAAAAATCTTCATTCCTGTGCAGATCCTGGGGCCGCTGCGCGCCCCTTTCGCGGCACAAGGCCGCTCCTACATGGACCGCGGCGTTACTGAGTCACAGTTTCCAACTCTGGGGCTTCAGGTTGCGCTGCAGCCACCACCTTGCGCATCTGCTCACAACCCCACAGCACCCGCTCCGGTGTCGCCGGCGCGTCAATGTTCGGCTGCACGCGGTAGTCGGCCAGGCTTGCCACGGCATCCTTGATCGCACACCAGGCCGCAATGCCGAGCATGAACGGCGGCTCGCCCACGGCCTTGGAATGGAACACGGTGTCTTCCGGGTTCTTGCGGTTTTCCACCAGCTTCACCCGCAGGTCCAGCGGCATGTCGGCGACGGCCGGGATCTTGTAGCTAGCCGGGCCGTTGGTCATCAGTTTGCCCTTGGCGTTCCATACCAGTTCTTCGGTGGTCAGCCAGCCCATGCCCTGGATGAAGCCGCCTTCCACCTGGCCAATGTCGATGGCCGGGTTAAGCGAGTCACCCACGTCGTGCAGGATGTCGGCGCGCAGCATCTTGTATTCGCCGGTCAGGGTATCCACGATCACTTCCACGCAGGCAGCGCCGAAGGCGTAGTAGTAGAACGGCCGGCCGCGTGCCTGGCTGCGGTCGTAGAAGATTTTCGGCGTGCGATAGAACCCGGTGCTGGACAGCGACACCTGCGCGAAATAAGCCTGCTGCACCAGTTGCTCGAAGCTGACGATCTGGTCGCGCATGCGCACATGGCCGTTGCGGAACTCGACGTCTTCCTCGGTCACCTGGTAGTGCCGTGCGGCAAACTCGGTCAGGCGCCGCTTGAGGATTTCGGCGGCGTTCTGCGCTGCCTTGCCATTCAGGTCGGCGCCACTGGAGGCTGCGGTCGGCGAGGTGTTGGGCACTTTGTCGGTGTTGGTGGCGGTGATCTGTATGCGGCTGAAGTCCACCTGGAAGATCTGCGCCACTACCTGGGCCACCTTGGTGTTCAGGCCCTGGCCCATCTCGGTGCCGCCGTGGTTCAGGTGAATGCTGCCATCGGTGTAGATGTGGATCAGCGCACCGGCCTGGTTGAGGAAGGTGGCGGTGAACGAAATGCCGAACTTGACCGGCGTCAGCGCCAGGCCCTTCTTCAGCACTGGGCTGTTGGCGTTGAAGCGGCGGATCGACTCGCGGCGCTCGGCGTAGTCGCTGCTGGCTTCCAGGTCGGCGGTCATCTCTTCGAGCATGTTGTGCTCGACGGTCTGGTAGTAGTGGGTGACGTTACGCTCGGTCTTGCCGTAGTAGTTGGCCTTGCGCACCGCCAGCGGGTCACGGCCCAGGTGGCGGGCGATATGGTCCATCACCTGCTCGATGGCGACCATGCCCTGCGGGCCGCCAAAGCCGCGGTAGGCGGTGTTGGAGGCGGTGTTGGTCTTGCAGCGGTGGCCATGCACGGTGGCATCGCCCAGGTAGTAGGCGTTGTCGGAGTGGAACATGGCGCGGTCGACGATCGAGCCCGACAGGTCGGGCGAGTAACCGCAGTTGCCGGCCAGGTCGAAGTTGATACCGTGCAGCCGGCCGGTGTCGTCAAAGCCCACGTCGTACTCGACGTAGAACGGGTGGCGCTTGCCGGTCATGGTCATGTCTTCGACCCGCGGCAGGCGCATCTTGGTGGGCTGGCCGGTCAGGCGCGCAATTACCGCGCACAGGCACGCCGGGCTGGCGGCCTGGGTTTCCTTGCCGCCAAAACCGCCACCCATGCGGCGCATGTCCAGCACCACCTTGTTCATCGGCACGTCGAGCACTTCGGCGACCAGTTTCTGCACTTCGGTGGGGTTCTGCGTGGAGCAGTAGACGATCATGCCGCCGTCTTCGGTAGGCATCACCGAGGAAATCTGCGTTTCCAGGTAGAAGTGTTCCTGGCCGCCGATGTGCAGGGTGCCCTGAATGCGGTGCGGGGCTGTGGCCAGGGCGGCAGCGGAGTCGCCGCGCTGGTGGGTGTGGCTGTCGAGTACGAAGTGCTTTTTGCGCAGCGCATCGACCACATCCAGCACCGGTTCAAGGTCTTCGTATTCGACGATGGCGGCCATGGCCGCACGGCGTGCGGTTTCAAGGTCACGGGCGGCCACGGCAAGCACCGGCTGGCCGAAGAACTCGACCTTGTCGATGGCCAGCAGCGGGTCGCCGGCCACCACCGGGCCGATGTCTTTCAGGCCGGGAATGTCTTCGTGGGTGATGGCAATACGCACACCCTCGAAGGCATAGCACGGCGTGGTGTCGATGCGCAGGATGCGCGCATGGGCGCGGTCGGCGGTGCGCGCATAAACGTGCAGCTGGTTGGGGAATTCCAGGCGGTCGTCGATGTATAGCGCCTCGCCGGATACATGCTTGTCGGCGCTGTCGTGCTTGACGCTGCGGCCCACCCCGGTGGTCAGGTCCTGGCTGAACAGCTCGGCCATCTCGGCCTGGCTCTTGGCTACGTGATGGTTAGACATAAGCGGTCACCCGGGTTTCGATGTGCGGCGTTTGCTGTTCGATGAAGTACTTGCGCAGCAGGTTCTGCGCGGTCAGCAGGCGGTATTCCTTGCTGGCGCGGAAGTCGCTGAGCGGGGTGAAGTCCTCGGCCAGGGCCTGGCAGGCACGTTCGATGGCGGCCTGGTTCCATGGCTTGCCGCGCAATGCGGCTTCGCAGGCACGGGCCCGTTTAGGGATGGCCGCCATGCCGCCGAAGGCGATGCGCACACCACTGACCACGCCGTTTTCGATGCTCAGGTTGAAGGCCGCGCACACGGCAGAAATGTCGTCGTCCAGGCGCTTGGACACTTTGTAGGCTCGGAACGCCCAGTCGCTGGTGGCGCGAGGCACGATGATCTTCTCGATGAACTCGCTGTCCTGGCGGGCAGTGATGCGGTAGTCGATGAAGTAGTCTTCCAATGCCATGGTGCGCTGGCGCTCGCCTTGGCGCAGGACGATCTGCGCGTCCAGGGCAATCAGCAGGGGAGGCGAGTCGCCGATGGGCGAGGCGTTGCCGATATTGCCGCCCAGGGTGCCCTGGTTGCGAATCTGCAGCGAGGCGAAGCGGTGCAGCAGGTCGCCGAAGTCCGGGTACTCCTCGTGGAGTGCGCCGTAGCAGTCGGTAAGCGGGGTGGCCGCGCCGATTTCCAGGTGGCTGGCGGTTTTTTCGATGCGCTTGAGCTCGGCCACGTGGCCGACATAAATCATCACCGGCAAGGTCTTGTGGAACTGGGTCACTTCCAGGGCCAGGTCGGTACCGCCGGCCAGCAGGCGGGCTTCGGGGTGTGAGCTGTACAGGTCGGCCAGGTCGGCCACGGTCAGCGGCACCAGGCAACGCTTGTCGCCGCTGTTCAGCTCGCCCGTCTGGGTCGGCGCAATGGCCTTGAGGCGACTGATGGTGTGCGCCTGCTGGGCATCGAACTGGTCGCGGCAGGGCTGGCGGCAGCTCTGCTCGGCGGCGTCGAGGATCGGGCGGTAGCCGGTGCAGCGGCACAGGTTGCCGGCCAGGGCTTCCTGGGCCTGGTGCAGGTCGGGGCCGCTGCTGTTCTTTTGCAGGGCGAACAGCGACATGACAAAGCCTGGGGTGCAGAAGCCGCATTGCGAGCCATGGCAATCGGCCATGGCCTGTTGCACGCTGTGCAATTGGCCCTGATGCTTGAGACCTTCGACGCTGATCAGTTGCTTGCCGTGCAGCGACGAGACAAAGGTGAGGCACGAGTTGAGGCTGCGGTAGCGCAGGCTGTCGTTGCCTTGTTCGTCCTGGATCAATTCGCCGACGACCACGGTGCAGGCGCCGCAGTCACCACTGGCGCAGCCCTCCTTGGTGCCGGGTTTGCCCAAGTGCTCGCGCAGGTACTGCAGCACCGTCATGTTCGGGTCCAGGGCGTGCTCACTACGCAGCTCCTGGTTGACGAGAAACTGGATCACGGGGATGGCCTCGCAATGGTTTTATTGTTGTTGGGCGGACTCTAAGCAACACCTGTCTATCAGGTCAATATTTTTCTGACTCAAAGGTCAGGAAATTACTCGGATCAACGCCCGGCCGAACACATTGCCTCTATAGCAAGCATAGATCGCGCCGGGCGCGTGGCTGTCTGGCAGGTCAAATAAACCGCTGGGCCCCTCTGCGCGATTACCGCCCAAGTACGCTACAATCCGCCCCTTGTGCCCAGTTCAATGATTTTGAAGGAAAACCATGACGTTCAAGGCCCCGGACAGCCTCTCCGAGCAGATTGCCGATTACCTGGCCGAACGCATCATCCGCGGCGAGCTGGCGCCAGGCGAGCGTATCCAGGAGCAGAAGGTGACCCTGGCCCTCAACGTCAGCCGTGGCTCGGTGCGCGAAGCGTTGTTGATCCTCGAGCGCCGGCACCTGGTGGCGATCTTGCCGCGTCGGGGTGCCCACGTGACCGTGCTGGACGAGCGTAGCGTGCGCAGCCTGTGTTCCTTGATGGGCGAGTTCTACATCCTGCTGGGCAATGCGGTTGCGCAAAAATGGCGCACTGATGCCGACCTGCGCCCGTTTCTGGATATTCAGCAGCGCCTGCAGCGTGCCCATGACCAGCTCGACATCAAGACGTTTGTCGCCGATAGCTTCGCGGTGATGCGCGCAGCCTATCCGTTCGCCGACAACCCGTTCCTGCAGGAAACCGTGGAAAACCTGCAGCCGGCCATGAGCCGTGCCTACTACCTGTCGCTGGATCAGCGCCAGGCCAACATGATCGACTACCTCGACCTGTTCGCCCGCCTGCTCGACGCCGTTGTCGCACGCGACCTGCCGCGCATTCGCGAGGTGCTTACCGCCTATGGCCAGCGCAGCTGCGAACTGGTGCTGGCGGCGCTGGCCCGAGGCTGACCGATGCGCCTGAAGTGCATTCGCCTGGCCGGCTTCAAGTCGTTCGTCGACCCGACCACGGTCAATTTCCCCAGCAACATGGCGGCCGTGGTCGGCCCCAATGGCTGCGGCAAGTCCAACATCATCGACGCGGTGCGCTGGGTGATGGGCGAGAGCTCGGCAAAAAACCTGCGGGGCGAGTCGATGACCGACGTCATCTTCAACGGCTCCAGCGGCCGCAAGCCGGTCAGCCAGGCCAGCATCGAGCTGGTGTTCGACAACAGCGAAACCACCCTGGTAGGCGAGTACGCCGCTTACGCCGAAATTTCGATCCGCCGCAAGGTCACCCGCGACGGGCAAAACAGCTATTACCTCAACGGCACCAAATGCCGTCGACGCGACATCACTGATATTTTCCTCGGCACCGGCCTGGGGCCGCGCAGCTATTCGATCATCGAGCAGGGGATGATCTCCAAGCTGATCGAGGCCAAGCCCGAGGAGCTGCGCAACTTTATCGAGGAAGCCGCCGGCATCTCCAAGTACAAGGAGCGCCGCCGTGAAACCGAGAACCGCATCCGCCGCACCCAGGAAAACCTGGCACGCCTGACCGACCTGCGCGAAGAGCTTGAGCGCCAGCTGGAGCGCCTGCACCGCCAGGCCCAGGCGGCGGAGAAGTACCGCGAGTACAAGGCCCAGGAGCGCCAGTCGAAGGCACGCCTGTCGGCCTTGCGCTGGCGCGGCCTGGACGAGCAGGTTCGCCAGCGCGAGTCGGTGATTGGCGACCAGGATGTCTCTCATGAGGCGTTGGTGGCCGAGCAGCGCAACGCCGATGCCAGCATCGAGCGCCTGCGCGATGGCCACCATGAATTGTCTGAACGCTTCAACCAGGTGCAGGGCCGCTTCTACTCGGTAGCCGGTGACATTGCCCGGGTCGAACAGAGTATCCAGCACGGCCAGCAGCGCCTGCGCCAGTTGCAGGACGACTTCAAGGAAGCCGAGCGCACACGCCTGGAGACTGAATCGCACCTGGGCCACGACCGCACCTTGCTGGCCACCCTGGGCGAAGAGCTGGCCATGCTCGAACCTGAGCAGGAAATGACCCTGGCTGCCGCTGAAGAGGCCGCTGCGGCCCTTGAAGAAGCCGAGTCGGGCATGCACGGCTGGCAGGAGCAGTGGGACAGCTTCAACAGCCGCTCCGCCGAGCCACGCCGCCAGGCCGAAGTACAGCAGGCGCGCCTGCAACAGCTGGAAGCCAGCCTGGAGCGTTTGGCCGAGCGCCAGCGCAAGCTGGGCGAGGAGCGCGAGCAGCTGGGTAGCGACCCGCAGGACGCGGCCATGCTCGAATTGGCCGAGCAACTGGCCAGCAGTGAAATGCTGCTGGAAGAACTGCAGCTGTCCGAAGAGCAGGTAGTGGAGCGCCTGGAAGGCGCGCGCGAGCAACTGCAACAGGCCACCCAGGCCCAGCAGCAGGCGCAGGGCGACCTGCAGCGCCTGGGTGGTCGACTGGCCTCGCTTGAAGCCTTGCAGCAGGCCGCCCTGGAACCGGGCGCAGGTGCTGCAGACTGGCTGCAAGGCCAAGGCCTGGAACAACAGCCACGCCTGGCTGAAGGCTTGCGGGTAGAGCCGGGTTGGGAGTTGGCAGTAGAAACGGTGCTTGGCGCCGATCTGCAGGCCGTGCTGGTGGATGATTTCGATACGCTCGATTTCACAGACCTTGAGCAAGGTGAACTGCGCTTGCTGCAGGCCAGCGGCAAGTGTGCGTCGTTGCCCGGCAGCCTGCTGGAAAAGGTCGAGGGCCGTATCGACCTGGCGCCCTGGCTGGGCCAGGTCAAACCTGTGGAAGACCTGGCCCAGGCGCTGGAGCAGCGCGCGTCGCTTGGCGAAGGGCAGAGCCTGGTCAGCCGCGATGGCTACTGGGTTGGCCGGCACTTCCTGAGGGTGCGCCGTGGCGGTGAAGCTGAAGGCGGCGTGCTGGCGCGCGGCCAGGAGATCGAGCGCCTGGGCCAGGAGCAACATGAGCAGGAAGCGGCACTGGAGCAGTTGGAGCAACAGCTGCAGGCCCTGCGCGAGCAGCAGCTGGACCAGGAAGAGCAGCGCGAACAGCTGCGCCGCCGCACCCAGGAGGAAAACCGTCTGCATGGCGAACTGAACGCCAGCCTTTCGGCCGGCCGTGCCCGCGCCGAGCAGGTCGAATTGCGCCGTCGGCGCCTGCTTGAAGAACTGGCCGAGCTGGAAGAGCAGCGCGCCCTCGAGCACGAGCAGCTGGGCGAAGCCCGCTTGCTGCTGCAGGAGGCCCTGGAACTGATGGCCCAGGACACCGAGCAGCGTGAGCAGTTGATGGCCCGCCGCGACACCCTGCGCGAAGGCCTCGACCGGGTGCGCCAGGAGGCTCGCCAGCACAAGGACCACGCCCACCAGTTGGCCGTGCGCTTAGGCTCGTTGCGTGCCCAGCACGACTCCACCCGTCAGGCTCTGGAGCGCCTGGAGCAGCAGGCTGCGCGCCTTACCGAGCGCCAGGAGCAACTGAGCCTGAACCTGGAAGAGGGCGAGGCACCCCAGGAAGAACTGCGCCTGAAGCTCGAAGAGCTGCTGGAGCGGCGCATGAGCGTTGACGAGGAAATGCGCAAGGCCCGGCTGCACATGGACGAAGCCGACCGCGAACTGCGTGATGCCGAAAAACGCCGCACCCAGGCCGAGCAGCAAGCCCAACTGCTGCGCGGCCAGCTGGAAACACTGCGCCTGGAGTGCCAGGGCCTGGATGTACGACGCAAGACCCTGCAGGAGCAGTTGCTGGCCGATGGCTACGACCTGCAAGGCGTGCTCGCCACCCTGGAGGCCGAGGCCAGCGAGCAGGGCACCGAACAGGAACTGGAGCAGCTCGAAGCACGCATCCAGCGCCTGGGCGCGATCAACCTGGCCGCCATCGAGGAATATGAACAGCAGTCCGAGCGCAAGCGCTACCTGGACGCGCAGGACGCCGACCTGGTCGAAGCCCTGGAGACCCTGGAAAACGTCATCCGCAAGATCGACAAGGAAACGCGCAACCGCTTCAAGGATACCTTTGATCAGATAAATGCCGGATTACAGGCACTTTTCCCAAAAGTTTTCGGTGGTGGCAGCGCTTATCTGGAACTGACGGGCGAAGATCTACTCGATACAGGGGTGACGATCATGGCGCGACCACCGGGCAAGAAGAACAGCACCATCCATCTGCTGTCCGGCGGCGAGAAGGCACTGACCGCTTTGGCGCTGGTGTTTGCCATCTTCAAGTTGAACCCCGCACCGTTCTGCATGCTCGACGAGGTCGATGCACCGCTGGACGATGCCAACGTCGGGCGCTATGCGCGCCTGGTCAAGGAAATGAGTGAAAGCGTGCAGTTCATCTACATCACGCATAACAAGATTGCCATGGAGATGGCGGACCAATTGATGGGGGTGACCATGCATGAACCAGGTTGTTCACGTCTTGTTGCAGTTGATGTGGAGGCGGCCATGGCCATGGTCGACGCTTGATGTGCGACGATGGGGGCACATTCTGGAGCGAAATGCCCCCGTCATGTGCGACAGACGGTGTAAAGTTGTCTTTGGTCGTGCTAGCTTAATGTCACTCGTTTTTTGCGTGGGTAAAACGCCTGTCAGAACATAGAGTTGGCGCCACGTGTTAAAGGGCTTTGAACCCTTTGTTTTCAAGCATATTTTTATAGAGGCACGGGATTACATGGAAATCGGTCTGCGCGAGTGGCTGATCGTCATCGGCATCATTGTCATTGCCGGGATTCTTTTCGACGGCTGGCGCCGCATGCGCGGCGGGAAAGGCAAGTTGAAATTCCGTCTGGATCGCAGTTATTCCAACCAGCCGGACGAAGAGGGTGGCAGCGCCGAAGTGCTCGGCCCGTCGCGTGTGCTGGACACCCACAAGGAGCCTGAGCTGGACGAAAGCGACCTGCCGTCGCTCAGCGCTTCTTCGCGTGATCGCGAACGCGAGCCCAAGCCGGCCAAGGCCAGCAAGCGCAACAAGCGCGCCACCGCAGCGGCGGATGTGCAGCAGGGTGACCTGAACCTGAGTGCCGACACGCGTGAGCCGGACCTGTTTGCCGACAGCGATGACGACTTTGCCGCCGACAACACCCGCAGCAGCAGCCCGGCGCCTGCCACCAGCCTCAAGGAGCTGCCACCGGCCGAGGAAGTGCTGGTGATCAGCGTTATTTCCCGTGACGAGGGCGGCTTCAAAGGCCCGGCACTGCTGCAGAATATTCTGGAAAGCGGCCTGCGCTTCGGCGAAATGGACATCTTCCACCGCCACGAGAGCATGGCCGGCCACGGCGAAGTGCTGTTTTCCATGGCCAACGCGGTAAAACCTGGCGTGTTCGACCTGGACGACATCGACCACTTCAGCACCCGTGCGGTGAGCTTCTTCCTTGGCCTGCCGGGCCCGCGTCATCCGAAGCAGGCCTTCGACGTGATGGTCGCCGCGGCGCGCAAACTGGCCCACGAACTCAACGGCGAGCTCAAGGACGACCAGCGCAGCGTGCTGACGGCCCAGACCATCGAGCACTACCGCCAGCGCATCGTCGAGTTCGAGCGCCGCGCGCTGACCCAGAAGCGCTGACAGATCCAGACGAAAGAGCAGCCTGAGGGCGTGCTGGTCGGTTCGGGAGTTACTGCCTGACCCGGCCCTTTCGCCGGCAAGCCAGCTCCCACAGGAGTACCACCGCCTTCCAGGCTCGTGGTGTAGCTGTGGGAGCTGGCTTGCCGGCGAAAGGGCCGGGTCAGGCAATTACCAATCCAGGCCCCAGACACCACCCCAGGCTGCTCTTTTTGCTTTGCAAGAGACCCTGAAAATGACCGCCGAAACCCGTATCCACGAACTGCGTGCCGAACTCGACCAGCACAACTACCGCTACTACGTGCTCGACGAACCCAGCGTGCCCGATGCCGAATACGACCGCCTGTTCAACGAACTGAAGGCGCTTGAGGCTGAAAACCCCCACTTGGTAACCCCCGATTCGCCAACCCAGCGCGTCGGCGGCCAAGCCTTGTCCGCCTTCAGCCAGGTGCGCCACGAAGTGCCCATGCTCAGCCTGGGCAACGCCTTCGAAGAAACCGACCTGCGTGAGTTCGGTCGCCGCGTGGTAGAAGGCCTCGACCAGCCCGGTGCGGTCGACTACAGCTGCGAGCCCAAGCTCGATGGCTTGGCCGTGAGCCTGCTGTACCGCGACGGCCAACTGGTGCAGGGCGCCACCCGTGGTGACGGCACCACCGGTGAGGATATCAGCGCCAACGTGCGCACCGTGCGCAACATCCCGCTCAAGTTGCAGGGTAAGGGCTGGCCGGCAGTGCTGGAGGTGCGCGGCGAGGTGTACATGAGCAAGGCCGGTTTCGACCGGCTCAATGCGGCCCAGGCCGAAGCCGGCGGCAAGACCTTCGCCAACCCGCGCAACGCCGCCGCCGGCAGCCTGCGTCAGCTGGACTCGAAGATTACCGCCAGCCGCCCCCTGGAGTTCTGCTGCTATGGCGTTGGCCAGGTGTCCGAGAGCATCGGCGACAGCCACATCGGCACCCTCGAGCAGCTCAAGGCCTGGGGCCTGCCGATCAGTCGCGAGCTCAGGCACGCTGCCGGCATTGATGAATGCCTGGCCTACTACCGCGACATTGGCGAGCGGCGCAACAGCCTGCCTTACGAAATCGACGGCGTGGTGTTCAAGGTCAACAGCCTGGCGGCCCAACGCGAGCTGGGTTTCCGTGCCCGTGAGCCACGCTGGGCGATTGCCCACAAGTTCCCGGCCATGGAAGAGCTGACCGAGGTGCTGGACGTTGAGTTCCAGGTTGGCCGCACAGGTGCCGTAACGCCTGTGGCGCGCCTGAAGCCGGTCAAGGTTGCCGGTGTGACCGTGTCCAACGCCACGTTGCACAACATGGACGAAATCGCCCGCCTGGGCCTGCGCATTGGTGACACGGTGATCATCCGCCGTGCCGGTGACGTGATCCCCCAGGTGATGCAGGTGGTGCTGGAGCGCCGCCCGGATGATGCCCGCCCGGTAGCAGTGCCCAGCGAGTGCCCGGTGTGTGGCTCGCAGGTCGAGCGTACCCAGCTGGTCAAGCGCAGCAAAGGCAAGGAAACCACCAGCGAAGGTGCGGTGTACCGCTGTGTCGGTCGCCTGGCCTGTGGCGCCCAGCTCAAGCAGGCGATCATTCACTACGTGTCGCGCCGTGCCATGGACATCGACGGCCTGGGCGAGAAGAGCGTCGAGCAACTGGTGGACGAGGGCCTGATCCGCTCGCCGGCGGATCTGTACAAGCTGGAGTTCGAGCAGATTGTCGGCCTTGAAGGCTTTGCCGAGGTGTCCAGCAAGAAGCTGCTGGACGCCATCGAAGCCAGCAAGCGCCCGAGCCTGGCGCGCTTCATCTACGCCCTGGGCATTCCGGACGTAGGCGAAGAGACCGCCAAGGTACTGGCCCGCTCGCTGGGTAGCCTGGCGCGCGTGCAGCAGGCGCTGCCGCAGGTGCTTACCTACCTGCCGGACATCGGCCTGGAAGTGGCCTACGAGATTCACAACTTCTTCGAAGACGAGCATAACCAGAAGGTCATTGAACAGCTTCTGGCCAGCGGCATGCAATTACAGGACGAAGGCGAACTGGCTGCCGAATTTGCTGCCAGCACCACCTTGGCCGGGATGATCGCCAAGCTCGACATCGCCTCGGTCGGCCCGACCGGTGCCGAGAAGCTGGTGGCCAAGCTGGACAACCTGGACAAAATCATCGCCGCCGACGGCATCGACCTGCGCCAGGCCCTGGCGGCCAAGCAGGCTGACGCCGTGCGTGAGTTCTTCAAGGATGAAGCTAATCAGAAGCTGGCGCGGGACATCGAAGCCCAGTTGCTGGCGTTCGGCATGCATTGGAGCAGCGAGAAGAAGGTGGCCGAGGGCTTGCCGCTGGCCGGCCAGACTTGGGTGCTGACTGGTACGCTGGAGCGCATGAGCCGCGACATCGCCAAGGACAAGCTGGAAAGCCTGGGCGCCAAGGTGGCCGGTTCGGTGTCTGGCAAGACCCACTGCGTGGTGGCAGGGCCAGGGGCAGGCTCCAAGCTTGCCAAGGCCGCTGAGTTGGGCGTGAAGGTGCTGGACGAAGATGCCTTCGTCACATTCCTTGCCAAACAGGGCATTGCTATCTGAAGCCCAGCGCTATCCCCGACCCAAACATTCTGGCTCGATACCAAGATTCAGAGCTTGTACGGTCCCTGTGGGAGCTGGCTTGCCGGCGATCACCGGCAAAGCCGGTGCCATCCACGGCGCTGCCTTCTTCGCGGGCGCGCCCGCTCCCACAGGTTTGCGCGCCGGCTCAGCGCCCATGCGCCTGACAAGTCATTGAGAAATGATGACTTTTTCTACCTCAGAGGTTGTATCTGCCCTCAAGACCGGTACAATGGCGCCACTCGCTGCTCAGCGAGGCATGTAGTGGTGGCCCCATCGGTCCCCCCGCATTGATTACCCGTTAACCTGGTCAGGCCCGGAAGGGAGCAGCCATAGCGGGAACATCGAGTGCCGGGGTGTGGCTGGTGGGGCCGCCTCCATTTCTGGGGTCGGAAAACCTCAATCTGCAACGAACGCCTTCGTTCTTGCCTGCTTTTCGCCCAATGCTCCGGCCGCCGACAGCTTCATCAGCCGCTGGAATTTCGGGCATGCCAGATGATCTTGTTCAGGACACTGCGCCGCATGCCGCAATCCCTTGCTCATCGCTTGCAACCGCCTGATTCGCTCATCCAGTTCGTCCGCCTTGGCGATCAGCATCTGCCGGTCGACCTGCAGGTCCACCAGCATCGCCCCCACTTCATCCAGCGAAAACCCCGCAGCCTGCCCCAAGGCGATCAGTGCCAGCCGATCTGCCACATCAGCCGCAAACTGCCGCCGCTGGCCGCGCCCGGCCAGCGACTTGAGCAAGCCTTTCTTCTCGTAGTAACGCAGTGTCGATGCGGGTACGCCTGTGCGTTTGGCGACGTCGGCAATGTCCATTTCGGGCCCTTGACTTGAAGTTGACTTCAACTTCTATGCTGCGCGGCATGGGTATTGACCGTCAACCTTCGAGGGCTTGTTCAATGACGTTTACTGCGATGTTTCTAGCTGCTTTGCCGATTGGCATCGGGGCCACTGTGGTGATGGACCTGTGGGGGTTGCTGCTGAGGCGGTTGGGTGTGGCAACGCTGAACTTTGCCATGGTCGGGCGTTGGGCAGGACATTTGCTAGGCGGGCGTGTGTCGCACCAAGCGATTGCCAAAGCGGAACCGGTGCGAAATGAGTTGGCGTGGGGATGGGTGATTCATTACGCCACTGGCGTGCTTTTCGCGTTGCTGCTGGTTGTGATCGCAGGGGAGAGCTGGTTGCGGTCACCTACTCTTTTGCCAGCAGTAGCTGTGGGTGTGGGTACAGTCGTGGCACCGCTGTGCTTCATGCAGCCGGCGATGGGGGCGGGGTTCTTTGCGTCCAGAACGCCGACACCTGCGCGTAACTGCCTGAAGAGCCTGGCCACGCATTTTGTGTTTGGTGTGGGGTTGTTCTTGAGTGCGGGTTTACTTGCTTTAGTGTGACGGCAGGGAGTTGGGTCAGAGCGAGCGCATAATCAGCATGCCTGCTAACAGCAGTACCCCTGTAGAGATTGCGCCGATGTAAAAAAGGAGCACACCCGTCCATGGCGAAGACGCTCGAAGGTTGCGCATTTCTTCGGCGAACGCTTCTGCTTCATTCAGTGCTGTTCTGGTGTGATCCTGGGCGGCGCGGTGCATATGTTACTCCTTGTGGCTGGATTAATCGAAGCTCAGAGCTTGCTGGCCACTGCCATTACGCCAACTATGGTTGTAACAACTGCTGAACCCGTTGCGATTGGGTACCAGAACGCCTCCTGCCGGAGCTTACGCGCTTCTGCTACAAATTTCTGTGCCTCGGCCCTTAACTTGCGGCCTTCATTTTGTAACTTCTCAAGTTCGAGATGTTCACGATCATCCTGATGCATCGGGCTGTCTATTCTGTTGCGGCGAAGGTGCCAGGGGCGGGCTTGATTGTGTGTGGTTTGGTTCGGTCGCGAAGCCGCCGTCTTCCAGTGAGTGTTGTAGGCCAATTGCGATCAAGTTCGTCAGGCACGTCACGTCGGAGTAGTTTTAGACGGATCTGATATCAATCGAAGAAAGCTCCTACACGTCAGGTAGGTATAGCGAATTATCCTACGATCTCCGTCGACTCCCGTCTGATTGTCCCGGTCAACCTCGCCCACTAGGCTTTCGCGGTCGCTGTCAGTTCAGCGATCGGGTGTGGAAGCCTGGGTGGTTTGGCGGCTGTCGATATGACGGTTGTGCGTGGGAGGCCTTCGGGCCTGCCGGGTTTGCCATACCCCTGGTCTTCCACCCCGCGGATGGCACCGGCTTTGCCGGTGTTCGCAGGTGAACCCGCTCCCACAGGAGGGCGCGCAAGCTTCGCGAGGGTTTTGCCTTCCATCAGATGGGCCGGATCAGGGCCGGGCCACAGACATGTTGTCCGGGTCGCCCGCTCCCCCATACCGCTGCACAATCCGCTCGATCTCCCCTGACTGCTTCATTCGTACCAGCGCCCGCAACAGCGCTTGTGTCGGTATCGCCGGATCGTTGCGCACCATGCACCCCAAATCCTGTTCTTCCAACACCGCCAGCGCCTGCAATTGCTGCTCGGCTGGCAGGCCTTGGTTGAACCACTGCAACGACAGCTGGTTGCTCACCGCATGCCGATACCGCCCGGCCTGCAGCTTTTGCAGCACCAGCAACTGGCTGCGGCTGTCCTCTCGGTGCAGCTGGCCCTTGTCCAGCAGCGGTTGCAGGGTTGAATAGGTGTAGCCCAGCACTGTGCCGATAGCCTGGGGTGACAGCTGCTCTGGCGGCATCGGGGTGCTGTCACTGACGCGGCCAACCAGCACGTCGCGCTGGTGAATCAGCGGGATACTCCACACAAAATCCCCCGGACGGTCATTGAGCCATCGGGTGCTGACGTAGCAACGCACATCGATGTCGCCACTGCTCATGGCCTCCTCCAGGCGCAGGCGGGCCATGACGTGATACTTGGGACGAGCGCCCACCTCCTTGGCAACGGCCTGTGTCAGGTCGTAAAGCAATCCCTCCACTGGCTGGTCGCCTTCGAGGCGCACCAGTGGCATGCTCCAGCTCTCTGCCACCGAGAAACGCAGCACCGGCTGTTCCGCCAGGCTGTAAGCGGACCAGAGCATCAGAAGCGCCAGCAGAATTGGCAAAGGCGTATCCTCCCTGAACAACGCGCCTGTCTCAAAGCGTAGACGACGCGCGCAGGGTGCAATTTTGCCCCCGCTCCGCTAGCATTAGCGATCTTCCGCTCTATCAGGCTACGATGGTTTTTCGATGAGTTATCAGGTTCTTGCACGTAAATGGCGTCCGCGCTCGTTCCGCGAAATGGTCGGCCAGGCCCATGTGCTGAAGGCCTTGATCAATGCCTTGGACAATCAGCGCCTGCACCATGCTTACCTGTTCACCGGTACCCGGGGCGTGGGCAAGACGACCATCGCCCGTATTATCGCCAAGTGCCTGAACTGTGAGACCGGCATCACCTCCACGCCGTGCGGCACCTGTTCGGTGTGCCGTGAAATCGACGAAGGCCGCTTCGTCGACCTGATCGAGATCGACGCCGCCAGCCGCACCAAGGTCGAGGACACCCGCGAACTGCTGGACAACGTGCAGTACGCCCCGAGCCGTGGGCGCTTCAAGGTCTACCTGATCGACGAAGTGCACATGCTCTCGACCCACTCGTTCAACGCCTTGCTCAAGACGCTGGAAGAGCCGCCGCCCTACGTCAAGTTCATCCTCGCCACCACCGACCCGCAGAAGCTGCCGGCCACCATCCTGTCGCGCTGCCTGCAGTTCTCGCTGAAGAACATGAGCCCGGAGCGGGTGGTTGAACACCTCAGTCACGTACTGGCTGCCGAAAACGTGCCGTTCGAGCCGGATGCCCTGTGGCTGCTGGGCCGTGCGGCCGATGGCTCGATGCGTGACGCCATGAGCCTTACCGACCAGGCTATCGCCTTTGGCGAAGGCAAGGTGCTGGCCGCGGATGTGCGGGCCATGCTTGGTAGCCTTGATCATGGCCAGGTCTATGGCGTGTTGCAGGCGTTGCTCGAAGGCGATGCCCGGGCATTGCTGGAGGCCGTGCGCAACCTGGCCGAGCAGGGCCCGGACTGGGCTGGGGTGCTGGCCGAAATGCTTAACGTGCTGCACCGTGTGGCCATTGCCCAGGCGCTGCCTGAAGCGGTGGACAACGGCCAGGGCGACCGTGAGCGGGTGCTGGCGCTGGCTTCGGCCTTGCCGGCCGAAGACGTGCAGTTCTATTACCAGATGGGCCTGATCGGTCGCCGAGACCTGCCGTTGGCACCAGACCCGCGTGGTGGCTTCGAGATGGTCCTGCTGCGCATGCTGGCGTTCCGCCCGGCCGATACTGACGATGCGCCGAAACCGGTGCTAAAGCCAGTGGGGATCAGCCAAGCCACAGCTGATCCTGCAGCGCCGGTGGCAGCCTCGGCGTCGGCCGGGCCCTCATCGTCTGTCGCGGCCGTACCGGCAGAGCCTGTAGCGGCCGCCCCACAGCTGGAAGTGCCTGCACCTGCGACAGCTGACCATGAGCCGGAGGCCGAGCCAGATGTTGAGCTGCAGGCTGAGATCGAGGCCATTTCCGTACCCGAGCCTGTTGCGGAGGTGGTCGACCTTCCGTGGGAAGAGCCGGCAGCGGCACCCGCGCCGGTAGCCGCTGAACCTGTGCCTACACCCGCACCTGCGCCCGAGCCTGTAGCCCGTGCGCCGGCACCACAGGCCACCGCGACCCACGACGAGCCGCCTTTCGACCCCTCCGTCTACGCAGCCGTAGGCATGGATCGCGACGATGAGCCGCCGCTGGACGAAGACTATTACGGTGGTGAAAGCGACCCGGTCGGTTTCAGCTACCTGGACGAGTTGGCCGAACATGTTCAGGAGGACGTGTCCAAGCCTGCGGCCGAACCGCTGCCGGCAGCCAAGCCGGCCACCGGGCTGGCCCTGCAATGGCTGGAATTATTCCCACAGTTGCCTGTGTCCGGGATGACAGGCAACATCGCGGCAAACTGTACGCTGATTGCCGCCGATGGCGACGATTGGCTGCTGCACCTGGACCCTGGCCAGGGTGCGCTGTTCAACACGACCCAACAGCGGCGCCTGAACGAAGCGCTTAACCAGCACCTGGGGCGCACGCTGAACCTGCGGATCGAGCTGATCCTGCCCGAACAGGAAACCCCGGCCCAGGCGGCATCGCGCAAGCGCGCAGAGCGCCAGCAGGACGCCGTAACCTCGATCGAGCAGGATCCGTTGATCCAGCAGATGATCAAGTTGTTCGGTGCCAAGGTGCGGCAGGATACTATTGAGCCTGTAGAGGCCCTGGCCAAACAGGGCCAGTAACGGATAACCATGCGGCTGGCCCTGCGCCTGGCCGCATCACATGACCCAATCGAGGTATACCCCATGATGAAAGGTGGCATGGCCGGCCTGATGAAGCAGGCCCAGCAGATGCAGGAAAAAATGCAGAAAATGCAGGAAGAGCTGGCCAACGCCGAAGTCACCGGCCAGTCTGGTGGCGGCCTGGTGAGCGTGGTGATGACCGGTCGTCACGACGTCAAGCGCGTCAGCATCGACCAAAGCCTGATGTCGACTGACGAGGACGACAAGGAAGTGCTGGAGGACCTGATTGCCGCCGCGCTGAACGATGCCGTGCGCAAGATCGAGCAGAGCAGCCAGGACAAGATGGGCGGCATGACCGCCGGCATGCAGCTGCCGCCGGGCTTCAAGATGCCGTTCTAAGGGCATTGCGAGACCTGAAACCGCCGCTGACATCAGCGGCGGTTTTTTTGCGAAGATTTCAACTCAGGCGCGGTCTGCTCTTTATGTGGGGGCAACTGTTTTGTGCAAGGCAGTTGTTCTCACATAACTGCAGGCCGCGCAGGCTTTGGGTGATGTGATTTGACGCCACTGCCCCCGCTGGGTATAAACCGCCTCTTATTGATTTGTCAGGCCATCCCCATGAGCTTCAGCCCCCTCATCCGCCAACTGATCGACGGCCTGCGCATCCTGCCAGGTGTCGGTCAGAAAACCGCCCAGCGCATGGCCTTGCAACTGCTCGAGCGTGACCGCAGCGGCGGTCTGCGCCTGGCCCAGGCCCTAACCCAGGCCATGGAAGGGGTGGGCCATTGCCGGCAGTGCCGCACCCTGACCGAGCAAGAGCTGTGCCCGCAATGCGCCGACACGCGCCGTGACGATACCCAGCTGTGCGTGGTCGAGGGGCCGACCGATGTGTATGCGGTGGAGCAGACGGGCTACCGTGGCCGCTACTTTGTGCTCAAGGGGCACTTGTCGCCGCTGGACGGCCTGGGGCCGGAGGCCATTGGCATTCCGCAGCTGATGGCGCGCATCGAGGAGCAGGGCACCTTTACCGAGGTGATCCTGGCGACCAACCCGACGGTGGAAGGGGAGGCGACGGCGCATTACATCGCGCAGTTGCTCAGCGAGAAGGGGTTGATGGCGTCGCGGATTGCCCATGGCGTGCCGCTGGGCGGCGAGCTGGAGATGGTGGATGGCGGGACCTTGGCCCATGCCTTTGCAGGGCGCCGGCCAATTTCGCTCTGACTTGGTATTGAGGGGGCTGCTGCGCAGCCCTTTCGCGACACAAGGCCGCTCCCACAAGTGCGCGCAGGCCTGAAGGAAACGCGGTCCCTGTAGGAGCGGCCTTGTGCCGCGATGGGCTGCAAAGCAGCCCCAAAAGCCAACTCAATACTCGCTGAGGGTAAACTCGGTCAGGCAGAAGGTTGGCACACCCGCGGCCTGTAGCCGGCGCGACCCCTCCAGCTCCGGCAGATCAATGATCGCTGCCGCTTCGAACACCTGCGCCCCGGTGCGGCGCACCAGGTTGGCCGCCGCCAGCAGCGTACCGCCCGTAGCAATCAGGTCATCGAAGATCAGCACTGAATCGCCTTCGCACAGGCTGTCGGCATGCACTTCCAGGAAGGCTTCGCCGTATTCGGTCTGGTAACCCTCGCTCAGCACGTCAGCCGGCAGCTTGCCCTGCTTGCGGAACAGGATCAGCGGCTTGTTCAGCTGGTGGGCGATGATCGAGCCAATCAAAAAGCCCCGCGCGTCCATGGCACCAATGTGGCTGAACTCAGCCTCGACGTAGCGCTCGATGAACTGGTCGGCCACATAGCGCAGCCCGCGCGGCGATTGGAACAGCGGGGTGATGTCGCGGAAGATCACGCCCGGTTTGGGGAAGTCCACTACCGGGCGGATCAGGGCTTTGAGGTCGAAGGCGTCGCTGTGCATTGGTGCGGGTATCCTGGGAAAACGAATGCCCAAGTATACCCGCTAAACGCAGGCCTCAGGCTTCGATTGCGCCACCGGCCAGCGCGCACAGCTGGATCGGGTCAAGGATGTGCACCTCCTTGCCTTCGGCGCGCAGCAGGCCGTTCTGCTGGAAGCGGGTGAACACCCGCGACACGGTTTCCACTGCCAGGCCCAGGTAGTTGCCGATTTCGTTGCGCGACATGCTCAGGCGGAACTGGTTGGCCGAATAGCCGCGGGCGCGGAAGCGCGCCGACAGGTTGACCAGGAAGGTGGCAATGCGCTCGTCGGCAGTCTTCTTCGACAGCAGCAGCATCATTTGCTGGTCGTCGCGGATTTCCCGGCTCATCACCCGCATCAGCTGGCGACGTAGCTGCGGCAGTTGTACCGACAGCTCGTCAAGCCGCTCGAAGGGGATTTCGCACACCGACGTGGTTTCCTGGGCCTGGGCCGACACCGGGTAAGCTTCAGTGTCCATGCCCGACAGGCCGACTAGCTCGCTGGGCAGGTGGAAGCCGGTGATTTGCTCTTCGCCGCTGTCGCTGAGGCTGAAGGTTTTCAGGGCACCGGAACGTACGGCGTAGACCGAGCCGAAATTGTCACCTTGGCGGAACAGGAACTCGCCTTTTTTCAGCGGCCGGCCACGCTTGACGATTTCATCCAGTGCATCCATGTCTTCCAGGTTCAGCGAAAGAGGCAGGCACAGGGGGGCCAGGCTGCAATCCTTGCAATGGGCCTGGTTGTGTGGGCGCAGTTTGACTGGCTCGGACATTTGAATCGATCCTTGTGGGAAAGCACACATAAGTCGTAAGGGTAACCCACGACACAGGGTGTAGGCCAGCGTGCGCGTTGATGGTGCGCCCTGGCGAAACCCCGGCAGACGTCCTGCCGGGAGTCCTTGTGTGCCCATATTGTGCCTGGCAAGGAAGCTTGTCCATGCGGTTGAACGACTCGGTTTTCAGATAACCCGCGAGAAGCGCTGGCGGTTGTGCATCGCCAGGTAGGCGTCGAACACCATGCATACCGAGCGCGCCAGCAGGCGGCCGGCCGGCAGGATGCGGATGCCCTTGGCATCCAGGCTGATCAGGCCGTCGCGCTGCAAGGTCAGCAGCTCTGGCCAGAGGTCGTTGAAGTAACCGCGAAAATCGATGGTGAAGGCCTGCTCGATCGGTTCGAAGTCCAGCTCGAAGTGGCAGATCAGCTGCTGGATCACCGCCCGCCGTAGGCGGTCGTCGTGGTTGCACAGCAGGCCGCGTTGGGTGGCCAGCTGGGCGTTGGACAGGCTTTCCTGGTAGGTATTGAGGTCGCTGCTGTTCTGGCAGTACAGGTCACCGATCTGGCTGATGGCCGACACCCCAAGGCCAATCAGGTCGCAGTGCCCGTGCGTGGTGTAGCCCTGGAAGTTACGCTGCAGGGTGCCTTCTTCCTGGGCGACGGCCAGTTCGTCGTCGGGCAGGGCGAAGTGGTCCATGCCGATGTAGCGGTAGCCGGCGGCGGTCAACTGGTCGATGGTAGCGTGCAGCATCTCCAGCTTGGCGGCCGGGCTGGGCAGGTCGTTGTTGTCGATGCGCCGCTGGGGCATGAAGCGCTCGGGCAGGTGGGCGTAGTTGAACACCGACAGGCGGTCGGGCTGCAAGCGGATCACTTCTTCGACGGTGCGCGCAAAGCCTTCCGGGGTTTGCTTGGGCAGGCCGTAGATCAGGTCCAGGTTGACCGAGCGGAACTGCAGGGTGCGCGCAGCTTCGATCAGTGTGCGGGTCTGTTCCAGGCTCTGCAGGCGGTTGACCGCACGCTGCACGGCCGGGTCGAGGTCCTGCACGCCCAGGCTGACGCGGTTGAAACCCAGCTCACGGAGCAGGCCCATGGTGGACCAGTCAGCCTCGCGGGGGTCGATCTCGATGCCGTAGTCGCCGGAGTCATCGTCCAGCAGTTGGAAATGCTGGCGCAGGGTGGCCATCAGCTGGCGCAGTTCCACATGGCTGAGGAAGGTCGGCGTGCCGCCGCCGAAATGCAGCTGTTCAACCCGTTGCTTGGGCCCCAGGTGGCAGGCGATCAGCTGGATTTCCTGCTCCAGGCGCTGCAGGTACGGCGCGGCGCGGGCACGGTCCTTGGTGATGACCTTGTTGCAGGCGCAGTAGTAGCAGATGTTGGCGCAGAACGGCACGTGCACATACAGCGACAGCGGGCGCACGGCACGACGGCTCTCGCGCAGGGCGTGGAGCAGGTCGAACGAGCCCACCTCGCTGTGCAGTTGCACGGCGGTCGGGTAGGAGGTGTAGCGTGGCCCGGCCAGATCGTAGCGGCGGATCAGGTCGGTATCCCAACGAAGGTCGTCGAGCATGAGGGCGGTCCCCGGAAAGAGCAGCAGTGTTCCGGAGTCTATGGCTGTCTGTAGGGATGGGTGTTGATTTGCATCAAGGGCATTGGGGCCGCAGAACGGCCCCCGTCAATGCCCCATCAACCAGTGCTGGTGTGGGCCCGGCATGGTCCAGATACCGAATAGCATCACCAGCACACCGCCCGCCACCCGCACACTCCGTCGCCGCAACAGGGCGTTTACCCGTTCGGCCGCCAGCCCGGTGGCCAGCAATACCGGCCAGGTTCCAAGCCCGAACGCGAGCATCAACGCCGCGCTGTACCCGGCGTTGCCTTGGCTGGCTGCCCACAGCAGGGTGCTATACACCAACCCGCAGGGCAGCCAGCCCCACAGGGCGCCCAGCAGCAATGCCCGGGGCAGGCTGGACACCGGCAGCAAGCGCGACGCCAGCGGCTGGATATGCCGCCACAGCCCGCGCCCCAAGGCTTCGATACGGGTCAGGCCGCTCCACCAGCCGGCCAGGTACAGCCCCATGGCGATCAACAGCAGTGCAGCCACCACCCGCAGCGCCAATGCTGCCGGGCTGCTGGCCACGGCCCAGCCGGCCAGGCCCAGCAACAGGCCGGCGCTGGCATAACTGAGAATGCGCCCAAGGTTGTACGCCAGCAGCAGGCGCAAGCGCCGGCCGCGCTGCTCTGGCGGGATGGCCAGGGTCAGCGCGCCCATCAGGCCGCCGCACATGCCCAGGCAGTGGCCGCCGCCAAGCAGGCCAAGGACCAGTGCCGAGCCAAGCAGGGGAAGCAGGTCAGGCACGGGGTGGTGGTTCCTTGTCGGCGTCGGCCGGGGTGTCGTCAGGCTTCACCGCAGCCTGGTGGCGCGGGTCCTGGTCGTCGAACAGAATGCTGTGGGCGGGGCCTTCGAGGTCGTCGTACTGGCCGCTGTCCACCGCCCAGAAGAAGATGTACACGGCCACGCCGACCAGCAGCAGGGCTGCGGGGATCATGACATAGAGGGCGGGCATGGCGACTTCCTCCCGGGCAAGGGTGCTTCGGTTTTCGGCAAGCCCGATACCAGCGGCATGCGGGTCAGGCGCAGCGCATTGAGCACCACGATCAGCGAGCTGACCGACATGCCGATGGCGGCCCACACCGGGGTGATCCAGCCGAGCGCGGCAAACGGCAACATCAGGCCATTATACAGGGTGGCCCACAGCAGGTTCTCGAGGATGTTGCGGCGGGTGCGGCGGGCCAGGTCGAAGGCTTGCACCAGGGCTTGCAAGCGGTTGGACAGCAGCACGGCGTCGGCGCTGGTCTTGGCAAGGTCGGTGGCGCTGCCCATGGCGATGCTGATGTCGGCGGCGGCCAGCACTGGCACGTCGTTGACCCCATCGCCGAGCATCAGCACCTTGCGCCCGGCCGCCTGCAGCGCCTTCAGCCGGTCCAGCTTGTCGTCCGGGCGCAGGCCACCAATGGCCTGGTCGATGCCCAGTTGCGCGGCCACTTCGGCGACCATCGGCGAACTGTCGCCCGACAGCAGCAGCGTGCGCCAGCCTCGCGCCTTGCAGGCGGCGAGCAGGGCCGGGGCGTCCTCGCGCAGGCTGTCGTCCAGGCCAAACCAGCCCAGCGGCCCCTGGCGGTCACCCAGTAGCAGCCACTGGCCGCGGGGCTCCGGCACGCCGGGGATTTCCGCACCGCTCAGGGCGCAGACGAAGGTGGCCTGGCCTATACGCAGGCGTTGACCGTCGACCAGTCCTTCCAGGCCCAGGCCTGGCACGGTCTGTACATCGTCGGCGGGTATCGCGTTACGGCCGAATGCGCGGGCGATGGGGTGTTCGGAGCGGTTTTCCAGGGCGGCGGCCAGGGCCAGGCAGCGGTCAGCGGGTACGCTGCCGAGCGGGCGGATGCTGCGCAAAGTCAGGCGGCCTTCGGTCAGTGTGCCGGTTTTGTCGAAGATTACCGTGTCGATCTGGTTAAGGCCTTCGAGGACATGGCCGCGGGTTATCAGCAGGCCCAGCTTGTGCAGGGTGCCGGTGGCGGCAGTCAGTGCCGTAGGCGTGGCCAGGGACAGCGCGCAGGGGCAGGTGGCTACCAGCATGGCCAGCACGATCCAGAACGCCCGTGCAGGGTCCAGGCACCACCACCACAGGCCGATGGCCACGGCAGCCACCAGCGAGAACAGCAGAAACCACTGCGAGGCCCGGTCGGCGATTTCGGCCAGGCGCGGTTTTTCGGTTTGGGCGCGTTCCAGCAGGCGGACGATGGCCGAGAGCCGCGAATCGTGGCCGAGGGCTTCGACTTCCACGTTCAGGGTGCTTTCGACATTCAGCGTACCGCCGGTGACGCGCTCGCCCACGCGGCGCGGTTGCGGCAGGTATTCGCCGGTCAGCAGCGACTCGTCGATGCTGGAGCGGCCTTCGACGATGCGCCCGTCGGCGGGGATAACCGCGCCGGGCAGCACCTGCACCGTGTCACCGCAGTGCAGCTCGCTGAGCAGAATGCGCTCGCTGCGGCCGAGGGCGTCCAGGCGCAGGCACGAGGCCGGCAGCAGGTTGACCAGCTGCGCGGTGGCCGCAGCCGTGCGTTCGCGGGCACGGCGCTCCAGGTAGCGGCCGGTGAGCAGGAACAGGGCGAACATGCCCACGGTGTCGAAATACAGCTCACCGCTGCCGGTGATCGCGGTCCAGATGCCGGCGCCGAAAGCCAGGGCGATGGCCAGCGACACCGAAACGTCCATGGTCAGGTGGCGTGTGCGCAGGTCGCGTGCTGCGCCTTTGAAGAACGGCGCGCAGCTGTAGAAGACGATGGGGATGGTCAGGAACAGGGCCACCCAGCGCAGGATCGTGTGCAGTTCAGGTGACAGGTCGATGTTGAATTCCGGCCAGGTGGCCATGGTCGCCATCATTGCCTGGAACCACAGCAGCCCGGCCACGCCCAGGCGGCGCAAAGCGCTACGGTTCTCTTGGGCCAGTTGCTCGGCGGCCTTGTCGGGCTGGTAGGGGTGGGCGGCGTAACCGATCTGGCGCAACTCGGCGAGCAGGTGTGACAGCGGCAGTTGCTTGTCGTCCCAGCTCAGCAGCAGGCGGTGGTTGGACAAGTTAAGGCGCGCCTCGGCGACGCCGGGCAGGTTGCGCAGGTGCTTCTCGATCAGCCAGCCGCAGGCGGCGCAGCTGATGCCTTCGACCAGCAGGGTAGTTTCGGCCAGCTCGCCCTGGTGGCGGACGAAGGTTTGCTGCACGTCGCTGCGGTCGTACAGGGCCAGTTCGTCTTGCAACTGCCTGGGCAGGGCCTCGGGGTTGGCGCTGTTGTCACTGCGGTGCTGGTAGTAGTGCTCCAGGCCACCGGCGACGATCGACTCGGCCACCGCCTGGCAGCCGGGGCAGCAGAACTGCCGGGGCTCGCCGAGGACCACGGCGGTAAAGCGGCTGCCGGCGGGGACGGGCAGGGCGCAGTGGTAGCAGGGGGTGGGCTGGGTCATCACATCATTGCCTTACACAAATCGGCCGGTCGGGCACGCACCCCTGTAGGAGCGGCCTTGTGCCGCGAAAGGGTCGCGAAGCGGCCCCAGGATTTCAGCTTCGCAGCATAGGTTGCCGGGGCTGCTGTGCAGCCCTTTCGCGACACGAGGCCGCTCCTACAGGTGCTCAGCGCCTTGGATAGCTTCGTCACCCAGCTGCAAGGTCACACCATGCTCCACTTTTTCCTCTTCGAACAAGCGCCACACCTGGCCACCTTCACTGCCCAGCAGCTCGACAAAGCGGCGCCCGTCGACCTTGTCCTCCAGCTGCCCCACATAGCGCCCCGCGTCGACCCTGCTCAGCAGTACCTTGCGGTCCTTCTCCGGCTGGGTGGGCGAAATCAGGTTCAGCTCCAGGTTTTGCGGGCCACTGCTGCCGGTCAGGCGCAGGTCCACTTCGCCGGTCAACTCGTCCAGGTGCACGGTGGCCTTCAGGCTCAGTTGCTGCGCCAGCAGTTCGCGGTCCAGCGAACGGTTGATGCCTTTGCCGGCCTCGTAGTAGTTGTCGTTCACCAGGTTGTCCGGGTTGCGCACGGCAATGCTGACCATGGTCAGGCTCAGGCACACCGAGGTGGTGAGGATGCCGATGATGATCCAGGGCCAGAGGTGCTTGTACCAAGGGCTGGCGGCGGTAGCGGCAGGCATTGTGCGTTATCTCTCTCAGCGGATCTGTGGGCCGATGAAGCGGCTCTTGGCTTCAACCTGGGCGTCGCTGTCGTCGGCGCTTTTGAGGGTGAAGGTGATTTCGTTGGTGGTCGATGGCAGTTTCTCGGGCGCTACCGACAGCTGCACCGGCAGGCTGACGATATCACCGGCAGCCACGCGGATCTCGCGCTGGCCTTCAAGCTTGAGGTCTGGCAGGCCGGCAGCGTCCAGTACGTAGACGTGGTCGCGCTGGTCCTTGTTCATCACTTTCAGGCTGTACACGTTTTCGATCCGGCCCTGGGCGTTCTCGCGGTACAGCACGCGGTCCTTGCTGACGTCGAAGCCAACCAGCGAGCGGGTGGCGAAGGCAGTCGCAAGGCCAATGATCATCACCAGCAGCACTGCGGCATAGCCGATCAGGCGTGGGCGCAGCATGTGGGTTTTTTGCCCGGACAGGTTGTGTTCGGTGGTGTAGCTGATCAGCCCCTTGGGGTAGTTCATCTTGTCCATGATGCTGTCGCAGGCATCGATACAAGCAGCGCAACCGATGCACTCGATCTGCAGGCCGTCACGGATGTCGATGCCGGTGGGGCAGACTTGAACACACATTGTGCAGTCTATGCAGTCGCCCAGGCCTTGGGCCTTGTAGTCGGTGTCTTTTTTACGTGGCCCGCGGGTTTCGCCACGACGCGGGTCGTAAGACACGATCAGCGTGTCCTTGTCGAACATCACGCTCTGGAAGCGTGCATAGGGGCACATGTACACGCACACCTGCTCGCGCAGCCAGCCGGCGTTGCCGTAGGTGGCGAGGGTGAAGAAGCCGACCCAGAAGTAGGCCCAGCCATCGGCCTGACCGGTGAAGAATTCGATGACCAGCTCGCGGATGGGCGAGAAATAGCCGACAAAGGTCATGCCGGTGACAAAGCCGATCAGCAGCCACAGGCTGTGCTTGGCAAACTTGCGCAGGAACTTGTTGCTGCTCATGGGGGCTTTGTCGAGCTTCATGCGCTGGTTGCGGTCGCCTTCGGTGACCTTTTCGCACCACATGAAAATCCACGTCCACACGCTTTGCGGGCAGGTGTAGCCGCACCATACGCGGCCTGCGTACACGGTGACGAAGAACAGGCCGAAGGCGGCGACGATCAGGATGCCCGACAGCAGGATGAAGTCCTGCGGCCAGATGGTGGCGCCGAAGATGTAGAACTTGCGCTCGGGCAGGTTCCACCATACGGCCTGGTGGCCGCCCCAGTTCAGCCACACGGTGCCGAAGTACAGCAAAAACAGCACCGCACCGCCGACCATGCGCAGGCGACGGAACAGGCCGGTGAAGGCGCGGGTGTAGATTTTTTCCCGGGAGGCGTAGAGGTCGACGGAATCCTTCCCTTTGCTGGCAGGCGGGGTCACATCATGTACCGGAATTTGCTTGCTCATCATCAAGTCCCACGGCAGTGGAGAAACGCCGCGGCCAGTGCGTGCCGGCCGCAGTCTCGCGCAATCTGCTAGCGCTCTGCGGTCCATGATACGCCGCTGATGGCAGTATGGGGCCGCACTGCGACCTTTAGTCGCGTTGGGTTCGTGGTATGAATCGTGTTATGGCGGGTGTCAATTGATCCAGGTCATCAGCCTGCCAGAAATGCACTGGCTGCACCGGCCTCTTCGCGGGCTTGCCCGCTCCCACAGGAACTGCACCGACCTCAAGAATGGTGAGCAACTATGGGAGCGGGCAAGCCCGCGAAGAGGCCAGGCCTGCTTACTCGGCCTTGGCCTGCGCCTGGTCCCGTTGCGACAGGCTGTAAACATAAGCCGCCAGCAGGTGCACTTTGTCATTACCCTGCAACTGTTCCTGGGCGGGCATCTGGCCTTGGCGACCATAGCGAATGGTCTGCTGCAGCTGGGCAAAGCTCGAACCGTAGATGAACGCCTGTGGGTGGGTCAGGTTCGGTGCACCCATGGCTGGGGTACCTTTGCCTTCTGGCCCGTGGCAGGCCACGCAGTTGGCGGCGAAGAT
This sequence comes from Pseudomonas sp. BN505, assembly GCF_029873175.1. Classification (NCBI taxonomy): domain Bacteria; kingdom Pseudomonadati; phylum Pseudomonadota; class Gammaproteobacteria; order Pseudomonadales; family Pseudomonadaceae; genus Pseudomonas; species Pseudomonas sp. BN505. The sequence continues at coordinate 51,744 of NZ_SSOI01000022.1, forward strand.
CTTCTGGCCGTTCTCGGCGTCGGCCTTCGCGCCCTCAGGCAGGGTGCGGCCATCGAGCTTGCTGACCACGAATGCAGCTACGTCGGCCACGCCCTGATCACCGATCACTTCAGCCCAGGCCGGCATTACGCCGTGGCGGCCGCCCATGATGGTGGTCTTGATGGTTTCCGGCTCGCCGCCCCAGCGCCAGTCGTTGTCGGTCAGGTTAGGGAAGCCGAAGGCGCCCTTGGCGTCGGAACCGTGGCATACCGAGCAGTTGGAAGCGAACAGCCGCGCGCCCATTTTCAGTGCCTGCGGGTCCTTAGCCACCTCTTCGATGGGCATGGCGGCGAACTTGGCGAAGATCGGACCGAAGCGGGCGTCGGCCTTGGCCATTTCCTTTTCCCACTCGTGCACGCCGGTCCAGCCTGGCTGGCCGTTGGAAAACTCGGTCTGCTTGTCGTTATCCAGGTACGAGTAGCCCGGCAGGATGCCTTTCCAGTTGCCCAGGCCCGGGTACAGCACCAGGTAGCCGAGCGCAAAGATGATAGTGCCGACGAACAGCCAGAACCACCATTTTGGCAGCGGGTTGTCGTATTCCTCGATGCCATCGAAGGCATGCCCGACGGTTTCGTCGGTGACCTCTTCACGCTGGCCCTTGCGGGTCGACAGCAGCAGCCAGGTCAACGAGAAGATGGTGCCCAGGGTCAGGACGGTAACGTACAGACTCCAGAAGGTTGTCATTGTTTTTTGCTCCCAGAAGCTTTTGCTTGCTCGACGTGCCGGGTGGCCTCGGGGTCATCCGCGAAGGGCAGTTGGGTCGCTTCGTCGAAGTCCTTTTTACGCCGTGGGTTGAACACCCATAGCGCCAGGCCCACGAAGGCCACCATCACCACGACGGTGCCCAGGCCGCGAATCATCCCGATATCCATCAGCGTCACCGTTTGCTCTTGATGATGGTGCCAAGACCCTGCAGGTACGCGACGATGGCGTCCATTTCGGTCTTGCCCTTGACCGCGTCACGCGCGCCGGCAATGTCGGCATCGGTGTACGGGGTACCGAGTGTGCGCAGCACCTCCAGCTTCTTCGCGGTGTCCTTGCCATCGAGCTTGTTCTCGACCAGCCACGGATAGGACGGCATCTTCGATTCCGGCACCACGTTGCGCGGGTTGTACAAGTGCGCACGGTGCCAGTCATCGGAGTAGCGGCCGCCAACGCGGGCCAGGTCCGGCCCGGTACGCTTGGAGCCCCACAGGAACGGGTGGTCCCACACGCTCTCACCGGCCACCGAGTAGTGGCCGTAGCGCTCGGTTTCGGCGCGGAACGGGCGGATCATCTGCGAATGGCAGCCTACGCAGCCCTCGCGGATGTAGATATCGCGGCCTTCCACCTCCAACGCGGTGCGCGGCTTCATGCCTTCAACCGGCTTGTTGGTGACGTCCTGGAAAAACAGGGGGACGATCTGGGTCAGGCCACCGACGCTGACGGCGATGACCATGAAGAAGGCCAGCAGGCCTATGTTCTTCTCGACGGCTTCATGCTTCATCAGTGCGCTCCCACAACGACGATCTTGGCGGCTTCCTCAGCCTGTGCCGGGTTGGCGGCACGTACGGTACGGAACACGTTGTAGGCCATCAGCAGCATGCCGCTGGCGAAGAACGCACCGCCCAGGGCGCGGACGATATAGCCAGGGTGGCTGGCCTGCAGGGCTTCGACGAAGGAGTAGGTGAGGGTGCCGTCATCGTTGATGGCGCGCCACATCAGGCCTTGGGTAATGCCGTTGACCCACATCGAGGCGATGTACAGCACGGTGCCGATGGTGGCCAGCCAGAAGTGCGCGTTGATCAGGCCGATGCTGTGCATCTGCTCGCGGCCGTAGAGTTTCGGGATCATGTGGTACACGGCGCCGATCGAGATCATTGCCACCCAGCCGAGCGCGCCGGCGTGGACGTGGCCGATGGTCCAGTCGGTGTAATGCGACAGGGAGTTCACGGTCTTGATGGCCATCATCGGGCCTTCGAAGGTGGACATGCCGTAGAACGCCAGCGAGACGACCAAAAAGCGCAGGATCGGGTCGGTGCGCAGTTTGTGCCAGGCACCGGACAGGGTCATCATGCCGTTGATCATGCCGCCCCAGCTGGGTGCCAGCAGGATGATCGACATCACCATGCCCAGCGACTGCGCCCAGTCGGGCAGTGCGGTGTAGTGCAGGTGGTGCGGGCCTGCCCATATGTAGAGGGTGATCAGCGCCCAGAAGTGCACGATGGACAGGCGGTACGAGTAGATCGGCCGCTCGGCCTGCTTGGGTACGAAGTAGTACATCATCCCCAAGAAGCCGGTGGTGAGGAAGAAGCCCACGGCGTTGTGGCCGTACCACCACTGGATCATCGCGTCGGTGGCACCGGCGTAGGCCGAGTACGACTTGAACAGGCTGACCGGCAGCGAGATGTGGTTGACGATGTGCAGCATCGCGGTAACCACGATGAAGGCCCCGTAGAACCAGTTGCCGACATAGATGTGCTTGGTCTTGCGCTTGACGATGGTGCCGAAGAACACCAGCCCGTAGGTGACCCAGACGATGGCCAGCAGGATCGCCAGCGGCCATTCGAGCTCGGCGTATTCCTTGGTGGTGGTGTAGCCCATCGGCAGGGTGATCAGCGCGCCGAGGATCACCGCCTGCCAGCCCCAGAAGGTGAAGGCGGCCATGCTGTCGGAGATCAGCCGGGTCTGGCAGGTGCGCTGCACCACGTAGTAGCTGGTGCCGAACAGCGCACAGCCCCCGAAGGCGAAGATCACCAGGTTGGTGTGCAGCGGGCGCAGGCGGCCGAAGCTGGTCCAGGGCAGGTCCAGGTTCAGTTGCGGCCATACCAGCTGCGAGGCGATGAAGACGCCGAGGCCCATGCCAAGGATCCCCCAGACCACCGTCATGATGGCGAACTGGCGGACGACCTTATAGTTATAAGCAGTCGGACTGATTGCTGTGCTCATTCTAAGGTTCCACGGTTTTAATGTTCTTGTTGGTCGAAAAATCGGCGCCAGTATTGATAACCAGCAAGGCTACTGCAACGCAACTTTGGTACGCCGACCCGTGTCCGGGCCCGTTCACTGATGTCCCGCAGTGATCGGGTCTGGACGATTGTACACAAATAAATATTTGTAATGTGTACCGTTTTTCACCTTTTTCTGATCGATCGGTCAAGCTTTTTTCGGGGGCGGCGACAGGCTATGCGCCGCGTCTGCTTCGGTCTTTTCGGAGCGAAGCCCACTGAGGCAACAAGCTTAGTTGTGTTCGGAGGGGGTGCAAGGAGGGGGTAGAGCGGGGAGAGGGGCTGCTTTGCAGCCATTCGCAGCACAAGGCTGCTCCTACAGTTGTTACGCGATCCCTGCAGGAGCAGCCTTGTGCTGCGAATGGGCCGCAAAGCAGCCCCGGGGTACTACTTGGAGGTCACCGTTTCAGCAGCGCTATCTTGCGACAGGCTATACACATAAGCCGCCAGCAGGTGCACCTTGTCGTTGCCCTGGATATCGGCCTGCGCCGGCATCTGCCCTTGGCGACCATAACGAATGGTCTGCTGCAGCTGGGCAAAGCTCGAGCCGTAGATGAACGCCTGCGGGTGGGTCAGGTCGGGTGCGCCCATGGCAGGGGTACCCTTGCCTTCAGGCCCGTGGCAAGCCACGCAGTTGGCAGCGAAGATCTCCTTGCCCTTGACCACGTCGGCCTTGTTCCCTTCAGGCAGGCTGCGGCCGTCAAGGTTGGTCAGCACGAATGCGGCCACATCGGCCACGCCCTGATCACCGATCACCTCGGCCCACGCTGGCATCACGCCATGACGGCCATTCATGATCGAAGCCTTGATGGTTTCTGCTTCGCCGCCCCAGCGCCAATCCTTGTCGGTGAGGTTGGGGAAGCCGAAGGCACCCTTGGCGTCCGAGCCGTGGCACACCGAGCAGTTGGAGGCAAACAGGCGGCCGCCCATCTTCAGCGCCTGCGGGTCCTTGGCCACTTCTTCTACGGGCATGGCGGCGTATTTGGCGAAGATCGGGCCGAACCTGGCGTCAGCCTTGTCCATTTCCTTTTGCCATTCGTTGACGCCGGTCCAGCCATTTTCATAGCCCGGCAGGATGCCTTTCCAGTTGCCCAGGCCCGGGTAGAGGATGAGGTAGCCGACCGAGAACACCAGGGTGCCGACGAACAGCCAGAACCACCACTTGGGCAGCGGGTTGTCGTACTCCTCGATGCCGTCGAAGCTGTGGCCCATGGTCTGATCGGTGGTGTTCTTGCTCTCGCCCTTGCGGGTGGCGAGCAGCAGCCAGGTCAGACCGATCAGGCTACCGATGGTCAGTACGCTGATGTACGTACTCCAGAAGGTGGTCATTGCCCGTTACTCCTTGCAGCAGTCGTGGCAGCAGGTTCCTGCCCGCTAGTGGGCAGGTGGTCGTCGACGAAGGGCAGCAGGCGCGCTTCGGCGAAATCACGGTCGCGGCGGCGGTTGAATACCCACAGGGAGAGGCCGATAAAGGCGATCATTACCACCAGGGTGCCCAGGCCGCGGATCATGCCGATGTCCATTTCCATCGCACTCACCTCTTGTTCTTGATCGCGGTGCCGAGCACCTGCAGGTAGGCGACCAGTGCATCCATCTCGGTCTTGCCCTTGACCGCGTCGCGGGCGCCGGCAATGTCGTCGTCGGAATACGGCACGCCCAGGGTGCGCAAGGTGCGCATCTTGACGTCGGTGTGGCTGTTGTCGACCTGCTGGGCGACCAGCCACGGGTACGACGGCATCTTCGACTCCGGCACCACGTTGCGCGGGTTGTACAGGTGCGCGCGGTGCCAGTCGTCCGAGTAACGGCCGCCAACACGGGCCAGGTCCGGCCCGGTGCGCTTGGAGCCCCACAGGAACGGGTGGTCCCACACGCTCTCGCCGGCCACCGAGTAGTGGCCGTAGCGCTCGGTTTCGGCGCGGAACGGGCGGATCATCTGCGAGTGGCAGCCCACACAACCTTCGCGGATGTAGATATCGCGGCCTTCCAGTTGCAGCGCGGTGTAGGGTTTCATGCCTTCCACCGGCTTGTTGGTGACGTCCTGGAAGAACAGCGGGACGATCTGGGTCAGGCCGCCGATACTGACGGCGAACACCATCAGCAGGGCCATCAGGCCGACGTTTTTCTCGATGACTTCATGTTTCATCAGGCGTTTCTCCTCAAGCCAACTGGGCGTTCGCAGGGGCGACGTCAAGCGCTGGCGAACGCACGGTGCGCCAGGTGTTCCAGGCCATCAGGAACATGCCGCTGAGGAAGATCGCGCCGCCGACGAAGCGCACGACAAAGCCTGGGTGGCTGGCCACCAGGGTTTCCACGAACGAATAGGTGAGCGTGCCGTCGCTGTTGACTGCGCGCCACATCAGGCCCTGGGCGATGCCGTTGACCCACATCGAGGCGATGTAAAGCACGGTGCCGATGGTGGCCAGCCAGAAGTGCGCGTTGATCAGGCCAAGGCTGTACATGCGTTCCTTGCCGAACACTTTCGGGATGGTGTGGTACAGCGCACCGATCGAGATCATTGCCACCCAGCCGAGGGCGCCGGCATGCACGTGGCCGATGGTCCAGTCGGTGTAGTGGGACAGGGCGTTGACCGTCTTGATGGCCATCATCGGCCCTTCGAAGGTGGACATGCCGTAGAACGCCAGCGATACCACCAGGAAGCGCAGGATCGGGTCGCTGCGCAGTTTGTGCCAGGCGCCCGACAGGGTCATCATGCCGTTGATCATGCCGCCCCAGCTCGGTGCCAGCAGGATCAGCGACATCACCATGCCCAGCGACTGCGCCCAGTCGGGCAGGGCGGTGTAGTGCAGGTGGTGCGGGCCTGCCCAGATGTACAGGGTGATCAGCGCCCAGAAGTGCACGATCGACAGGCGATAGGAATACACCGGGCGTTCGGCCTGCTTGGGCACGTAGTAGTACATCATCCCCAGGAAGCCCGCAGTCAGGAAGAAGCCTACTGCGTTGTGGCCGTACCACCACTGCACCATGGCATCGGTGGCGCCAGCGTACACCGAGTACGACTTGGTCAGGCTGACCGGCAGTTCCAGGTTGTTGACGATGTGCAGTAACGCCACGGTGAGGATGAAGGCACCGAAGAACCAGTTACCCACGTAGATGTGCTTGGTGTTGCGCTTCATCAGCGTGCCGAAGAACACGATGGCATAGCCCACCCAGACGATGGTGATCAGGATATCGATCGGCCATTCCAGTTCGGCGTATTCCTTGGAGCTGGTGTAGCCCAGTGGCAGGCTGATGGCCGCCAGCAGGATCACCAGTTGCCAGCCCCAGAAGGTGAACGCGGCCAGGCGCGGTGCAAACAGGGTGGTCTGGCAGGTGCGTTGCACCGAATAATAGGAGGTGGCGAACAGCGCGCAGCCGCCGAAAGCGAAGATCACCGCATTGGTATGCAGGGGGCGCAGGCGGCCAAAGCTGGTCCAGGGGAGGTCGAAGTTGAGGGAAGGCCAGGCGAGCTGGGCGGCGATGAAGACGCCGAGCCCCATCCCGACGATTCCCCACACCACCGTCATGATGGCGAATTGGCGGACCACCTTGTAGTTATAGGCGGTACTGCTGGTTGTGTTCATGTATGGGTTCCCATCCACGGTTATTTGGCAGGCTTTACAGCGAGGCAAGCATGATTAATGGGCAAAGTGCCGGTATTGACGGGGATCAATGGGCGAAGGTCGGAAATGTCCCAGGCTTGCGCTGCGATCCTCCACAGGCGCAGGGCAACGACGGCTACAAGGGCTGCCTGATCCTGGCCCACGGCGCAGGTGCGCCGATGGACAGCGGGTTCATGGACGAAATGGCGCAAAGGCTTGCGGCGCTTGGGGTGGCGGTAGTGCGCTTCGAGTTCCCGTACATGGCCGAGCGCAGGGTTACCGGCGGCAAACGGCCGCCGAACCCGCAGAAAGTGCTGCTGGAATGCTGGCGCGAGGTGTACCGGCAGGTGCGACCTTTGGTCGCGGGCAAGCTGGCCGTGGGTGGCAAGTCCATGGGCGGGCGCATGGCGAGCCTGTTGGCCGACGAACTGGACGCGGATGCGCTGGTGTGCCTGGGCTATCCGTTCTATGCGGTGGGTAAACCCGAGAAGCCACGTGTGGAGCACCTGGCCGGGCTGAAAACCCCGACATTGATCGTGCAGGGCGAACGGGATGCGCTGGGTAACCGCGAGGCGGTGGCGGGGTATGCGTTGTCGCCGGCAATCGAAGTGAGCTGGCTAGTGGCGGGGGACCATGACCTGAAGCCGTTGAAAGCCTCGGGGTTCAGCCATGAGCAGCATCTGCAGTCGGCGGCGGAACGCGTTGCTGATTTCCTGAAGGATTAGTGCTGGATTCTTCGCGGGCATGCCCGCGAAGAGGCCGGCACAGGCTGATGCTTAGTCGCGGTACTCGCACAGGTAAGCGGTATCCACCTTCACCTGCAGCTGGAACTTGCTGTTGGCGGCAACATTGAACTTGTCGCCCGCATTGAAGGTTTCCCAGTTGTCGCTGCCTGGCAGCTTCACGGTCAGCGCGCCCGATACCACGTGCATGATCTCGCGCTTGGCAGTGCCGAACTCGTATTCGCCCGGGGCCATGACGCCGACAGTAGCCGGGCCTTCTTCGCCCGCGAATGCGATCGACTTGACGGTGCCGTTGAAGTACTCGTTGACCTGGAACATGGGCGACTCCTGAAAAGGGGGATGAAAAAGGGCTGGCCAGTATGCCCAAGCCCACAGGCCTCGTCATCTGCTTTCAGGGGCTGCTGGCGGGCAGGGTCAACGGTAAAAGCCGCGCCGTGTTGCGCGCATCTTCAAGGGCCCGGTGCTGCTGCCCGCAAAAGTGCATGCCGGCCAGGTGCAGTGCACCGTTCAGCCCTGTGGGGCGCTGCAGGTGGCGAGCCTTGGCAAAGCGTTGCTTGAGATTGATGTGCGGCAAGGTCCGTAGCAGGCTGTCGAGCCCGTGAAGCTGCCATTCCTGGTGCAGTTGCTGGCGGTCGTAGTCGCCCCAGCTGACCCAGGCCTGAAGCTGCTCACGGTGGGGCCCGAGCCAGCGCTCGAAGATTGCCCACACATCGCGAAACGGCGCAGCGCTGTCCACATCGGCCTGGCTTATGTGCGTCAGTTCGCGGCAAAAAGGGGTCAGCTGTGGCCGCCGCCGTGGCCGCACGAAACACTGAAAGTGGTCGACCTCGCGGCCTTCGCGGGTAACCAGGCTGGCGCCGATTTCAATGACTTCCATTTCTGTTACCGGCCACCCACCCTCGTCGGTGGTGGCTTCCAGGTCGATCACCAACCAATGGCCCATACCAGGCTCCCTTGCAGATCCTGCTAGAGCGTAGCCAAACTCCGCGCATACGGCACCCCCTGGCATATTGCCGCCTGCTTTGTCACAAAGAGCGCGCACCAGCAGTTGTGCCGCTTCCGGAAAACGCCTAGCTTAAGCGGACCCAGGCATGAACCGTGATGAGCGTCCGTCTTGACTCCAGCACCCGGCCCCAAGGCCTTGTCCACCCTGATGTTGCTGGCCGTGTATTGGCTGGCGGTGCCGGCATGGGCTGCCGACGCCGTCGAGGTGAAGATTGGCGCGGCGCATTTCCCGCCCTACACGGTGCGCCCTGAACAGGGGGCCGACACCGGCCTGTTGCCGCAACTGGTCGACGCGCTCAACCGCTTGCAGCAGGGTTATCACTTCGTCCTGGTGCCCACTTCCATCCAGCGGCGTTTTGGTGACTTCCAGCAAGGCCGCACCGACATGGCGATTTTCGAGAACCCACAATGGGGCTGGGAGCAGATTGCCCACCAGACCGTCGACATGGGCCTGGAGGATGCCGAAGTGTTCGTTGCCCGCCAGGCCAATGGCAGCGACCCGCATTACTTCGACGACCTGAGTGACAAGCGCCTGGCATTGTTCAACGGCTACCACTACGCGTTCGCCCGCTTCAACTCCGACCCCGACTACCTGCGCGAAGCCTACAACGCGACCCTGACCTACTCCCACGACAGCAACCTGCTGATGGTGCAGGCCGGCCGCGCCGATATCGCCCTGGTCACGCGCTCCTACCTCAGTGATTTCCTGGCGCGCAACCCGGCCAGCAAGGCGCAGCTGGTGCCTTCGCAACGCATCGACCAGGTCTATCACCACTACGCCTTGCTGCGCCCGGGTGCCCCTATCGGCGAGCAGTCGTTTGCCGGCCTGCTGCGTGACCTGCGTGACAGCGGTGAACTGGCACGGATCTTCGAGCCCTATCGCATTACCGTCTCGGTCCCCCAAGACTAAATTCACGCACTGCGGCAACGTTCTCAACAGTGAGCCTTTTCTTCATTTTCGTGAGTCCAGCCCATGCCGTTTGATGCCGCTTCGCAGCCCCAGTCACCGCCACGCTGGCGCAGCCTCAGTGCCGAGGAGGGTGACAGCTGGCTAAGCCTCACCCTCGAAGGCCGCCCACTGATCCAGGTGCGCCTGGAGGCGGGCGCTACCTTGCACGTCCACCTCGAGCGCGCCTGCGATGAGCGCCCCTATCAAGCCTTGTGGGCTGCCTGCTACTGGCTGCTTTCCCGCGATACCGGCTGCCAGCGCCTGGTCTGGCACTTGCCCGAGGTACAGCCCCAGGCACTGGCCAGTGGCTTGCTGCTGGTGGCTGAGCAAGCTGGCCAGTACCTGTGCGAGCGGGCGCTGTTCTGGCAGCTGCCACAACCATGGCTGGGTGATGCGCTGGCCTCGGTGTACCCGCAGCAGATGCAGATCAGCAACGGCAAGCGTCACCCGCGCCGCGCGCCCAAGCCCCGCGGTGAGGTGTACCGGCGCTTCGATGCGCGCCTGGGTAGCTGGGTGTCGCTGCGCACGCTGGAGATCGAGCACGACCTGGAGCGTTTCAACCGCTGGCAGAACAACCCGCGGGTGGATGCGTTCTGGCAGGAGGGCGGCACGCTGGCGCAGCACCGCGAGTACCTGGGCAAGCTGGAGGCCGACCCGCATACCCTGACACTGATCGGCTGCTTTGATGATGAGCCGTTTGCCTACTTCGAGGCGTACTGGGCCAAGGAAGATCGCATTGCGCCGTTCTACGCGGCCGATGACTACGACCGCGGCATTCACATGCTGGTCGGGGAGGAGAACCATCGCGGGCCGCACAAGGTGGCCAGCTGGCTATCGGCGCTGGTGCACTACCTGTTCCTGGATGACCCGCGTACCCAGCGGGTGGTGGCTGAGCCACGTGCCGACAACGGCAAGATGATCGGCTACATGCACGACCAGTGCTTCCATTGCGACAAGGAATTCGACTTCCCACACAAGCGTGCGGCGCTGATGATTCTGGGGCGGGAACGGTTTTTCGATCGCTGCAAGCTGGCTTGAGTCCCAAGGGGCGCATTGCGGCCCATCGCCGGCAAGCCGGCTCCCACACGGGATAGCGCATGGCCTGAGGTTGATGCGGTCGAGGTGGGAGCTGGCTTGCCGGCGATGGGCTGCGCAGCAGCCCTATCGGCGCGAACCTGAAGCCTCAGGCCTGCCGATTGGCCGTCTTGCGGCAATGCACCAGCGCATCGCGGATCATGAAGTTGACCAGTGTCGGCGACACCCCCAGCTCCTTGGCAATGTCCTTCTGCGGTACGCCATGCAGGCGGTACATCTCGAACGCATAGCGGGTACGCTGCGGCAGTTCGTTCAGCGCCTCGGCAATGTCGTCCAGCGCGGCGAGGTTGATGTGGGTCGCTTCGGGCGAGGCGTTCTGGAGGACCACGTTCAGGCCTTCCTCCTCGCTGCCGGAGTACTTCAGCTCCATCGCCTGCTTACGGTAGTGGTCAATCGCCAGGTTGCGCACAATCTGGAACAGGTAGCTGAGCTGCGCCTTGAACGACGAGGTGATCTGCGGGGCGGCGTTGAGCCGGAAAAAGGCATCCTGCACCACATCTTCGGCGCGCGAGCGGCAGCCGGTGATGCGGGCGGCGATCTTGACCAGGATGCTGCGATTGTCGACGAAGGCCTGCAGTAATGGTGAATCGCACTTACTTGTGGATAGTTGTTCCGCCATGGAAATCACCTTGTCACAGAGGGGAAAGGAGGCCCCCAAGGCTGGGAAGCTTCCTACGACGTGCGACAAGCTATTCAGAATGATAATGATTGTCAAATACGAAACGTAATTAGTATCTGTATCTTTCAGTTCTAAGCCCGCAGTGTGAAACGGTTCACCCTTGGCCCCTTCTGGCACCGCGTAATCCCCGCTAATTTCTGCCCCCGCCCATCCGTTCTCCTGTGTACATCCTCGGTCGCCACTCGCTGTCCGCCCACGTTCGCGGAGCAGCCGGCACGCCCCAACAGACACTGGCAGGAACACCCCATGACGGACGCCTTCGAACTCCCGCTCTCGCTGGTCCAGGCACTGGCGCAACGCGCTGCGCAGACCCCGGACAAGATCGCCTTGCGCTTTCTGGCCGACGCCCCCGGCGAGCAGGCCGTGCTCAGTTACCGGGACCTCGACCAGCGCGCACGCACCATCGCCGCCGCCTTGCAGGCCCGTGCCGGCTTCGGCGACCGTGCGGTGCTGTTGTTCCCCAGTGGTCCGGACTACGTGGCGGCGTTCTTCGGTTGCCTGTATGCCGGGGTGATCGCGGTGCCGGCTTACCCGCCGGAGTCTGCGCGTCAGCATCACCAGGAACGTTTGCTGTCGATCATCGACGATGCCGAGCCGCGCCTGCTGCTGACGGTCGCGGCGTTGCACGGCAGCCTGCAAGGCCTGGAAGCGCTGGCGGCGGACAACGGCCCTGAACTGCTGGCGGTGGACGGCCTGGACCCGGCGCTGGCCGCGGACTGGCGCGAGCCCGCGCTGCAAGGTGATGACATTGCCTTCCTGCAGTACACCTCTGGCTCCACTGCGCTGCCCAAGGGCGTGCAGGTCAGCCATGGCAACCTGGTGGCCAACGAGCAGTTGATCCGCCAGGGCTTCGGCATCGACCTCAACCCCGACGACGTGATCGTCAGCTGGTTGCCGCTGTACCACGACATGGGCCTGATTGGCGGCCTGCTGCAGCCGATCTTCAGCGGCGTGCCGTGCGTGCTGATGTCGCCGGGTTATTTCCTGGCCCGGCCGCAGCGCTGGTTGCAGGCCATCAGCGAGTATGGCGGTACCATCAGCGGTGGCCCCGACTTTGCCTACCGCCTGTGCAGCGAGCGGGTCAGCGAGGCCTCGTTGGCCGGTCTCGACCTGAGCCGCTGGCGCGTGGCCTATTCCGGCTCCGAGCCGATCCGCCAGGACAGCCTGGCGACGTTCGCCGACAAGTTCCGGGCCTGCGGCTTCGAACCGCAGAGCTACTTCGCCAGCTACGGCCTGGCCGAAGCCACCCTGTTCGTCAGCGGCAGCCGCCGTGGCCAGGGCATCGCCGCGCTGGAACTGGACGCCGAAGCCTTCGCCGCCAACCGTGCCGAGCCGGGCAAAGGCAGCGTGCTGATGAGCTGCGGCTACCCGCAGCCCGGTCACGCGGTACGTATCGTCGAGCCGCAGCACCTGCAGGCGCTGGGCGACAACCAGGTCGGCGAAATCTGGGCCGGTGGCCCGAGCATCGCCCTGGGTTACTGGCGCAACCCCGAGGCCAGTGCCCGCACCTTCGTCGAGATGGACGGCCAGACCTGGCTGCGCACCGGTGACCTGGGCTTCATGCGCGACGGTGAGGTGTTTGTCACCGGGCGCCTGAAAGACATGCTGATCGTGCGCGGCCAGAACCTGTACCCGCAGGACCTGGAAAAAACCCTCGAACGCGAGGTCGAGGTGCTGCGCAAGGGCCGGGTGGCAGTGTTTGCCGTCGAGCAGCGGGGCGAGGAGGGTATCGGCGTGGCGGTGGAGATCAGCCGCAACGTGCAAAAGGCAATCAAGCCCCAGGACCTGATCAAAACCCTGCGCCAGGTGATCGCCGACGCCTGCCGCCAGGCCCCGGCTGTGGTCCTGTTGCTGAACCCGGGCGCGCTGCCCAAGACCTCCAGTGGCAAGCTGCAGCGCTCGGCCTGCCGCCTGCGCATGGACGATGGCAGCCTGGACTGCTACGCCCGCTTCCCTGATGTGAGCGAAGCCGCTGCAAGCGCGGCTGGTGGCGATGAACTGCAAACACGCATCGCCGCCGTGTGGCGCGACATCCTCAAGCTGGAGGCGGTTGCAGCAGACGACCACTTCCTGCTGCTGGGCGGCAACTCCATCGCCGCCACCCAGGCCACCGCACGCCTGGCCGATGAGCTGGGCATCAACCTGAGCCTGCGCACCCTGTTCGAAGTGCCAGTGCTGGCTGATTACAGTAACGCCGTGGCCTCGATCATCGCTGAAGGCGCAGCCGGCACCGCCACCATCGCAACGCTGGAACGCGCCCAGGCCTTGCCCCAGTCGCTGGCGCAAAACCGCTTGTGGCTGACGTGGCAGTTGCAGCCACAATCGGCCGCCTACAACATCCCGGCCGGCCTGCAACTGCGCGGCGAGCTGGATGAAAGCGCCCTGGAAGCCGCCTTCCAGATGCTGGTGGTGCGTCACGAATCCCTGCGCACCGTATTCTGCGAAGAAAACGGCCTGGCCCTGCAACGCATCTTGCCGCAACAGCCGTTCAGCCTGCACCGCCTGGGCCTCGAAGGCCAAACCCCCGAGCAGGTCAGGGCCGAGCGTGAAGCCGAGGCCCGTCAGCCGTTCGACCTGACCCAGGGCCCGTTGCTGCGGGTGACCCTGGCACGCCTGGATGACGAAGACCATCAGCTATGGGTGACCCTGCACCACATCGTCGCTGACGGCTGGTCGCTGAACATCCTGCTGGATGAATTCGCCAAGCTTTACGCGGCCCGCTGCCAGGGGCTGGAGGCCAGTCTGGCGCCGCTGACCCTGGGTTACGCCGACTACGGCACCTGGCAGCGACAATGGCTGGCCGCCGGTGAAGCCGAGCGCCAACTGCAGTACTGGAAAGCACAGTTGGGCGATGAACTGCCGGTGCTCGACCTGTGCACCGACCACCCCCGCGCCAGTCAGCGCGAGTACAGCGCTGAGCGGTTCAACCTCAAGGTGCCGGCCAAGCTTGCCGAAGCACTCAAGAGCCTGGCCCGCGAACAGCAGGCCAGCCTGTTCATGGTCCTGCTGGCCGGCTGGCAGGCGCTGTTGCACCGCTACAGCGGCCAGGCCGACATCCGTGTCGGTGTGCCCAATGCCAACCGCCCGCGCCTGGAAGCCCAAGGCATGGTCGGCTTCTTCATCAATACCCAGGTACTGTGCGCGCAGCTCGATGGCCGCTTGCCATTCGCGCAGTTGCTGGCCCAGGTGCGCCAGGCCACCCTTGAGGCGCAGGCCAACCAGGACCTGCCGTTCGAACAACTGGTCGAAGCCCTGCCGGAAGCCCGTGAGCAAGGCCTGTTCCAGGTCATGTTCAACCACCAGCAACGCGACCTGTCGGCCCTGCGCCGCCTGCCGGGGCTGTTGGCGGAGGAGCTGCCGTGGCACAGCCGCGAAGCCAAGTTCGACCTGCAGTTGCACAGTGAAGAAGACCATCAGGGCCGCCTGAGCCTGGCCTTCGACTATGCCGCAGAGCTGTTCGAAGCCAGCACCGTCAAACGTCTGGCCCATCACCTGCTGGCCCTGCTGGAACAGGTGTGCGCCGCGCCGCAGCGGCCGCTGGGCGAAGTGCAATTGCTCGACGAGCCTGGCCGCGCGCAACTGTTGGGCTGGGGCCGCGCACCGGCTGCCGCGCCGCCAAGCCTGTTGGTAGAACAGCTCAACGAACAGGCCCGCCGGACCCCTCAACGCACTGCACTGGCCTGGGACGGCGGCAGCCTCGACTACGCCGAACTGCACCAGCAGGCCAACCGCCTGGCCCATTACCTGCGCGACAAAGGCGTCGGCCCCGACACCTGCGTAGCCATTGCCATCGAGCGTTCGCCACAGTTGCTGGTTGGCCTGCTGGCCATCCTCAAGGCCGGCGGCGCCTACGTGCCGCTGGACGTCGACTACCCGGCCGAACGCCTGGCCTACATGCTCGCCGACTGCAACGCCGGCCTGCTGCTGAGCCACAGCAGCCTGCTGGGCAAGCTCCCGCAGGTCGACGGGGTCAGCGCCATCGCCATTGACCAGTTGCACCTGGACAGCTGGCCCAGCCAGGCTCCCGGTCTGCACCTGCACGGCGACAACCTGGCCTACGTGATTTACACCTCCGGCTCCACTGGCCAGCCCAAGGGCGTGGGCAATACCCATGCGGCGCTGGCCGAGCGCCTGCAGTGGATGCAGGCCACCTACGCGCTGAATGACAGCGATGTGCTGATGCAAAAGGCGCCGATCAGCTTCGATGTGTCAGTGTGGGAATGTTTCTGGCCGCTGGTAACCGGCTGCAAGCTTGTACTCGCCGGCCCCGGCGAACACCGCGACCCGCAGCGCATCGCCGCGCTGGTACAGGCCCATGGCGTGACCACGCTGCACTTCGTGCCGCCGCTGTTGCAGGTGTTTGCCCAGGAGCCGCAGGCGGGCGCCTGCAGCAGCCTGCGCCGGGTGTTCTCCGGTGGCGAAGCATTGCCTGCGGCGCTGCGTGACCGGGTGCTGCAAGTGTTGCCGCAGGTGCAGTTGCACAACCGCTATGGCCCGACCGAAACCGCCATCAACGTCACCCATTGGCACTGCCAGGCGGAGGACGGCGAGCGCTCGCCCATCGGCCGCCCGCTGGGCAATGTGCTGTGCCGTGTGCTGGACGATGAGCTTGAACTGGCCGCCCCCGGGGTACCGGGCGAGTTGTACCTCGGTGGCGCGGGCCTGGCCCGTGGCTATCTGGGCCGCCCGGGCCTCACTGCCGAGCGCTTCGTGCCCCAGGCCGACGGCCATGGCGAGCGCCTGTACCGCAGCGGCGACCGCGCCCGCTGGCAGGTGCAGCTTGAGGCCCTGGAATACCTCGGTCGCCTCGACCAGCAGGTAAAGGTGCGGGGTTTCCGCGTCGAGCCAGAAGAAGTGCAGGCGTGCCTGTTGGCACAGCCGGGTGTGGAACAGGCGCTGGTGCTGATTCACAAGGACGCCGTTGGCGCGCAGCTGGTGGGTTACTACAGTGGCAGTGCACAGCCAGCCGAAGTCCTGGCCGTGCTGGCTGAGCAACTGCCCGCGTACATGGTGCCGGCCCAGCTTATCCCGTTGGCACAGCTGCCGCTGGGCCCCAGCGGCAAGGTCGACCGCAAGGCACTGCCGGCACCGGTGTGGCAGCAACGCGAACATGTCGAGCCCCACACCGAGTTGCAGCAACAGGTCGCCGCCATCTGGCGTGAGGTGCTGAACCTGCCGCGCGTCGGCCTGCAGGACGACTTCTTCGCCCTGGGCGGGCACTCGCTGCTGGCCACTCAGATCGTCTCGCGCAGCCGCCAGGCCTGCGATGTCGAGCTGCCGCTCAAGGCGCTGTTCGAAGCCAGCGAACTGGGCGCCTTCTGTGCCGAGATTGCACGTATCCGCGCGGCCGGCGAGCGCAACCTGCAAGGCGCAATCGCCCGCGTCGACCGGCGTCAGGCGGTGCCGCTGTCGTATTCGCAGCAGCGCATGTGGTTCCTCTGGCAAATGGAGCCGGACAGCCCGGCGTACAACGTCGGCGGCATGGCACGCCTGCGCGGCACCCTGCATGTGGACGCTTTCGAGCGTGCGCTGCAGGCGTTGATCGTGCGCCATGAAACCTTGCGCACCACCTTCCCCAGCGTCGACGGGGTGCCGTACCAGTGCGTGGCCGAAGACAGTGGCCTGCACCTCGACTGGCAGGACTTCAGTGCCTTGCCCCTCGATGCCCGCCAGCAACACCTGCAACAACTTGCCGACGACCAGGCGCACCAGCCGTTCGACCTGGAGCGCGGCCCGCTGCTGCGCGCCTGCCTGGTCAAGGCTGACGAGCGCGAGCATTTCTTCGTGCTCACCCTGCACCACATCGTCACCGAAGGCTGGGCCATGGACATTTTCGCCCGCGAGCTAGGCGAACTGTACGAAGCCTTTGTCGATGACCGCGAGTCGCCGCTGGCGCCGCTGCCGGTGCAATACCTGGACTACAGCGTATGGCAACGGCAATGGCTGGAAAGCGGCGAGGGCGCTCGTCAACTGGCCTACTGGAAGGACCGCCTGGGTGGCGAGCACCCGGTGCTGGCGTTGCCTGCCGACCGCCCGCGCCCGGCAGTACAGAGCCACCGCGGCGAGCTGTACCGCTTTGAACTCGACCCGGCGCTGGTCGCCCGCGTGCATGCCTTCAACAGCCAGCGCGGCCTGACCTTGTTCATGACCATGACCGCCACTCTGGCCGCCTTGCTGCACCGCTACAGCGGCCAGCGTGACCTGCGCATTGGCGCGCCGGTGGCCAACCGCATCCGCCCGGAAAGCGAAGGCCTGATTGGCGCATTTCTCAATACCCAGGTGCTGCGCTGCGAGCTGGATGGCCAGATGACCGCCAACGCACTGCTGGAGCAGATGCGCCAGGCCGCCATCGAAGGCCAGTCGCACCAGGACCTGCCGTTCGACCAGTTGGTGGAGGCGTTGCAACCGCCGCGCAGTAGCGCTTACAACCCGCTGTTCCAGGTGATGTGCAACGTGCAGCGCTGGGCTTTCCAGCAAAGCCGCACACTGGCCGGCATGCAGGTGGATTACCTGCTCAATGACGCCAGTGCCACCAAGTTCGACCTGTACCTGGAGGTCACCGACCTCGACGGCCGCCTGGGTTGCTGCCTGACCTACAGCCGCGACCTGTTCGACGAACCCCGCATAGCGCGCATGGCCGAGCACTGGCAGCAGCTGCTGGTCAGCCTGCTAGACAACCCGCAGCAGCGCCTGTGCGAGCTGCCGATGCTGAGCAGCGCCGAACAGCAGGTGCTGGCGGGCCAGTTGCAGGGGGAGCAGGACTTCGACCTCGACCAGACCCTGCACGGCCTGTTCGCCGCCCAGGCGGCCCGCACACCACAGGCTGGCGCGCTGACCTTCGCCGGCCAGCACATGAGCTATGCCGAGCTCGACCAGCAGGCCAACCGCCTGGCCCGTGCCCTGCGTGAGCGTGGCGTCGGCCCGCAGGTGCGCGTGGGCCTGGCACTGGAGCGTTCGCTGGAAATGGTCGTCGGCCTGCTGGCCATCCTCAAGGCCGGCGGCGCCTACGTGCCGCTTGACCCCGAGTACCCACTCGACCGCTTGCGCTACATGATCGAAGACAGCCGCATCGGCCTGCTGCTCAGCCAGCGTGAGCTGTTGCAAACCCTGGGCGAGCTGCCCGAGGGCGTGGCCCGCTGGAGCCTGGAGGACGATGCCGCCAGCCTGTCGGCCTACAGCGATGCGCCGCTGGACAACCTCAACCTGCCGCAGCATCAGGCGTACCTGATCTACACCTCCGGCTCCACCGGCAAGCCCAAGGGCGTGGTGGTCAGCCATGGTGAGTTCGCCATGCATTGCCAGGCGGTCATCGCCGCGTTCGGCATGCGCAGCGATGATTGCGAGCTGCATTTCTATTCGATCAACTTCGACGCTGCCAGCGAGCGCCTGTGGGTGCCGTTGCTGTGCGGTGCCCGTGTGGTGCTGCGCGCCCAGGGGCAGTGGGGCGCCGAGGACATCTGCCAGCTGGTGCGCGAGCAGCAGGTGAGCATCCTGGGCTTTACCCCCAGCTACGGTAGCCAGCTGGCGCAATACCTGGGCGGGCAGGGCGAGCAACTGCCGGTGCGCCTGGTGATCACCGGTGGCGAAGCGCTGACCGGCGAGCACCTGCAGCGTATTCGCCAGGCCTTTGCGCCGCAGCAGTTCTTCAACGCCTACGGCCCGACCGAAACCGTGGTCATGCCGCTGGCCTGCCTGGCGCCAGAGGTGTTGCCTGCAGACCTTGGCAGTGTGCCGATTGGCCATGTCATCGGTAGCCGCTCCGCCTACATCCTTGACGAAGACCTGGCGCTGTTGCCGCAAGGTGGCATTGGTGAGCTGTATGTCGGCGGCGCCGGGCTGGCTCAGGGGTATCACGACCGGCCGGGCCTGAGCGCCGAGCGATTCGTCGCTGACCCGTTCAGCGCCGAAGGGGGCCGCTTGTATCGCACGGGCGACCTGGTGCGCCTGGGCACTGACGGCCTGGTCGAGTACGTCGGCCGTGCCGACCAGCAGGTGAAAATTCGCGGTTTCCGCATCGAACTGGGCGAGATCGAGAGCCGCTTGCAGGCGCATGCCGATGTCGACGAGGCCGTGGTGCTGGCCTTGGATCTACCGGGCGGCAAGCAGCTGGTGGGTTACCTGTTGTGCAAGCAGGCCAAGGCTGGCAGCGAGGCGCAAAGCCAGCTGCGTGAAGCAGTGAAGGCCGATGCCCGCCAGCACCTGCCGGATTACATGGTGCCGGCGCATCTGGTGTTGCTCGACAGCTTGCCGCTGATGGGTAACGGCAAGCTCGACCGCCGTGCGCTGCCACTGCCAGACCTGGAGCAGGCGCGTCAACAGTACCAGCCCCCCGGCAACGAGGTGGAAGCGCAACTGGCGCAGATCTGGCGCGACGTGCTCAACGTTGCCCGGGTAGGGGTGCAGGATAACTTCTTCGAACTGGGCGGCGACTCGATCCTGTCGATCCAGGTGGTCAGCCGGGCCCGTCAGGCCGGCTTGCAATTCACCCCGCGCGACCTGTTCCAGCACCAGACCATCCAGACCCTGGCGGCCGTGGTTCGGTACAGCGAAGCCGCGAGCAGCATCGAGCAGGGCTTGCGCCAAGGCCAGACCGGCCTGACGCCGATCCAGCACTGGTTCTTCGACAGTGAAGTGCCACAGCCGCAGCACTGGAACCAGGCGGTGCTGCTGGAAGCTCGCCAACCATTGGATGAGGCCGCGCTTGGCCAGGCGTTGGCTGCACTGGTGCAGCACCACGACAGCCTGCGCCTGCGCTTCGACGAGGCCCGTGGCCGCTGGCAGGCCGAATACGCCCAGCCTGACGCGAGGCAATTGCTGTGGACCGCCACCGTGGCCGATTTTGCCGATTGTCAGGCGCTGTATACCGACCTGCAGCGCAGCCTCGACCTGCAGCAAGGTCCGCTGCTGCGCGCCTTGCTGGTGCGTGACGGGCAGGGCAGTCAGCGTTTGTTGCTGGCGATCCATCACCTGGTGGTCGATGGCGTGTCCTGGCGGGTGCTGCTTGAAGACCTGCAGGCGCTTTACCGTGGCCAACCGCTACCGGCCAAGACCCACAGCATGGGCGACTGGTCCGCGCGCCTGGCCAGCTACGCCGGCAGCGATTCGCTGCGCGACGAACTGGGCTGGTGGCAAGGCCAGCTGGGCGGCGTGCGCCGCGAACTGCCGTGCGATCACCCCCAGGGTGGCAACCTGCACCGCCACGCCCAGACACTGGCCATCGGCCTGGACGTGGAGCAGACCCGGCAACTGCTGCAACAGGCCCCGGCCGCCTACCACACCCAGGTCAACGACCTGCTGCTGACCGCACTGGCACGTGCCTTGAGCCGCTGGAGCGGCGATGAGGAAGTGCTGGTGCAGCTTGAAGGCCACGGCCGTGACGGGCTGTTTGAAGACATGGACCTGACCCGCAGCGTCGGCTGGTTCACCAACGCCTATCCGCTGAGCCTGCGCCCGCTACCGGGCGAGGACGACGCGGCGCGGGCCGGTTCCATCAAACGCATCAAGGAACAACTGCGACAGGTGCCGCACAAGGGCCTGGGCTACGGCGTACTGCGCTACCTGGGCGACACGGCCGGGCGCGAGCAGATGGCGGCCTTGCCGCAGGCGCGTATCACCTTCAACTACCTGGGCCAGTTCGACCAGCAATTTGACAGTGCGGCGCTGTTCCAGCCACTGGAGGCACCGGCCGGTCTGGCGCATGACCTCGACGCACCGCTGCCAAACTGGCTGAGCGTCGATGGCCAGGTGTACGGCGGCGCCTTGCAACTGCGCTGGACCTTTAGCGCCGAGCGCTATGACCCGCAGACCATCGCCCGCCTGGCCGAGGCCTATCGC
Organism: Pseudomonas sp. BN505; assembly: GCF_029873175.1. Classification (NCBI taxonomy): domain Bacteria; kingdom Pseudomonadati; phylum Pseudomonadota; class Gammaproteobacteria; order Pseudomonadales; family Pseudomonadaceae; genus Pseudomonas; species Pseudomonas sp. BN505. The sequence goes on from NZ_SSOI01000022.1 coordinate 72,674, forward strand.
CAGGAGTTGCTGGCGCTGGTCGCGCATTGCCTGGCCGATGGCAACGGCAGCTTCACCCCGTCGGACTTCCCGCTGGCGCACCTGACCCAGGAGCAGATCGACGCATTGCCGGTACCGGCTGCGCAGATCGAGGACGTTTTCCCGCTGACGCCAATGCAGGAAGGCATGTTGCTGCATACCCTGCTGGAGCCGGGCACCGGCCTCTACTACATGCAGGACCGCTACCGCATCAACAGCGGCCTGGACCCTGAACGTTTCGCCCAGGCCTGGCAGGCGGTAGTGGCGCGCCACGAAGCGTTGCGCGCCTCGTTCAGCTGGAACAGCGGCGAGGCGATGCTGCAGATCATCCACAAACCGGGCAACCTCGCGGTGGACTACCAGGACTGGCGCGGCCTTGCTGACGACGCCCAGGAGCAGCGCCTGCAAGCCCTGCACAAGCAGGAGCGCGAGGCCGGGTTTGCCCTGCTCAGTGAAGCACCGTTCCACCTGCGCCTGGTACGCGTGGCCGACGAGCGCTACTGGTTCATGATGAGCAACCACCACATCCTGATCGATGCCTGGTGCCGCTCGCTGCTGATGAACGATTTCTTCGAGGTCTACCAGGCCCTCGGCGAAGGCCGTCAGGCCCAGTTGCCGGTGCCGCCGCGTTACCGCGATTACATCGGCTGGTTGCAGCGCCAGGGCCTGGACGACGCACGCGCCTGGTGGCAGGCCAACCTGGCCGGCTTCGAGCGCGCCACGGCCATCCCCAGCGACCGCCCGCTGCGCCATGACCACGCCGGTAGCGGCATGATCGTCGGCGATTGCTACACCCGCCTGGAGGTAAGTGATGGCGTGCGCCTGCGCGAACTGGCCCAGGCTCACCAGCTTACCGTCAACACCTTCGCCCAGGCGGCCTGGGCGCTGGTGCTGGCGCGCTACAGTGGCGACCGCGATGTGGCCTTTGGCGTGACCGTGGCCGGGCGCCCGGTGAGCATGCCGCAGATGCAGCGCACCGTTGGCCTGTTCATCAACAGCGTTGCCCTGCGTGTGCAGTTGCCGGTATCGGGTGAGCGTTGCAGTGTGCGCCAGTGGTTGCAGGGCCTGCTGCAAAGCAACATGGAGCTGCGCGAGTACGAGTACCTGCCGCTGGTGGCGATCCAGGAGTGCAGCGAGCTGCCCAAGGGCCAGCCGCTGTTCGACAGCCTGTTCGTGTTCGAGAACGCGCCGGTGGAAACCGCCGTGCTCGACCACGCCCAGCACCTGAACGCCAGCTCCGACTCGGGCCGTACCCACACCAACTTCCCGTTGACGGCGGTGTGCTACCCGGGTGATGACCTGGGCCTGCACCTGTCGTTTGACCAGCGTTACTTTGATTACCCGACCGTCGAGCGCCTGCTGGCCGAGTTCAAGCGCCTGCTGCTGGCGCTGGTGCAGGGCTTTGATGGGGAGGTGAGCGCGCTGCCTCTGATGGGGGCAGACGAACAGCGCTTCCTGCTGGAAGACTGCAACCGCACCGAGCGGGCTTATCCGCTGGAGCAGAGCTACATCGTGCAGTTCGAAGCGCAGGTGGCTGCGCACCCTGAACGTACTGTGGCCCGCTGCCTGGAGGCCTCCTATGACTACGCCGGGCTGAACCTGGCGGCCAACCGCCTGGGCCACGCCTTGATCTCGGCCGGCGTAAAGGTGGACCAGCCGGTGGCGCTGCTGGCCGAGCGTGGGCTGCCGCTGCTGGGCATGATCGTTGGCAGCTTCAAGGCGGGCGCCGGCTATCTGCCGCTGGACCCGGGGCTGCCGGCCGCCCGCCTGCAAAGCATCATCCAGCTCAGCCGTACCCCGGTGCTGGTGTGCAGCGCGGCCTGTGCCGAGCAAGGCCGGCAGTTGCTGGGTGAGCTGGACGTTGCGGTACGGCCACAACTGCTGGTGTGGGAAGACACCCAGGCCAGCCAGGTTGCCAGCCACAACCCGGGCATCCACAGTGGCCCGGACAACCTTGCCTATGTGATCTACACCTCAGGCTCGACCGGCCTGCCAAAAGGGGTGATGGTCGAGCAGCGCGGCATGCTCAACAACCAGTTGAGCAAGGTGCCGTATCTGGCGTTGAGCAATCAGGACGTCATTGCCCAGACTGCTTCGCAGAGCTTCGACATTTCGGTGTGGCAGTTCCTTGCCGCGCCGCTGTTCGGCGCCAAGGTCGAGATCGTGCCGAATGCCATCGCCCATGATCCGCAGGGCCTGCTGGCGCATGTGCAAGCCTCCGGCATCACCGTGCTGGAAAGCGTGCCGTCGCTGATCCAGGGCATGCTGGCCAACGACCACCAGGCCCTCGACGGCCTGCGCTGGATGCTGCCGACCGGCGAGGCCATGCCACCTGAGCTGGCCGCGCAGTGGTTGCAGCGGTACCCGCAGATCGGCCTGGTCAACGCCTACGGCCCGGCAGAATGCTCCGATGATGTGGCGTTCTTCCGCGTCGATGCCGCATCGACCCAAGGCAGTTACCTGCCGATCGGCACGCCGACCGACAACAACCGCCTGTACCTGTTCGGCGAAGAGCAGGCGCTGGTGCCGCTGGGCGCGGTGGGCGAGCTGTGCGTGGCGGGTACCGGCGTGGGCCGTGGCTATGTCCGCGATCCGGTGCGCACTGCCCTGGCGTTCATCCCACACCCCCATGGTGCCGCGGGCGAGCGCCTGTACCGCACCGGTGACCTGGCGCGCCAGCGCCCGGACGGTGTGTTGGAGTACGTCGGGCGCATCGACCACCAGGTGAAGATTCGCGGCTACCGCATCGAACTGGGCGAGATCGAAGCCCGCCTGCACGAGCAGGCCGAGATTCGTGATGCTGCGGTGGGCGTGCAGGAAGGCGTCAATGGCAAGCACCTGGTCGGTTACCTGGTGGCACACCAGGGTGTCGCCGCCGATGCCACATTGCTGGAGCAGATCAAGCAGCGCCTGCGTGCCGAGTTGCCGGAGTACATGGTGCCGCTGCACTGGGGTTGGTTCGACAGCCTGCCGCACAACGCCAACGGCAAGCTCGACCGCAAGGTCCTGCCAGCCATCGACATCGGCGCCCAGCACAGCCAGGCCTACCTGGCCCCGCGAGACGAGCTGGAAACGGTGCTCGTCGGCATCTGGGCCGACGTGCTCAAGGCCGAGCGGGTAGGGGTGCACGACAACTTCTTCGAGCTGGGCGGGCATTCGCTTTTGGCCACGCAGATCGCTTCGAGGGTGCAGGAACAGCTGCAGCTCAACGTGCCGCTGCGGGCGATGTTCGAGTGCAGCACGGTGGAGGAGTTGGCTGAGTACGTGCGCGGGCTGCAGGGCAGTGCGCTGGATGACGAAAAGGTCGACCGGCTCAGTGACCTGATGGCCGAGCTTGAGGGATTGTGATCTGAATAGAGGACGGCTAACTGGTACGTGGCCGATAGAAAAACAGGCATCCTTTTCTGCACCAAAAACTATCATTTTTGCTAGTTTTCTCACTGCGTGCAGCTCGATATATATGTAAGTATCGCCAAATGGAGAGTTGCGCTATGGCCACAAATAACCCCGTGAAAGATTCCGTAATAGGTAGAGTGCAGCAGGTTTCGGGCAGGCTTTACCGGTTTTTTTGCGGTAATCGGTTGGCTTGCGAGAAGCAGGCGGCGTCCTTTGTTTCAATTTTTCAGTTCAATGGTCAGCTGCTGGCGCAACGAGATGGCGACGGTGTAAATTTTTTCGCTTCATTGCTTGTTACTGATTCTCAGTCGTCGGTGTTGGGTGTCGTTAGTGCTGATTGCTCATCATGGCCGATCGCCTACACGCCATATGGTTGGCGCTCGCCTTCAATGAAAACGGCGGTAAACGGATTTAATGGAGAGCGGCCAGACTCGGTTACCCAAAACTATTTATTGGGAAATGGGTGTCGGCAGTTTAATATGTCTTTGAGGCGATTTTATTCCCCTGATTCTTTAAGTCCGTTCGGGGCGGGAGGATTAAATTTTTATTGCTACTGCGTGGGAGATCCAATAAATCTGCATGATCCAGATGGGCGTAACTCAAAGCCGAACTGGACGCCGAAATTACCTGTACATAAGCTTTCGGCAAATTCGCAAAGAAGGGTGGCAGTCAATACAGAATACTTCAATTTAAATATTGTGGGTTATAAGAATTTGCGCTGGAATACTAGGCCGAGATCGGATTCTGCCCCATCTCTTGCAGTTTCCCCTCCCCCCCTGGGACAAGCCCCAAAAGGGTGGGATCGGATAGGTTCCCATGGTGGCAGGGGCGATGATGCGAAGAGTTTGCTGAGAGGGCTTGATCCAGCGTTTTTAACTAGGAGGAGTGGCGGCCAAGAATCAGGCGCTGGTTTTTATATGGCAGTAGATCCATCATCATGGCCTATGTTTAGCACTGCGCCTGGGCTGCAAAGTTTTCATGTATATACTCAAAATATGGATCGCCTCAAGCTTGGGGAACACATCGACTTCACTCCCGCTATTAATCAAAGTGGCCCTATGCAGATTATTATCAGGCAGTCGGCTTATCCGATGATTGCTGTACGGGAGCAGAGTGTGGGGGCAATGGTGCGACCTCGATCTTATGAGGCGCCATTTTGATGGCAGTTGCCTTTTATCTGAGGCGGCCGAGGCGAGAAGCGAGGCCGCCCTCGACCATGGGTTTCGATGAAGAGATCGCAGACCATATCCCAAGCCTCATCCGAGACTTCATAACGCTCTGCCATCACAGAATTCCTTACCGTTGATGGCGGGGACTCTACAAAATCTCAGCGTTCGAGGGGCGACGATTGGGTTTTTCGGGATTTCGTACAGAGCCTAGTGTGGTGTTTCAGAAGTACCACTGAAAATCATTTGCCCAGCGCTCGCGCCGCGCGAGCGACTGAGGCAAGGATGTCCTCGGCCTTCTTGTGCCACCGAAATGGTTTCGGGTTTTGGTTGTAGGTTTCCAGGTAGTGCTCGATCGACGCCTCCAGATCCTTAACGCTGACATGTGCCTGCCGCTTGATCCACTTCTCGCTTAACGTTGAGAAAAACCGCTCAACCAGATTCAGCCAGGATGCCGAGGTAGGTGTGAAGTGGATGTGGTAGCGCGGTCGCGCCGCAAGCCACGCCCTGACCTTGTCGGTCTTGCGAGTCGCATAGTTATCCATAATCAGATGAATCGGCATATCGGCAGGTACTGACGAATCGATTTCTCTCAGAAAAGCCAGGAACTCAGTGCTGCGATGTTGGCGTTTGAGTCGGCCGATCACCTCACCGGTAGCCACATCCAGGGCAGCAAACAGCGAGGTCGTTCCATGCCGTTTGTAGTCATGTGTGCGGGTTGCAGGGTTACCTGGGGAAAGCGGTAAGCCTGGCTGCGTGCGATTTAACGCTTGGATCTGACTTTTCTCATCAACGCACAGCACCAGGGCTCGTTCGGGTGGGTTCAAGTAGAGCCCGACGATGTCGTGCACCTTGTCGACAAACAATGGATCAGTGGAAAGCTTGAGAAGCGCTGACGCCACCGCGACACCACATCCTTACTGGTACCCAAGCGCTGAGCGATGTCATTACCTGACTCGCCTGCTGCGCAGGCAAGAATTATCTCCGCTCGCAGACGAGCATCCTGAGCGCCTTTGCGAAGCTTGATCCGGCGTAGCAGTTCCGCCTTTTCGGTTTCGGAAAGGGTAATGACGGTTGCTGGTCGACCCATGTCGATGCCCTTGGTTAGTGAGCTTCTACAGAGCCTAGTTCAGATTTTCAGTGGTACTTCGGAAACACCACACTAGAAAAGCGGGGGGCGCTTTGCGCCCCATTCGCCGGCTTGCCGGCGATGAGGCCGGTGCAACCGCCTAATAATTCAGCGTTTGCCGAGAATCTTCCCTAGCATCTCCGGCCGCGGTGCCCCTTGCTGGCTCTGCAGGTTGCCCTGTTCATCCTGATAGAAGATAGCCGGGGTTGCCTGCAAGCCCATTTCTTCCATCAAGGCCATGTTCCCCGCCAGCTTCTGCTGTACCGCGTCCGGCACCGTGGCGAGCGCCTTCAGCGTGCTCGCTTTGCCGGCCTTTTCATGTTGCTCCAGCGCTTTGGCCGGGTCTTTGGCGGCCAGCAATGCCGCCGACTTGCCCGGGCTGTCCTCGCGGATGATGCCCACCATGATATGGCGCAACTGCACTTTGCCCGACTCCACCCACGGCCGCGCCTGTTCCCAGAACATGTTGCAGTACGGGCAGTTCGGGTCGCTGAACAGGTACACCTTGCGTGGCGCATCGGCCTTGCCGTCGGCGATCCAGGCGGTTTTCTCCAGCTTCGCCCAGATGGCCTTGCTCATCGGCCCATACACCAGCTTTTCCAGCGGCTCGGCGCTAAGGTCCTTGCCTTGTTCGTCGAACAGGCTGCCGACCAGCACGTGCTTGCCGTCAGGGGTCAGGTACAGGGCCAGGGCGTTGTTCTGATACTCGGCGGCATAACCGCGCAGGCCGTTGGGCGCATCGAAGCTGCCCTTGATCACGGCGCCCTTGGCTTGCAGCTGCTGAACTGCCTTGGGCAGTTCTTCGGCCTGCAGGGCAGGGGAGGCCAGCAGGGCCAGGGACAGGGGCAGCAGTGCAGTCAATCGCATGTCAGTTTCCTTGTGCGGCAGGGGCGGGCGCAATGGCCCGGTCGAAAGGTTCCAGGGCGTGGCGCAGGCTGGCCCGGGACAGCTCGCCCAGGTGGCTGCCAACCAGCCGCCCATTGGCGTCGTAGAACAGGGTGGTGGGCAAGGCCATGGAACCGACACGCTGGGCCAGCAGGCCGGTGCCGTCGAACAGCACGTGGGTCAGGCTCAGGCCGGTGGTGGCGAGGAAGGTGCTGACATTTTCCGGAGTTTCGCCCTGGTTGACGAACAGGAAGGTCACGTGCGGGTAATCGCTTTGTGCCTGTTGCAGCACTGGCATCTCACGCCGACACGGTGGGCACCAGGTGGCCCAGATGTTGATGACCAGCGGCTTGCCGCGGTAACTGTGCAGCGCCACCGGTTGGCCACCAGCGTTTCGCAGGCTCAGTTCAGGCAGCTCGGTGCCTTTGCTGTACAAGTGGCCGCCGAAGCTGGCCAGGCCCCAGAACAGCGCGCCACTGAACAATGCCCAGCCCAACGGGCGGCGCAGGCCCGGTTGACGCCAGCCCTGCCACACCGCACCGAGGACGATGCCGGCAAGGCCCGACCAGAGCAGGAAGCCGCCGTCGCGGATGTCGATCATTTGCAACGGCTCATCACGGTACATCGGCCAATAGGCCAGCACGAAGCCGGCACGGGCGCACAGCAGGCCGATCAGGAACAGGTTGAACAGCGCCGATTCCGGGCTTTCGCCGCCACGCCGGGCGACCCACCAGCCGACCACGCTGGCGATTACCAGGGCGGTGAGCATCAGCAGGTGGTTGAGGGCCATGGTCAGTGGCCCGAGGGTTACGGTCAACATCAGCCTTGGCTCCTGGTCTGGGCCCAGTGTTGCTGGAACGCGGCGGCATCCACTTCACCGGTAATACGCCGCGCGCGGCGTTCGTCGCCTTCCGGGCCGATCCAGATGATGCTGGGCGGGCCGGGTACCTGGTAGCGCTGCAGCAGGGCTTTGCTGGCCGGCGTGTCGGCGGTGACGTCCAGGCGCAGCAGGTGCACGCCGGCCAGGCCGGCCTGTACGTCGCCACGGGCGAACACCTGTTTTTCCATGACCTTGCACGACACGCACCAGTCGGCATAGTAGTCGAGCATCACCCATTGGCCACGGGCCTTGGCCGCATCCAGTTCACGTTGCAGGTCTTCAGGGCGGCTGACCGTGACGAAGCTGTCTTCGGCATGCTGGGCAGCAACGGGCGCGGTACCCCCACCGGTGAACGGGCGCAGCGGCTGCCAGAGGTCATCGCCACCGGCGGCGGCACCGACCAGCAACAGGCTGCCCCACAAGGCACCCAGCAGCGGTACTGCGCGCAATGCTGGCAGGCGCTGCAGGGCTGGCCAGGTGGCCCAGGCCAGGGCGATCAACCAGCCGCCACTCAGTGCCAGCAGCAGCGTGGCGGGCAACAGGCTACGCACGGTGTACAAGGCCATGGCCAGGAACACGAAACCGAACACGCCCTTGACCCGGTCCATCCAGGCGCCTGGGCGCGGCAAGTAACGGTTGCCCAGGGTCACCAGCAACAACAGCGGCACGCCCATGCCCAGGCCCAGGCTGAACAGCACCAGTGCCCCTTGCAGCACGTCGCCGCTCTGGGCGATGTACAGCAGGGCGCCGGCCAACGGCGCGGTCATGCATGGGCCCAGCAGCAGGCCGGACAACGCCCCGAGCAGCGCCGCGCCATACAGGTTGCCGCCCCGGGTGCCTTGCCCGGCGCGGTCAAGGCGGTCGCGCAGGGCGGCGGGCAGTTGCAGTTCGAAGGCGCCAAACATAGGCAGGGCCAGCAGCACGAACAGCCCCGCCAGGCTGCCCAGCAGCCAGGGTTGCTGCAGCCAGGCCTGCAGGCTGGCACCCAGCAGTGCGGCCACCACCCCCAAGGCGGCGTACACCAGTGCCATGCTCAGCACATACACCCCGGCCAGCAGCCAGCCGCGTCGGGCGCTGGCGCCATTGCCCAGCACCAGCCCGGCAAGGATCGGCAGCATCGGGAGCGAGCAGGGGGTAAAGGCCAGCAGCAGCCCCAGGCCGAAGAACGCCAACAGGCTCCAGGCCAGGTGGCCCTGTTGCAGGCCACTGGCCAGAGCCTGGTCGCTGGCTTGCTCGGCGGCGGGTGCCACGCTGCCGCCCAGGTCGATCAGCGTAGTCTGCGGTGGATAGCACAGGCCGGCGTCGGCGCAGCCTTGCCAGCCCAGGCGCAACTGGCCCTGGGCATTGGCTGGCAGCAGCAGTTCGAGCTGATCGCGGTACACCGCACTGTCACCGAAGAATTCGTCATTGTGGTTGAGCGCCGGCGGCAATTGCGGGTGCTGCTCGGCAGGCAGGCCGTCGAACTTGAGCCGCTTCTGGTACAGGTAGTAGCCCTGCTTGATCTGGAAGTACAGGCGCATCTGGCCGTCGGCCTGGCGGTCGTGGGTGAGTACAAAGGCCTGGTCGACCGGCAGGAAATCCGGTTTTACATCAAACGGGTTGGCCTGCAACGGGCCGGCCAGAAGCAGTGTCAGGAAGAGCAGGAGGACGCGCATGTCTTCGCCTTGGCAGATCTAGGAATGGGGCCATGCTGGCTGGGGCTGATTAAATGAAGGTTAACGCTGGTTTTGGTCTGTGAGCCCACCCCAGTCCCACCCATCCTCCCAGACACACAGCGACATATTGTCGGCTTGACTTTGCCAATCCCTACACAATTCCTGTAAAGTTGACGCACAAGTCAGCTTTTCCCGCTAGCACTAGAATCAAAAATAGGGCAGGCCCCCAACTGCCCAGAGGATCAAGCATGTCCAACCGTGATATTTCCAGGCGCGCCTTCTTGCAAGGCGGCCTGATCGCTGGTGTCGGCGTGACCATGGCGCCACTTGGCAGCCAGGCATTCGCCGCACTGATGGAGGAACGCGTCACCACCTCGCCGCAGAAGTGGATGAGCCATGACGGCAAGGCGCGCTTCCGTAACGATGCCTTGTCCAAGGTGTGCGGCGACAAAGTGTTCGCCCGCGATATCCGCGCCAAGGACATGCCCGGCTGGCCCACGCAGCAGGGCCATGCGCTGCTGCTCAAGGCGACCAAGGCCGACCGTATCTATGCCGGTCACGACCTCAGCCTGCTCGGTGCCGAGCTGCAGCCTGACCGCATCGTTACCGCCGCCGATCTCGAGAAAGACGGCATTGCCTGGCCGGAAGCCCATTCGCCCGACCCGCTGCTGCCGCCCGGCAAGGTGCCGATGTTCATCGGCCACCCGGTGGCGATTTTGATCTGGCACGACTTCGAGCGCTTCCGCCAAGCCAAGCGCAAGCTGCAGTTCAACGAAAAGGCGATCCGTTACGGCGCCCAGGCGCCGCTGTACCAGCGCGACCCTTACGGCAGCTTTCGCTTCGTGCGGGTGGGCGGTGCCACGCCGTTTGACGACGATGAGTTCTCCAGCCTGAAGAATTCCATGCTGTTCCCGACCATTCTCAACCGCAAGCCGGTGTGGTCGAAGCAGCCCAACCAGCACGGGGACCTCACCGAGCAGGGGCTGTTCTACGCCAATCGCATGGCCGAGCAGCTGGACAACCCGCCCCAGGACTGGCTGGTGTTCGACGAGCGCTACAAGACGCCGTCCATCGAACCCGCCGCGCTGGAACCGGACAACGGCAACGGCTGGTACGACCCGGCCAGCGGCACGCTGCACTTCGTGGTTGCCACCCAGTGCCCGTTCGAAGTGGCGCAGGAATGCGTGCACATGATCAAGCCGTCGCGCTTCGCCCTGAACACGCTGAACATGCACCCGGGCTATACCGTGGGCTACGGCTCGAAAGACAACAACATCTTCGTCTTCTACGCCGCCGTGGCTGCGCTGTATGGCGCCGGCGTGCCGATCCGCCTGGCCAATGACCGTTACGAGCAGTTCCAGAGCGGCATCAAGCGCCATGCCTTCGATATCCGCTACCAGCTGGCCGTGGACAAGAAGGACAACAGCTTCAAGATCTTCCGCGCCGACATGAGCTGCGACGGCGGCGGGCGCATCAACTACAGCCCGTCCGTAGCCGCGGTAGGCGCCACTGCTGCGCAGTCGATCTATTACATGCCGCAGAACGACCTGTCGGTTACCGCCTACTATTCCCGCGGTGTCGAGGCCGGCTCCATGCGCGGCTACGGCACCTTGCAGAGCATGGCTGCCACCGAGATGATGGTGGACGAAATCGCAGGCCGCCTGGGCGTCGATGCCATCGACCTGCGCCGTGCCAACGCGCTGAAATCGGGCATGAAGAACACCCAGGGCGCGGTCCCGGCGGGCGCGCTGCGTCTGTACGAGATTCTCGACAAGGCCGCCGTGCACGACTGGTGGCGCAACCGCGACGCACGCAAGCAGCAGATGGATGCGCAAGACCAGGACCACTGGTACGGCGTGGGCTTTGCGATTTGCCAGAAGGACTTCGGCACCGGTTCCGAAGCACCGATGGCCAGCATCGAGTTCAGCCGCGACGGCCGCATCAGCCTGCGCCACATCGGCACCGAGTTGGGCACCGGCATGTCTACCTCCCAGGCCCTGGTGGTCAGCGACTTCCTGGGGCGCTCGGCTGACGAGGTGAGGACGGCGGTTACCGAATGGCCAGAGCTGCAACTGAGCACCAGCGGCAACCCGTACCTGATCAGCCAGCCCGAGCAGGACGCCGCGCTGCGCAACCCGCGCTGGGTCGGCAAGCTGGCGTCGCCATCGTCGGCGACCAACTCGGCTTTCTACTTCAGCCATGCCACCCGCGAAGCGGCGCGCGTGCTGTTCAACCACGGCCTGTGGCCGGCGGCCATGGCCATCTGGAGCCAGGGCCCTCATGGCGGCCAGGCCAACCCGCTGGTGGTGCGCCGCGAGAACGCGGTGTGGGTCAACGGCGAGCTGACCGGTAACGGCCTGCAGCCGATCCCGTTCGCCCAGCTGGCACAGAAGGCCCACGACATGGGCCTGGTCACCGGCGCCAGCGTGCACGGTTTCAACCGTTGGAGCTGGGCCGAGGCCGACTTCGTCATCGACGGCGTGCGCGAGCGCTTCCCGCTTGACGCCGTGGCGGTGAAATACGGCGATGGCGCGGTGAGCGCCAAGAAGGCGCAGATGAGCAGCCACGGTTACCACCTGCTCGACCGGCAGAACGCTGCCTACCCCGACACCCAGCTGAACAATGCCATGGTTACCTACTACAGCCCGGTGGCGACCATTGTTGAAGTCAAGGTGAACAAGGGCACCCATGAAGTGCAGGTGCTCAACCACCACAGCTGGGTCGAATGCGGCCGAGTGTTGGTACCGGAGCTGGTCAAGGGCCAGCTCGAAGGCGGTATCGCCATGGGCATCGGCCACGCGCTGACCGAAGAAATGCCGATGTACGAGGGCGGGCCCGGGGAGGGCGACTGGAACTTCAACCGCTACCGCCTGCCGCATGCGCGTGACGTGGCGGTGTGGAAGCAGACCAGTGAAATCCTCCCGCCGCTGTCACCGACCGACCCGTCCAAGGGCATTGCCGAAGTGGTGATGATCCCGGTCGTGGGGGCCATCGGCAATGCCGTCGCCCATGCCATTGGCAAGCGCGTGCGCGATCTTCCCATCACTCCAGCCCGTATCAAGGAGGCCCTCAATGGCTAACCGTCCACTGCAACTGACCCTCAACGGTCAACCGGTCGGCTCGGTCGAGGTCCCCGCTGACCTGGCGATGATCGACTACCTGCACGAACACCAGAACCTCACCGGCTCGCGCCTGGGCTGTGGCCAGGGCATCTGCCATGCCTGTGTGGTGATCGTCGACAACCCCGACGGCACCAGCGAAGAAGTGCGCACCTGCATCACCGGCGCCCACTACTTTGAGGGCAAGAAGGTACGCACCATCGAGGGCCACGCCAAACCGGACGCGGCTGGTAACCTCACGCTGAACCCGATCCAGCAGAAGTTCGTCGACCTGTTCGCCTTCCAGTGCAGCTACTGCGCGCCGGGCTTCGTCAACGCCGCTACCGTGCTGGTGGAAACCGCCCAGCGCCAGCCATTGAAGAAGAGCGAAGTGGAAGACCGCATCGAGGCCAGCCTCGGCCACCACATCTGCCGCTGCACCGGCTACGTGCGTTATTACGACGCCACCCGCAAGGTGCTCAACGATCTTGGCCTGGTCAAGGAGGGTTGAGCATGGGCTTCGTTCGTAACGCACTGGCATTGGCCTTTGCCGTCAGTTCAATGGCCCTGGCGGTCAGCTCGGTTGCCCAAGCGGCCGACGAGGCTCAGGTCAAGCGCGGTGAGTACCTGGCACGCGCGGCCGACTGCATGGCCTGCCACACCGCCGAAGGCGGCGCGCCGTATGCCGGCGGCCTGCCGATCCATTCACCGTTCGGTACCATTTATGGCAGCAACATTACCCCGGACAAGCAGTACGGCATCGGCAACTACAGCGCCGACGAGTTCTTCGCCGCAGTCACCCAGGGCAAGCGCAAGGACGGCGCCAATCTGTATCCGGCGATGCCTTACACCTCGTACCACCTGATCAAGCGTGAAGATTCGGACGCGATCCTCGCCTACCTGATGACCATACCGCCGATCAACCGCCCGGCACCGCAGACCGCGTTGCGCTTCCCGTTCAATGTGCGGATGGGCCTGAGTGGCTGGAACATGCTGTATGGCAAGAGCGTGCAGCTGCAGCCAACCGAAGGCAAAAGCCCGGCCTGGCAGCGTGGCCAGTACATGGTTGAAGTCATGGGCCATTGTGGCGAATGCCATACCCCGCGCAACCCCATCGGCGCGTTGCAGCAGGACCAGCGCATGACCGGCGGCCTGCTGGGCGGCTACCTGGCGCCGAGCCTGCTGGCCCAGGACCTGGCCGAGCGCGGCTGGACCCAGCCAGACCTGACCACCTTCCTCAAGCATGGCATCAGCGCCCAGGGCAGCATGTTCAACGAGATGTTCCCGGTGGTGCACCACAGCACCCAACACCTGGAAGATGCCGACCTGGCGGCCATGGCCACCTACCTGCTGGGCGACCAGCCACCGCCGGCCAAGGCCATCCAGGCCGTTGCCCTGGAGCAGATGAGCGACAGCGCCAAGCGCGGCCACCAGCAGTACCTCAACGTTTGCGCCGGTTGCCATGGTGTCGACGGCGAGGGCAAGCCGCACATTGCCGTGGCCATGCAGGGCAACACCGTGCTGCGCCAGGGTGACTCGCGCAACCTGGTCAAGGTCATCCTCGAAGGCATCCGTGAGCAGCAGTTCACAGGCTTCGAGCGCATGCAGCCGATGCCGGGCTTTGCCGACAAGCTTGATGACCAGCAGGTGACGGATATGGTCAACTACCTGCGCCAGGCCTGGGGTGGACTGCCCGGTGACCTGAACGTACAGCAGCTCGCCGAGCTGAAGGCGGAGTAAACGTGCAGCATCTCGATCTACAGGTGGTTCGCCGGGCCTTGCAGTGGTCGTGCAACGGTCAGCGGGTGTGGTTGTGCACGGTGCTTGCCACCTACGGCTCGGCGCCCCGCGCGCCGGGCTCGCTGCTGGCTGTCAATGCCAGCGGCCAATGGCTGGGGTCGTTGTCCGGTGGCTGTGTCGAAGACGATTTCCTCGAACGCGTGGCCCTGGGTGAATTCCCGGAGCCGGTTGCCATCGTGCGTTACGGCGATGGCAGTGATTCGCGTTCGAGCATCCGCTTGCCGTGTGGCGGCGTGCTTGAAGTGCTGGTGGAGAACCTGCCGGCCGAGTGCGAGGTGCAGGCGCACCTGCGTCAGCTGGAAAGCGCGCTGCTGGGCCAGCGTCGGGTGCTGCGTGAAGTGAGCCTGCCGGACGGTACCCGCCAGCTGGCCGATGACCATTGCCAGGGGCCACGCGTCGAGCGGGATAACGCCCGTGTTCGCCTGCGTGTCGGTGCCGCCCAGCGCCTGCTGCTGGCCGGCTATTCCAGCGTGGCGCATTTTTGCGCCGAGTTCGGCAGGGGCATGGGGTTTGAAGTCATCCTTTGCGAGCCGCGGGACGAAGTGCTGGATGGCGTGCGGCTGGACGGCATCGAAGTGCGCCGCGAGCTGCCGTCGGAGTTCATCTTCAATGGCGGTTGCCATGCCGATACGGCAGTGGTCGCGCTGACCCACGACCCGAAGATCGATGACCTGGCCATGCTCGAGGCGGTGCGCACCGAGGCGTTCTATATCGGTGTGATGGGCTCCCGGGTGACCTCCGACAAGCGCCGCGAGCGCTTGCAGCGCATCGGCGGCCTGGGTGAAGGGGAATTGGGCCGTATCCATGCCCCGATCGGCCTCAACCTGGGCAGCAAGACCCCGGCCGAGATCGCGCTGGCGGTGTTGGCCGATATCCTGCGGGTGCGCAACGGCATTGCGCGGGGGGCGCTGTGAGCGTGGTGGCCCTGGTGCTGGCGGCTGGGCGCGGCATGCGTTTCGGTTCCGACAAGCGCCGGGCGACCCTGGCCGATGGCCGCAGCTTGCTGGCGCATACCGTGGAGCGGGCCCGGGCGGTATTCGATGACGTGCGTGTGGTGTTGCGCGAGGGTGAACGGGGGGAGGATTTTGGCTTGCCAGGCGATTGCCGGGTAATCGTCAGCCCCGACGCCGCCTCGGGCATGGGGCACAGCCTGGCGGCCGGCGCTCGGTCCTTGCTCGACAGCTCGGCCCCGGCAGTGGCGATTTTGCTGGGCGACATGCCGTGGATTGAGCCGGCAACCCTGCACCAGCTGGCCGCAGCGGCCTCGGCTTCGACCATCGTGTTGCCACGCCATGCGGGGCAGCAGGGGCATCCGGTGATTTTCGGGCGTGATTTCTGGCCTGTACTGGGGCAGTTGTCCGGCGATGAAGGGGCGCGGGCGGTGGTACAGGCCAACCGGGGCAGTTGTGTGGTAATCGAACTGGGAGATGCCGGGGTCTTGCTGGATGTCGATACGCCACAGGGGTTGATGTAGGGCCTAATGGTTCGCCACAACATTTTCAGCGCCTATCCGATCGAGCGCAGCTCGCGATGCGCCGCGCGGGCGGCGCTCGATCCCGCAGGCGCTGCAGGTGTCAAGGCAAACACCAAACGCCCCACAAGGTCCATAATGCCCCCTTAATCCGCCCAAGGTGCAATGCCAGCCACACCACTCCGGGAGCCCCACCATGCACGTTCTGCTCTGCGAGGACGACGACCTGATCGCCGCCGGCATCTGCGCCGGCCTTACCGCCCAGGGCCTGACCGTGGACCGGGTGGGCAATGCCGCCGATGCGCGGGCGATGCTGCAGGCCGCGCAGTTCGACGTGATGATCCTCGACCTCGGCCTGCCCGACGAAGACGGCCTCAAGCTGCTGCGTCGCCTGCGCCAGCAGGGGGTGGACTTGCCAGTGCTGGTGCTCACTGCCCGCGATGCCGTCACCGACCGCGTCGATGGCCTGCAGGCCGGCGCCGACGACTACCTGCTCAAGCCGTTCGACCTGCGCGAACTGGCCGCTCGCCTGCATACCCTGCTGCGGCGGGTGGCCGGGCGGGCGGTGAATGTGATCGAGCACGGGCCGTTGCGGTATGACCCCAGCAGCTGCGAGGCGAGCCTGGCCGGGCAGCCCGTCGACCTGTCCCGCCGTGAGCAGGCCTTGCTCCAGGCACTGCTGCAGAACCCCGGGCGGGTGCTGTCCGGCGAACAACTGAAAGACTGCGTGTACGGCTTCAGCGACGAAGTCGAAAGCAACGCCCTGAACGTGCATATCCACCACCTGCGACGCAAGCTTGGCAACGGCATCGTCGAGACTGTGCGTGGCCTGGGTTACCGGCTGGGCCCGGCGCAGGCACCGGAAGAGGCTGCATCATGAGCCTGCGGGTTCGCCTGAGCCTGATCCTGGGCAGCGCTTTCGTGATCATCTGGGCGCTGGCCGCGGCGTGGATGCTGCGTGACCTGCGCCAGCAGATGATGTTTTCCCTCGACCAGCGCCTGGTGGCATCGGCGCGTATGGTCGCCGGGCTGATCGACCAGTTGCCGCAATCGCTGACCGCCAAGGGGGGAGAGGCGCACTTCTCTGCCGACCAGTTCAGTGTGCCGGACGGCATGGCCTGCCAGGTCAGTTCTCTGCGTGGCGAGATCCTCGCCAGCAACCACAAGCACGATGGCGCTATGGACGACGAGCGCAGCGGCTTCCGTGACCAGACCATCGACGATGCACTGTGGCGCACCTTCACCTACAACCACGGTGATGTGCGCATCACCACTGCCGACCGGCACATGGAGCGCGAGGCGCTTAACCAGTCGATTCTGCTGGCGGCGTCGGCACCCGTGCTGATGGCCTTGCTCGGCAGCCTGGGGCTGTTGTGGATCGGCCTGGGTAAAGGCCTGGAACCCCTCAACCGCATGCGCGACGCCTTGCGCCGACGGCGAGCGGACAGTGTCGAGCCGTTGCAGGTGGCGGGCATGCCCAGCGAGTTGCAGCCCTTGCTGGAAACCCAGAACCAGCTGTTCCTGCGCATTGCCCAGACCATCGAGCGCGAGCGGCGCCTGACCGACGATGCCGCCCACGAACTGCGCAGCCCGCTGACCGCGATCAAGACCCACCTGCAGGTGGCACGCATGACCGATGGCGCGGTGCGCGAGCAGGCGCTGGAGCATGCCGAGCAGGGCACCGATCGCATGCACCGCACGCTGGAGCAGTTGCTGATGCTGGCGCGGGTAGAAGGCAGCCTGTCCTTTGAAGATGGTGTGCAGTGCAGTGCCGAGCAGGTGGCCCGCCAGGCAGTGCAGGACGCCGGTGGGGGTGACAACCGTCGTATCGTGCTACGTCTGCCTGAAGCAGCCACTCAGATCTATCTGGGCATGCCCGCACCGTTGGCGGTGGCCGCGCTGCGCAACCTGCTGGACAACGCACTGCGCCATGGCGGCGACGAGGCGGTGGAGCTGGAGGTGCAGATGGCCGACGGCCAGGTGGGCTTCATGGTGCGCGACCACGGGCCTGGGATTGCCGAAGCCGACCTTGAGCACCTGACCGAGCGCTTCTGGCGAAATGGGCAGAGCGGGGGCTGCGGGTTGGGGTTGGCGATTGTCCAGGCGATCGTGCAACGTTGTGCCGGTAGCCTGCGCTTTGACAGCCGTAGTGATGGGTTGCGGGTGCTCTTGCAAGTACCGGCGCGCTCCGGGCATTGATCTTTATCGTCTGTGCGGGCCTCTTCGCGGGTGAACCCGCTCCCACAGGTACTGCGCAGGCTTCCAGAGCGGTGCGATTCCTGTGGGAGCGGGTTTACCCGCGAAGAGGCCGCTGCAGGCAAAGTAAAATCCAGTAACAACCGCTAAATCCTCCCGGCACTCAAGCGTTTTCCAAGCGATAACTGCCCATTCGCTTGCTTGCGAGGATTTACCCATGTCCACCGCTTCCAGCCTTGCCCAGGTTGCACCGGTCAGCGCGTCGCAACCTTTGTACGAGTTTACCGAATCACCCCTGCTGCAACGCCAGCAACAGCAGGAGTCCAACGCCCGCAGCTACCCGCGGCGCATTCCGCTGGCGCTCAAGCGCGCCCGTGGCATCTATGTGGAGGATGTCGAAGGCCGCCAGTTCATCGATTGCCTGGCCGGCGCCGGTACGCTCGCGTTGGGCCACAACCACCCGGTGGTGGTCGAGGCCATCCAGCGTGTGCTGGCCGATGAGCTGCCCCTGCACACCCTGGACCTGACCACGCCGGTCAAGGACCGCTTCGTCCAGGACCTGTTCGGCATCCTGCCCGAGGCGCTGCGCCGCGAGGCCAAGGTGCAGTTCTGCGGCCCGACCGGCACCGATGCCGTGGAGGCGGCGCTCAAGCTGGTACGCACGGCTACCGGTCGCAGCACGGTGCTGGCCTTTCATGGCGCCTACCACGGCATGAGCCAGGGCGCGCTGAGCCTTATGGGCAGCAACGGGCCGAAACAGCCGCTGGGCGCCTTGCTCGGCAACGGCGTGCAGTTCATGCCGTACCCCTACGATTACCGCTGCCCGTTTGGCTTGGGCGGCGAAGCGGGGGTCAGGGCCAACCTGCATTACCTGGAAAACTTGCTGCTCGACCCAGAAAGCGGCGTGCCACTTCCGGCGGCGGTGATCCTTGAGGTGGTGCAGGGCGAGGGGGGGGTGATCCCGGCCGATATTGAATGGCTCAGGGGTGTGCGCCGTATCACCGAGCAGGCCGGTGTGGCGCTGATCATCGACGAGATCCAGAGCGGTTTTGCCCGCACCGGGCGCATGTTCGCCTTCGAGCATGCCGGCATCGTGCCGGACGTGGTCACCTTGTCCAAGGCCATTGGCGGCAGCCTGCCGTTGGCGGTGGTGGTGTACCGCGACTGGCTGGATACCTGGAAGCCGGGCGCACATGCCGGCACCTTCCGTGGCAACCAGATGGCCATGGCGGCGGGGTCGGCGGTAATCAACTACCTGGTCGAGCACCGCCTGGCCGAACACGCCGAGGCTATGGGGCAGCGCTTGCGCCAGCACCTGCTGCAGTTGCAGCGCGATTATCCGCAACTGGGTGATGTGCGCGGGCGTGGCTTGATGCTTGGGGTCGAACTGGTTGACCCACAGGGCAATGCGGATGCATTGGGTCACCCGCTGGCCAACCGCGAGCTGGCGGCCAAGGTGCAGCGTGAGTGCCTCAAGCGCGGCCTGATCCTGGAGCTGGGCGGGCGTCATGGTGCGGTGGTGCGCTTCCTGCCGCCACTGATCATCAGCGCAGAGCAGGTTGATGAAGTGGCGCAGCGTTTTGCCGAGGCATTGATCGCGGCGGTCTGAATCATGGCGGGGGCCGCCTTGCGGCCCTTTCGCCGGCAAGCCAGCTCCCACAGCTACAGTGTAAGCCTTCTGGTCGGCGCTGTTCCTGTGGGAGCTGGCTTGCCGGCGAAAGGGGCGCAAAGCGCCCCCAGTTATTTCCAGTCAATCAAAGGTCCGCCCGGCCCGCCAATAGCCCATCAAGGTCAGGCACTCGCGCTGCAGCCCGCGTTCCTTGATCAGGTAGCGGCGAATATCCATGACTGTCGCTGATTCCCCCGCCACCCAGGCATGGAACGCACTGTTGGCGCTACTGGCCTGCTCCCACAGTATCCGCGTGTCGATATCCACCGCTTCCAGCTTTACCTGCGGCGCGGCTTGCACCTGCGGCAGGCTGGCCAGTTCGCGCACTGCATGCTGCATGGCCTGGCCATGCTCGCAATTGAGCAACTCGCGGGGCAACCAGTGAATGTGGCTAGCATTGCCATGGCGCAAAGGCAGGCAGTCAGCCTCCAGCGGTACCTCGATGAACGCTTGCACGGCCAACTCGGGCTGGTCGTCGGCCAGTTGCTCAAGAATGCCGGCAATGGCCGGCAGCGCGGTTTCGTCACCGACCAGCAGAATGTTGCGCACCCCCTGCGGCGGTTTCCATTCATAGCCGCCGTTGTCACCCTCATAGGCCAGGTTGGGCGCCACCATCTGCAAGCTGTCACCCACCTGCGCGTGGGTGGCCCAGGCCGAAGCAGGGCCGTTGACGCCATGCAGCACGAAGTCGATATCCACCTCCAGCGCTTTGCGGCGCAAGGTGCGGATGGTATAGGTGCGCATTGGCGGGCGCTGGTCTGGCGGCAAGGCGCTGTGTGCGGTCTTCCAGTGCAGATCGTTGCTCAGGTTGGGCAGTGAGCCGTCGGGTGCGGGAAACAGCAGCTTGACGCGCTGGTCCGGCGCCAAGGTGGTCATTTCGGCAACGTCCGGGCCGCCGAACACCAGGCGGGTCAGCGAAGGGCTGAGTGCGATCCGCCGCTTCAACTGCACATCGAACATCCGGTAGCTGGGGCGTTTGTCGGGGAGCGCTTGAGTGACCCGCTTGCGCAGGGTGTTGGCCAGGGTGGAGAGCATCGCGAGGGCCGCCTTCTGGAGGATGGGTATGACGATAAGACGAGTTGCCCCCCCGGCAATTTAATCGCGCAGCCTGGGGGCCTTGTGGGTGGCAGCCGCTAATTTTCGCCGACCACGATCCGTTCATTGGAGACCACCGAGCCCAGCTCCACGCCCACGTGACGGAAAATCGCCGATGAACCCAGAACACGCCATGAAACTCGCCAGCCGCTTTGTCAGGTTGCCTCTTGAAAAGCGCAGGATGTTCCTTGACGGTCTGCGCCGGGAGGCCATCGACTTCGCGGTGTTTCCGATCCCTTCGGGGGCCAGCGAGCCCGGGCGTGCCGAGCTTTCCTACGCCCAGCAGCGCATGTGGTTCGCCTGGCAACTGGCGCCGACCGGCAGCGCCTACCATATACCCATGGCCGTGCGCCTGCTCGGCCCCCTCGACCGGGCTGCGTTGCTGCGGGCCTTCGATGAACTGTTGCAGCGTCATGAAAGCCTGCGTACAGGTTTCTTCGAGGATGAACAGGGGGTGTACCAACAGGTTCTGCCGAAAGCCGAATTGAGCATGCAGGCATTCGATCTGTCCGCCCTCGAGCCCGCCGAGCGTGAATCGCGTCTGGCGGCCCTGAGCCAGGCGCAAGGCGACAGCCCCTTCGACCTGGCGCAGCCGCCGCTGCTGCGGGCTGCGCTGGTGCGCCTGGGCAGCGACGAGCAGGTGTTGCTGCTGACGCTGCACCATATCGTCGCCGACGGCTGGTCGATGAACCTTTTGATCAGTGAGCTGATCGGTGCGTATGAGCGAGCCTGTGGCGTGGCCCGGGCCGAGCCTGCGGCCTTACCCATCCAGTACCGGGACTTTGCCCTGTGGCAGCGTCAGTGGCTGGAAGCCGGTGGTCGCCAGGCCGACCTGGATTACTGGCTGGCACACTTGGGTGACACCGATGGTGCCCTGCGACTGCCCCTGCGCCGAGCCCGCTCTGCTGGCGAAGAACTGCAAGCGGCGCGCCTGGAAATCGACCTCGATCCGACGCTGACGGCACGCTTGAAGGCCCTTGCCGGACAGGAGCAGGTGACCTTGTTCATGCTCTTGCTAGCCGCCTACAAACTGCTGCTGCAGCGTTATGGCGGCCAGCGTTCGATCCGTGTTGCGGTGCCGGTGGCCAACCGCAACCGCGCCGAGGTCGAAGGCCTGATCGGCTGTTTCATCAACACCCAGCTGCTGGAGACCGAGCTGGACCCGGAGCTGGACCGTCGGGCCTTGCTGGCGCGGATCAAGGCCACCGCTCTGGGGGCCCAGGCCCATCAGGACCTGCCATTCGAGACCTTGGTGCGTGCCATGGGCAATGAGCGCCAGGGCGAGCCCTTCCAGGCCCTGTTCAACCACCAGGCCCAGGTGCTCGACGTCACCCGGCTGCAGACTGCTACCGGGCTGGTGCTCGAAGCGCTGCCGGCGCAGCGGCGTACCTGTCACTGCGAACTGATGCTGGAGAGCCATGAGCGCGGCGACCAGTTGCAGGCCCGCTTCACCTATGCCGCCGAGCTGTTCGAACCTGCCACCATTGAGCAGATGGCCGGCCACTGGCGGCAATTGCTGGAGCAACTGGTCGCCGCCACACCTGGCCCGGTGGGGGACTGGGCATTGGCGACGGCCGAGGCGCCAACGGTATCGAGCGCCTTTGCCGAGGTGATGGTTGACCAGCTCATCGATCAGGCGGCCCGCCGGCAGCCACAGCGGCTGGCTGTGGTGAGCGCCGGGCAATCCCTGAGCTATTCGGCCCTGGCCAAGCGCGCCGAGCGCCTGGCCATCGAGCTGCAAGGCCTGGGCGTTGGCCCGGAAACCCTGGTGGCGGTGCTGGCCGACCGCTCGGTGCAGATGGTTGCAGCGATCCTGGCGGTGCTCAAGGCCGGCGCGGCCTACCTGCCCCTGGACCCGGAGCTGCCCCGTCAGCGTCAGCTTGAGCTGCTGCGTGGCGCCGGGGTCAAGGTGCTGATCGCCAACGCCGATGTCGACCTGGGCTGCACCCGGGTGGCCCTGGACCAGCCGCTTGGCGAGACCACCGCCCGCTTACAGCCGCTGCCGGCCCGTTGGCCGGCGCAACTGGCCTATGTCATCTACACCTCAGGCAGCACCGGGCAGCCCAAGGGGGTGGGGGTTTCCCATGGCGCATTGGTGAATTACCTGGAGGGCATCGCCGGCCGACTGCCGCTGGCTGAAGTCGAGCAACTGGCGATGGTCTCCACCCCGGCGGCGGACCTTGGCCATACGGTATTCTTCAGCGCCCTGTGCCAGGGCAAGACCCTGCACCTGCTGGGCAAGGAGCAGGCCACCGATGCCGACGCCATGGCTGCCTACCTGAGCGAGCAGGCCGTCGACCTGCTGAAGATTGTGCCGTCCCACCTGCAGGCCTTGCTACGGGCCGAGGGCAGCGCAAAAGTGCTGCCACGCCGCTGCCTGGTGCTCGGCGGCGAGGCGCCAGGGCAGGGCTTGCTGGCCAGTGTCCGGGCCATGGCGCCGAACCTTGAATTGGTCAACCACTACGGCCCCACCGAAACCACTGTGGGGGTGCTGACCGCCAACCTGAGCGCGGCCGATGCGGTGGTCGAGCTGGGTCAGGCGCTGCCTGGCACTTGCGCCCGGGTGCTCGATGCCGGCCTGGCTCAGGTGCCGGAGCAGGGCCATGGCGAACTCTACATCGGCGGCGCCTGCCTGGCTCGAGGGTATATGGGCCAGCCGGGGCTGACCGCCGAACGCTTCGTACCCGATCCCCAGGGCCAGGGCGAGCGCCTCTATCGCAGCGGCGACCGCATCCGTCGGGCAGCGGGATTGAGGTTCGATGGGCGCGGCGATGGCCAGGTGAAGATTCGTGGGTACCGGGTCGAACTGGGCGAGGTCAACAGTCGCCTGCTGGCCCTTGCGGAGGTTGCCAGCGGCTGTGTCCGCGTTCATGAAGGCCGCCTGCTGGCCTGGGCCGTGCCTGCGTCGACTATGCCTGATTTTGCCGCGCGGGTACGCCAGGCCCTGGCCGCCTGCCTGCCTCAGGCCATGGTGCCGGAACAGGTGATTGAACTGGCCTGCCTGCCGTTGACCGGCAATGGCAAGGTAGACAGCAAAGCCTTGCCCCTGCCCGAACAGGATGCCGGCGCGGTGCGTTATCGGCCCGCTGAAACGCCCTTGCAGCAATGCCTGGCGCACATCTGGGCCGAGGTGCTGGAGCGCACCGAGGTGGGCCTGGACGATGGTTTCTTCGAGCTGGGCGGGCATTCCTTGCTGGCCACCCAGGTCATTTCCCGGGCCCGACGGGCGTTGGGGCTGGAAATCCCCCTGCGCAGCCTGTTCGACAGCCCCGACCTGGAAGGCTTCTGCGTGGCCGTGCAAGGCTTGGCCGAGCAGGGCCGGGCGGCTTCCGATATCCCGCGTTTGAGTCGCGAGCAGGCGTTGCCGCTGTCTCACGCCCAGCATCGGCAATGGCTGTTCTGGAAGCTGCAACCCGAGAGCAGTGCTTACCACACGCCTTTGTTGGTGCGCTTGAGCGGGGTGCTCGATGTGCCTGCCCTGGAGCAATCCTTGCAGGCCCTGGTGGACCGCCACGAAACCCTGCGCACGCTGTTCGAGGAGCAGGCCGGCGTACCCATGCAACGGGTACTGCCCCGTGTGAACCTGGTGCTGGCGCAGCAGGCCGCGGCCCGCGACGAGAGCGCCCTGCACGAGCAGATCGAAGCGCTGGTCCGTGAACCGTTCGACCTGGCCCGGGGCCCGCTGATCCGCGCCACGCTGCTGCGTCAGGGTGGCGACCAAGCCCTGATGGTGCTGGTATTGCACCATATCGTCTCCGATGGCTGGTCCATGGGGGTGATGGTGCGCGAGTGCCTGGCGCGTTACAACGCGGTTGTCAGCGGCCAGCCGCTGCAGCCGGTGCCGTTGGCGGTGCACTACGCCGACTACGCCGCCTGGCAGCGTGAGCAATTGGCCAGCCCGGCTGTGCGCGAGCAGTTGGATTACTGGAAAGCGCTGCTGCAGGATGATCTGGCGTTGCTCGACCTGCCTGCCGACCGGCCGCGGCCGCCGCGCCAGAGCCATCGGGGCGAGCGCGTCGAGGTGCGGGTGCCCGCCGAGCTGGTGCAGGGCTTGCGCCAGCTCGCAGTGCAGGCCAACGCCACCCTTTTCCATGTGTTCCTCGGCGCCTTCGCCGTGGTCCTCGGCCGCCACGCCGGGCGTGAGCGCCTCAACATCGGCGTACCGATGACCAACCGCAACCGCCTGGAGCTCGAAGGCCTGATCGGCTTCTTCGTCAATTCCGTGGTGCACCGTATCGAGCTGGACAACGCGCGCTCGTTCGACGACTTGCTGGCGCGGGTCAAGGAACAGGCCCTGCAAGCACAGGCCAACAAGGACGTGCCCTTCGATCAGGTGGTCGAGCAGTTGCAGCCTGAGCGTGGCCTGGACCACAACCCGTTGTTCCAGGTGATGTACAACCATCTGCGCGATGTTGGCGCCCGGGTCGACGGTGGCAGCGCCACGGGCCTGCGTATTGAAGAAGTGCCGCTGCCGGAGCGCACCGCCCAGTTCGACCTGACGCTGGACACCCTGGAGCGCAGCGATGGGGTGCTGGCGTCGTTCAACTTCGCCCTCGACCTGTTCGACCGCGCTCGCATCGAGCAACTGGCCGAGCACTGGCTCAATGCCTTGCGCGCGGCGCTCGCCAGCCCAGGGCAGGCCATCGGTGAGTGGCTGCTGTTGGGCGAGCCAGGCCTGGAGGCCAGCGTCTACCGCGCCCAGCCCGCGGGCTGGCGTCAGCAGGCGACCATTCACGGGCTCATCGAAGAGCGGGCAGCGGCCAACCCCGAGGCCCTGGCCCTGTGGTACCAGGACCGCCACTGCAGCTACGCCCAGCTCAATGCCCGGGGCAACCAGCTGGCCCGGGGCCTGCAGGCCCGGGGCGTGGGGGCCGGCAGCAAGGTCGCGGTGGCGTTACCGCGCACCCCGGACCTGGTCGCCGCGCTGCTGGCGATCTTCAAGCTGGGCGCGGCCTATATTCCGCTGGACCTGGCCTATCCCCAGGAGCGCCTGGCCTACATGCTCGAAGACAGTCAGGCGGGGCTGCTGCTGACCAGTCAGCACGTGGTCGATAGCCTGGCGCTGCAAGCGGGCCTGGAGGTGCTGGCGCTTGAACGCCTGGAGGTCAGCCACCTGGATGTCGACAACCTGCCGGCGGCTGCCGGCCCCGAGAGCCTGGCCTATGTAATCTACACCTCAGGCTCCACGGGCCGGCCCAAGGGCGTGATGATCGAGCACCGCAACCTTTGTGCCCTGATCGGCTGGAGTGCCGGCGTCTATGAGGACCTGCAAGGGGTACTGGCCAGCACCTCGATCTGTTTCGACCTGTCGGCCTGGGAGCTATTCGTGACCTTGGCCCTGGGCGGCTCCTTGGTGCTGGCCGACAACGCCCTGCACCTGCCGCAACTGCCGGCACGTGAGCGGGTGCGGCTGGTCAACACAGTACCCTCGGCGATCCGCGCCCTGTGCGAGGCCGGGCAGATTCCCGCCTCGGTGCGGGTAATCAACCTGGCGGGGGAACCCCTGGCCCAGGGCCTTGTGGAGGACCTCTACCGGCTGCCCGGGGTGGAGCGGGTGTTCGACCTGTACGGGCCATCGGAGGACACCACCTATTCCACCTGCACCCTGCGCCAGGCTGGGGGCCAAGCCAATATCGGGACGCCGATCGACAATACCGTCGGCTATATCCTCGACCAGGCCGGCCAGGTGGTGCAGGCCGGCTGGCCAGGCGAGCTGTACCTGGGCGGTGCCGGGTTGTCCCGGGGCTATCTGGGGCGTGCGGCGCTGACCGCCGAGAAGTTCGTGCCCGATCCGTTCTCGGCTCAACCCGGGCAGCGCGTGTACCGCACCGGCGATCAGGTCCGGCGCAATGCCGAAGGCGTGCTGGAGTACCTCGGGCGCCTGGATCACCAGGTTAAGATTCGCGGCTTCCGCATAGAGCTGGGCGAGATCGAGAGCCGCCTGGTGGCCCTGCCAGTGTTGGCCGAGTCAACCCTGCTGGCCGTCGACACGCCCACGGGCAAGCAACTGGTGGCCTACCTGGTGCCTCGCGACCCGGCCTGGTTGCAGGCCGCCGGCGAGCAGCGTCTGGCATTGTTCCAGCAGATACGGCAGCACCTGCAGCAGACCTTGCCCGAATACATGCTCCCAAGCCAGTGGGTACTGCTCGACAGGCTGCCGCAGACCCCCAATGGCAAGCTCGACCGCAAGGCCTTGCCCGCGCCGGAACTGGACGCCGGGGCGCGCCGCTACCGGGCGCCCGCCAGCGAGCTGGAGTGCCAGCTGGCGGCTGTCTGGTCTCAGGTGCTGGGCCTGGAGCGGGTGGGCCTGGACGACAACTTCTTCGAGCTCGGCGGGCACTCCTTGCTGGCCACCCGGGTCAGTGCCCAGGTACAGGCACAACTGGGGCTGGACCTGCCGCTTTCGGCGTTGTTCCAGGCCAGGGATCTGGCCGCCTATGCCGAAGGGGTGGCTGCCTGCCTGCCCGGCAGCCGAGCCGATCTGGACGAGCTGGAGGACCTGCTCAGCGACCTGGAAACCAGCTGATTCCGGGCTGGTTCCGGGCGCAATTCCCACCCCCTCGAAGGCCGCCGGCGGATTGGCTAAATCCCCGGCGGCCTTGCTCGTTCTCCCAAGTACATTCTGACGTGCGCCAGCCAGCAAGGCCCGCCGCGTCGGCGCCAATACGGATTTGAGGAGGGGCGTTTTTCCATGCTTTCTGACCAGAATGTGGAACTAGTACAGCGGTTCATTCGGCTGCCCATGCAGCAGCGCCGAGTGTTCTTCGAAAGGCTCCAGGCCAAGGGCATGAACCTGTCGCAGTTCCCCATTCCCGTGGTGCGCCACGCGTTCGAGGCCGTGCCCCTGTCCTATGCCCAGGAACGCCTGTGGTTCCTCTGGCGCCTGGACCCGCTTAGCCCTGCCTATCACATCCGTACTGCCCTGAGCCTCGATGGCGAGCTGGACGGCGCAGCGCTGCAGGCCAGCCTGGATGCCTTGGTGGCGCGCCACGAGGGCCTGCGTACCCGCTTCGTCGAGGACAACGGCCAGGTGTTCGCGCAGGTCGACGCAAAGGCGAAGATCAGCATCGAACAGCAGCCTTGGAACGGTTCGGATACCGAGCTGGATGCCTTTGTCGGCCAGTGGGCACGCCAGCCCTTCGAGCTGGACCAGGGCCAGCTGTTGCGCGGCCTGCTGCTGCGCCGCAGTGCCCGTGAGCATGTGCTGGTGCTGGTACAGCACCATATCATTTCCGATGCCGCTTCCATGCAGGTGATGGTCCAGGAGTGGCTGAGCCTCTACGCTGCTCACCTTGCAGGCCAGGTTCCGGCGCTGGCGGCCCTGCCGATCCAGTACGGCGACTACGCGATCTGGCAGCGCTGCTGGATGGAGGCCGGCGAGCGTGAGCGCCAGTTGAAGTATTGGCGCGAGCGGTTGGGTATGGACCCAGGCCCGCTGCAACTGCCCCTGGACCACCCGCGCCCACTGCGCGCCAGTCACCGCGGCGAACGGGTCAAGGTGCGGTTGCCGGCAGCGTTGGGCCAGGGCTTGCAGCAGCTCGCCCGTGAGCAAGGGGCGAGCGTGTTCATGGTCCTGCTGGCGTCGTTCCAGGCTCTGTTGCAGCGCTACAGCGGCCAGGACCAGGTACGGGTCGGTGTACCGATCGCCAACCGTCACCGCCAGGAAACCCAAGGCCTGATCGGCTTCTTCGTCAACACTCAGGTGCTGCAGGCGCAACTCACACCACAGATGAGTTTCCTGGACCTGCTCGAGCAGGTGCGTGCCAGCGTGGCCGAGGCCCAGAGCCATCAAGACCTGCCGTTCGAGCAGCTGGTCGAAGCCCTGCAACCCCAGCGTAGCGCCGGCCACAGCCCGCTGTTCCAGGTCAGCTACAACCATCAGGGCCGCCAAGGCCCGTCGCTGGCGCTGCCCGGCTTGAGCCTGACGCCCCTGGAACTCACCAGCGAAACGGTCAAGTTCGACCTGACCCTGGAAACCCAGGAGCAGGCCCAGGGCTTGAGCGCCTCCTTGCTCTACGCCACCGACCTGTTCCAGCGAGCCACCATCGAGCGCCTGGCCAGCGATTGGGCGGGCCTGCTGCATGGGCTTTGGGCCAACCCTAAGGCCGCCCTCTGCGAGCTGCCACTGCACCCTGCGCAGCCGCCACGACGGCTGGAAGCCCGGCAGGTCGCGCCGCAGGTGCATCGACTGATCGAAGCGCAGGTCGACCGTGACCCCGAGGCCTTGGCACTGGTGGCCCAGGGCCGGCGGCTGAGCTACGGCCAGCTGGAGCAACAGGCGAATCACTGGGCTCAACGCCTGCTGGTCGAGGGGCTACAGGCCGAGGAGCGGGTAGCGGTAATCGCGAGCCGTTCGGTAGCGTTGGCGGTGGGGGTGTTGGCAGTGCTCAAGGCCGGGGGTGCCTATGTGCCGCTGGACCCGCAGGAAAACCCCGAGCGCCTGGCGTTTCGCTTGAACGATGCGGGCGTGCGCCGGGCCCTGGTCGAGCCCGGTTTCGACGGCCCGTTGCCTGAAGGGGTAGGGCGGCTGGAGTTGCGCGAGGTCGAGCGGCCGAGCGCAAAACGCCCCCACGTGGTGGTAGCGGCCGAGCAACTGGCCTATGTGATCTACACCTCCGGGACCACTGGCCTGCCAAAGGGCGTGGGGGTGTCCCATGGCGCGCTGGGCAACTATGTCCAGGGTGTTTCGGCGCGCTTGCCGCTGGCCGGCATGGCCAGCCTGGCGATGGTCTCGA
Source organism: Pseudomonas sp. BN505 (assembly GCF_029873175.1). Lineage (NCBI taxonomy): Bacteria > Pseudomonadati > Pseudomonadota > Gammaproteobacteria > Pseudomonadales > Pseudomonadaceae > Pseudomonas > Pseudomonas sp. BN505. Next base: position 101,867 of record NZ_SSOI01000022.1, read on the forward strand.
CCCCAGCGGCAGACCTTGGCCATACCGTGTTCTTCGGTGCCCTGTGCGCAGGCAAGGCCCTGCACCTGGTGGCCGCCGAAACGGCGGTGGACGCCCTGCGTTTCGCCGAGTATCTGGAACGCGAGCAAATCGACGGGCTGAAGATCGTCCCGTCGCACCTGGAAAGCCTGGTCAATGCCCAGGGCCAGCAGCCGGTGCTGCCACGGCGTTGCGTGATACTGGGTGGCGAGAGCGCCTCTGAGGCCTTGCTAGGCACGCTGGCCAGGGTTGCGCCACGGTTGACGGTGATCAACCACTACGGCCCCACCGAAACAACGGTAGGGGTGCTCACCGCCGAACTGGCGGCAGGCCAGCCGGTGCTGCTGGGCCGTGCCTTGGCCGGCAGCCACGTGCAGGTGGCTTCGCCTTGGCTGCTGGAGATGCCCGCCGGCGCCCAGGGCGAGCTGTATATCGGGGGGAGCGGCCTGGCAAGGGGATACCTGAACCAACCGGGGCTGACGGCCGAGCGCTTCGTGCCCGACCCGTTCGCCACCGAGGCGGGTGCACGCATGTACCGCAGCGGTGACCTGGCGCTGTGCCAGGCCGATGGCAGCTTGCGCTACCTTGGCCGCGCCGACCAGCAGATCAAGATCCGCGGCTTCCGGGTGGAACCAGAAGAAGTGGCGGCGCGTCTGCACCAGAGCGGTCAGGTTCGTGACCTCTGTGTCGTGGCCTGGCCGAGCCCGTCGGGGCCACGACTGGTGGCCTATGGCGTGCCGGTGGACAACAGCCTGCTCGATGATCCTTTCCGTGCTCAGGCCCTGAGTGAGCAGTTGCGCCAAGGCCTGGCGGGGCAACTGCCGGACTACATGCAGCCGGCGGCGCTAGTGTGGCTGGCACAACTGCCGCTGACCAGCAACGGCAAGCTCGACCGCCAGGCCCTGCCGGCGCCTGACCTGCAAGGCACCCACAAGGCCTACCGGGCACCCCAGGGCCCGCTTGAGCAGCAAGTGGCGCAGGTCTGGGCCGAGGTGCTCAAGGTCGAGCGGGTCGGGCTCGACGACAACTTCTTCGAACTGGGCGGGCATTCGCTGCTGGCGATCTCGGTGATCGCCCGGCTGCGCCAGCAACTAGGCCTGGACCTGGGGTTACACAGCCTGTTCGACACGCCGGACCTGGCCGCCTTCGTGGCCGCCGCTGGCCAACAGGTGGTCACCGCCGGGCGCATCGCGCCGCGCCCTGCCGGGCAGCGGCGGGTGCCGTTGTCCTATGCGCAGCAGCGCCAGTGGTTCATCTGGCAGATGGACCGCGACAGTTCGGCGTATAACCTGCCGATGGCGTTCCAGGTGTCAGGCGAACTGGACCTGGTGGCCCTGCAGCGGGCCTTCGACAGCCTGGCCGAGCGCCATGAGGTGCTGCGCACCCGCTTCGAGCAGGCTGACGAGGCGTTGCTGCAGGTGATCGAGGAGCCCGCGCCAGTGGCCCTGGAGGTCGAGGATTGCACGGGCGCCAGCGAGGCGCGGATCCGTCAGCGTGTGGAGCATGAACTGCACCGGCCCTTCGACCTGGAACGCGGCCCGCTACTGCGGGTGCGGGTGTTGCACTGTGGCGCCGAGCGGCATGTGCTGACCCTGACCCTGCACCACATCGTCGCCGATGGCTGGTCGATTCCGCTGCTGGTCGGTGAGCTGTTGCAGGCCTACAGCGCCCAGCGCAACGGCCAGCCACTGGCGCTGCCGGCGATGCCGATCCAGTACGCCGACTACGCACTGTGGCAGCGCGAACCGGAGCAGACCGAAGAGTACCGCCGGCAGCTGGTCTACTGGCGCGAGCGCCTGGGCGGTGAACAGCCCGCCCTGGAGCTGCCCCTGGATCACCCGCGCCCAGCCGTGCGCGATGCGGCGGGGGCCACCTTCAAGCTGGCGCTCGGCCCGGAGCGCCTGGCGGCCCTGCAGGCCTTGGCCCGCCAGGAAAAGGTGACGATGTTCATGCTGCTGCTGGCCTCGTTCAACCTGCTGCTGCACCGCTACAGCGGGGCAGGGGACATTCGCGTCGGGATTCCCACCGCCAACCGCAACCGCCTGGAAACCGAAAACCTGGTGGGTTTTTTCGTCAACACCCAGGTGATCCGCACCGACCTCGATGGCCTCGACAGCGTCCAGGGGCTGCTGGCCCAGGTCCGCGATTCGGTGGTGCAGGCCCAGAGCTGTCAGGACCTGCCGTTCGAACAGCTGGTCGATGCTGTGCGCCCGGAACGCAGCCTGAGCCTGAACCCGCTGTTCCAGGTGATGTTCAATCACCAGTCCGGCGTTGCCGAACAGGCCTCCGAGCACCTGCGCGCGGCCGGCCTGCAATTGCGCAGCCTGGACTGGGACAACGGCAATACCCACTTCGACCTGACCCTGAACACCGTCGAGGATGCCGCTGGCCTGCGTGCGTCCTTCACCTATGCGACCAGCCTGTTCGAGGCAGCCACCATAGAGCGCGTGGCCGGGCACTGGCTGGCGCTGCTCGACGCGCTGCTGGCGCACCCCTGTGCACGGCTCTGCACCCTGGAACTGGAGCCGACCCGCGCCGCTGGGGCGCTGGCCAGCCGCTTGACGGTGCCGGCCCTGGTGCATGAACTGATTGCCCGTCAGGCCGAGCTGCAACCCGATGCCACCGCGCTGATCGCGTGTGACCGGCGGCTGACGTTCGCCGAACTGGAGGTAGAGGCCAACCAGCTGGCCTGGCGCCTGATCGAGGCCGGTGTTGGCCCAGAGACTCGAGTGGCGGTGGCCTTGCCGCGTCATTCGCTGAGCCTGGTCGCCTACCTGGCAGTGCTCAAGGCCGGTGGCGCCTATGTGCCGCTGGACCTGAACTACCCGCCCCAGCGCCTGGCCTACATGCTTGCAGACAGCCGCGCCAGCCTGGTGTTGAGCCAGACCGGGCTGCTCGATAGCGGCGCGCTGCCGGTCCTGTGCCTGGACCAGCCTCATGGGGGGGCTCTGCGCAGCGATGCGCCGGTGGTGGAGCTGTCGGTGCACAACCTCGCCTATGTGATCTACACCTCCGGTTCCACCGGCCAGCCCAAGGGCGTGGCAGTCAACCATGGGCCGGCGGCCATGCACTGCCTGGCCACCGGTCAGGTCTACGAGATGCGCGCAACCGACTGCGAACTGCATTTCCTCTCGTTTGCCTTCGATGGCGCCCACGAGCGCTGGCTCACCGCGCTGATCCACGGCGCCAGCCTGCTGCTGCGCGACGACGAGGTGTGGAGCCCGGAGCGGCTTTGCGAAGAGATGCAGCGCCACGCCGTCAGCGTTGTCGCGCTGCCGCCGGTGTACCTGATGGCGCTGGCCGAGCAGGTCGAGCGGGCCGGCAACAGGCCGGCCCTCCGGGTCTGCTGCTACGGTGGCGACGCGATGCCCAAGGCGGGTTTCGACAAGGTCCAGCGGGTGCTGGCGCCGCAGATCATGATCAACGGCTATGGTCCCACCGAGGCAGTGGTCACCCCGTTGATCTGGAAGACCGGTGCCGATGACCGCTGCGATGCGACCTACGCGCCGATTGGTGAGTGTGTCGGCGAGCGCAGCGCCATGCTGCTGGACGACTACCTGGCGCCCAAGCCGCTCAACTGTGCCGGCGAGCTGTATCTGGGCGGCCATGGCCTGGCCCGTGGCTATCTCGACCGCCCGGGCCTGACCGCGGAGCGCTTTGTGCCGGACCCTTACGGCGAGCCGGGGGCGCGGATGTACCGCAGTGGCGACCTGGTGCGCGAGCATGATGGCAACCTTGAGTACCTGGGGCGTGCCGACAATCAGGTCAAGGTCCGTGGTTTCCGCATCGAGCTGGGCGAGGTGGAAGCCCGTTTGAACCGCTTGGAGGGGGTAGCCGACGCGGTAGCTTCTGTTCAGGAGGGTGCCAGCGGCAAGCAACTGGTGGCCCACGTGATCGCCGCCGATGCAGGGGTGCTCGACAGCGAGGCGCGCCAGAGCGAGTTGCGCGAGGCCCTGCGCGCCGCCCTGGGCGCCGAGCTGCCGGACTACATGGTCCCGGCTTTCGTCGTATTCCTGGGTTCCTGGCCCCTGACCGCCAACGGCAAGCTCGACCGCAAAGCGTTGCCCAAGGCCGATGCCAGCCTTGGCCAGCAGGCCCACGAAGCCCCGGCCAACGCCCACGAACAAATGTTGGCGCAGATTTGGGCGGCGGTGCTGGGGTTGCCCCGGGTCGGCGTGCAGGACAACTTCTTCGAACTCGGCGGCGACTCGATCGTTACCATCCAGGTAGTCAGCCGCGCCCGTCAGGCCGGCCTGCACTTCAGTGCACGTGACCTGTTCCAGCACCAGACGGTGCGAGCCCTGGCACGGGTTGCGCAGCTCAGCGAGCAGAACCTTGCTGTCGGCACCGAAGTACCCGAGGGGGCCGTGGAACTGCTGCCGATCCAGCAACTGTTCTTCGCCCGGCCGATGAGCCAGCGCCAGCACTGGAACCAGTCCATCGTCCTGGAGCCGGCCCAGCGGGTCGAGTCCGAACCCTTGCGCCAGGCCCTGGCAGCCCTGCTGGCTCATCACGATGCCCTGCGCTGCCGCTTCCTCGAGGGTGTTGACGGCTGGCACGCCTGCCTGGGTGACACTGCCGAGGACAATCCGTTGCTCTGGTGCCGGGACTTCGCCGACGAGGCCCAGTGGCTCGAACTGTGTGAGCAGGCCCAGCGCAGCCTCGACATCGAACAGGGCCCATTGGTGCGGGCCTTGCTGGGGCAGGGCGCCGATGGCGGCCAGCGCCTGTTGCTGGTTGTCCATCATCTGGTGGTGGACGGGGTCTCCTGGCGTATCCTGCTCGAAGACCTGCAGAACACCTACACCCGCCTGTGCCAGGGCCAGGCCCCGGCGTTGCCGGCGCGAACCAGCTCGGTGCAGGCCTGGGCCCTGCATCTGCAGGACTATGCCCGTGGCCGCGCAAGCAGCCAGCTGGAGTTCTGGCACGCGCAACTGCAGGACGTCGACGCGGCCTTGCCGATGGCCCGCACTGGCGCCAGCGGGCTTAACCAGGACGCCTGCAAGCTCGGGGTTGCCCTGGACGCCGAGACCACCCGGCGCCTGCTGCAACAGGCGCCTGCGGCCTATCGCACGCGCATCAATGACTTGCTGCTGACCGCCCTTGTCCGGGCATTCGCTCAGGAACTTGGGTTACCGGCGTTGCCGGTGCTGCTTGAAGGCCATGGCCGCGAAGACCTTGGTGGCAACCTCGACCTGACCCGCACGGTCGGCTGGTTCACCAGCGTCTATCCGCTGCGCCTGAGCGCCGGCCCAGACCTGGCCGAGTCGATCAAGCAAGTCAAGGAACAACTGCGCAGTCTGCCGGACAATGGCCTGGGCTTCGGTGCCCTGCGCTACCTGGGCAGCGACGAGGCCCGCGAGCGCCTGGCCGGGCCACTGCCGCGCGTCACCTTCAACTATCTGGGCCAGTTCGACAGCAGCCTGGACGCCAGCGACAACCTGTTCAGCGCCAGTGCCCATGCCCGTGGCGCCGATCAGAGCCAGCAAGCCGGCCTGAGCAACTGGCTGACCCTCAACGGCCAGGTGTTCAAGGGCGTGCTCAGCTTCGGCTGGAGCTTCAGCCGGCGTCAGTTCGAGCCCGAGGCCATCGGCCGCCTGGCCGACGCCTTCATCGACCAGTTGCAACAGATCGTCCAGCATTGCTGCCAGGTCGAACACCAAGGGTTGACGCCCTCCGACTTCCCCGCTCTGCAACTGACACAGGCACAACTGGATCAACTCCCGGTCGCGGCCCGGGACATCGAAGATATCTACGAGCTGGCGCCGATGCAGCATGGCATGCTGTTCCACTCGCTGTACGAGCAGCAGCGCGCCCAGTACGTCAACCAGCTGCGCATGGATGTCAGCGGCCTGGATCTGCAGCGTTTCGTCGACAGTTGGCAGGCGGCCCTGGACGGCCATGCCATTCTGCGTACCGGGTTCATCTGGCAGAACGACCTGGCCGAGCCGCTGCAGGTGGTCTGCAAGCCGCTGCCGCTGCCGTTGCAGGTGCTTGACTGGCAGGGTCGCGAGGACCTGCCAGGCGCCCTGGAGGCGCTGGCCCTGGACCAACGAGCTCAAGGTTTCGACCTGCAGCGGCCGCCGCTGCTGCGCCTGACCCTGGTCGCCACGGCCCCGGGCCGGCACCACCTGATCTACACCGTCCACCACATCCTGATGGATGGCTGGAGCAACTCCCAACTGCTCGGCGAAGTGCTGCAGCGCTACAGCGGCAAGGCCCTTACGGCCGGTGCCGGGCGCTACCGCGACTACATCGACTGGCTGAAGCGTCAGGATCCGCAGGCCAGCGAGGGCTTCTGGAAAGCCCAGCTGGCACCACTGGCCGAACCGACCCTGCTGGCCCAGTTGCAACCGCCGCTGCTCGAAGCCGCGGAGGGTTATGGCGATGCCTTCGAACTGCTCGACGAGGCCCGTTGTACCCGGCTGGCCCAGGCTGCCCGGGACATGAAAGTGACCTTCAACAGCCTGCTCCAGGGCGCCTGGGCCGTGCTGTTGCAGCGCTTGAGCGGCCAGGATTGCGTGGCCTTCGGCGCCACCGTGTCCGGCCGCCCGGCGGAGCTGGACGGCATCGAACAGCAGATCGGCCTGTTCATCAACACCCTACCGGTGATCAGCAGCCCGGACCCGAGGCAGACTGGCAGCGACTGGTTGCGCCAGGTCCAGTCCCTGAACCTGGCCCTGCGCGAGCAGGAGCACACGCGCCTGGCGGATATACAGCGCTGGGCCGGCAGCAATGGCATGGCCCTGTTCGATACCTTGCTGGTGTTCGAGAACTACCCGGTATCCCAGGCTCTGCAGGAGAAGGCCCCGCACGGCCTGGCCTTCGACGGGCTGATCAACGAGGAGCGCACCAGCTATCCGCTGACCCTGCTGGTCCATCAGGGCCAGACTTTGAAAATTCACGCCAGCTACGAGCGCGCGCGCTTCACGCCGGCCAGCATCGCCGGGTTGCTGCAGCAGTGGGTGCACCTGGCCGAGTCCCTCGCCTTGCTGCCGCAGCGGCCATTGGGCCAGCTCGGGGTCTTGCCAGCGGTCCAGCACCAGCACGTGCTGGCGGACTTCAACCGGACCGGCCATGACTACCCCGTGCAACAACCCCTGCACGCCATCATCGAGGCCCAGGTCGAGCGCACGCCGGATGCCATCGCTGTTGTCTTCGAGGGCCAGCGCCTGAGTTACCGCCAGCTCGACGAACGCGCCAACCACCTGGCCTGGCAATTGATCGATACCGGCGTCGGGACACAGACCTTGGTCGGGGTTTGCGCCGAGCGCAGCCTGGAACTGGTGGTCAGCCTGCTGGCGGTGCTCAAGGCCGGCGCCGCGTATGTGCCGCTGGACCCGGACTACCCGGCCGAGCGCCTGGCCTACATGGCCGAGGACAGCGGCATTCGCGTGCTGCTGGGGCAGGCGTCGGTGCTGCAGCGACTCGGCGCCTTCGATGGGGTCAAGTGCTTGCAACTGGAGGCCCTGCAGGGGCGGACCCCACAGCGCCCGGCCATCGCCGGCCTGGACGGCGAGGGGCTGATGTACCTGCTCTACACCTCTGGTTCCACCGGCCGGCCCAAGGGCGCCGGCAACTGGCACGGGGCGCTGATCAACCGTATTGGCTGGATGCAGAGGGCGTATGCCTTGCACAGCGGTGATGTGGTACTGCAGAAAACGCCGTTCAGCTTCGACGTTTCGGTCTGGGAGTTCTTCTGGCCGCTGATGGTCGGCGCCCGCCTGGTGCTCGCCGCCCCCGGCGACCACCGCGACCCGGCGCGGCTGATCGAGTTGATCGAGCGTGAGCAAGTCACCACCCTGCATTTCGTGCCGTCGATGTTGCAGGTGTTCCTGCAGGAGCCGCAGGTTGAGCGTTGCACCTCGGTCCGCCGGCTGTTCTGCAGCGGCGAAGCGCTGCTGGCCGACACCCAGGCCCAGGTGTTCGACAAGCTGCCTGACACCGGGCTGTACAACCTATATGGCCCCACGGAGGCGGCCATCGACGTTACCCACTGGACCTGCCGGGAAGAGGGCCGCGACAGCGTGCCGATCGGCCAGCCGATCGACAACCTGGCCTGCTACATACTGGACGACAGCCTGCAGCCTTTACCAGTGGGCGCCCGTGGCGAGCTGTACCTCAGTGGCATCGGCCTGGCCCGCGGCTATCACCGCCGCCCGGGCCTGACCGCCGAGCGTTTCCCGGCGGACCCGTTCAACCCCGGTCAACGCATGTACCGCACAGGCGATCTGGCACGCTACCGGGACGATGGGGTGATCGAGTACCTGGGGCGCACCGACCATCAGGTCAAGCTGCGCGGCCTGCGCATCGAACTGGGGGAAATCCAGGCGCGGCTGTTGGAGCATGAGTTGGTCCAGGATGTCTGCGTGCAGGTGCTTGATGCCAGCCAACTGGTGGCCTGGCTGGTGCTGACCGAACAGCGGGATGACTGGAAGGCGCTGTTGCAGGTGCACCTGGCGGCGCAACTGCCCGAGTACATGGTGCCGGCGTACTGGCTGGCGCTCGAACGCATGCCCCTGAGCCCCAATGGCAAGCTCGACCGCAAGGCCCTGCCGGCCCCTGAGCGCCAGGCCAGCGCCGAGCACGTCGGCCTGTGCGGCCCGGTGGAAACCCTGTTGGGCGAGATCTGGGCGCAGGTGTTGCGGGTGCCTCAGGTCGGCGCGCTGGACAATTTCTTCGAACTGGGCGGTGACTCGATCTTGTCGATCCAGGTGGTGGCCCGGGCCCGTCAGGCGGGGCTGGAGATCAACCCCCGGCTGGTGTTCCAGTTCCCCACCGTGCGTCAACTGGCGGCCCAGGCCAGCGAGGCGCAGGAGCAACCGGTAATCGAGGTCCCGGCTGTGCTACATCGCCTGAGCGATGAGCAGGTGGCACGGCTGCCGGTGTCCCACGCCCAGTTGGCTGACCTTTATCCGCTGTCGCCGATGCAGCAGGGCATGCTGTTCCAGTGCCTGAACGAACAGGCCGGCGGCGTGTACGTCAACCAGCTCAGCATCTCGGTCAAGGGCCTGGACAGCGAGCGCTTCGGCGCCGCACTGGCTGAGGTGTGCCGACGCCACAGCATTCTGCGCACTGGCTTTATCTGGCAGGAGCTGAATGAACCGCTGCAGTTCGTGCTCGACAGCGTGTGCACCCCGCTGCGGGTAGTCGATGGCCGCGAATGGACAGACCAGGAGCAGGGCGTTGCCGAGCTTGCCGCCCAGGAGCGGGCACAGGGCATTGCCCTGGACCAGCCATCCCTGCAGCGGGTGCTGCTGGTGCGCACGGGCGAGCACCAGCACCAGTTGATCTGGACCTACCACCATATCCTGGTGGACGGCTGGAGCCTCTCGCAGCTGATCGGCGAGGTGCTGGGCCTGTATGCCGGGCGCGACCTGGTCGCAGCCACCCCGTACCGGGACTATATCGCCTGGCTGCAACGCCAGGATGCCGGTGCTGGCGAGCGCTTCTGGCGTGAGCAGCTGGCGAGCCTGGAGGAGCCCTGCCTGCTGGCCAGCACCGTGCCGGTGCAAGCCGGGCGCCAGGGCCACGAAGCCCTTTATAGCCACCTGGACGCCGAGCCCCTGAGCGCCTTCGCGCGATCCCAGCACGTGACCCTCAACACGCTGGTGCAAGGCGCCTGGCTGATCCTGCTTAGCCGCTTCAGCGGCCAGCGCAGCGTGGCCTTCGGCTCCACTGTGGCCGGGCGTTCACCGACGTTGCCCGGCGCCGAACGGATCATGGGGCTGTTCATCAATACCCTGCCGGTGGTGCGCGAGCTACACCCCGAGGCCCATGTCGGTGCTTGGCTGCGCGAGCTGCAGGACTGCAACCTGGGCATGCGCGATCACGAGTACGTGGCCCTGGCCGACATCCAGCGCTGGGCCGGGCAGGCCGGGCGGGCGCTGTTCGACAGCATCATCGTGTTCGAGAACCAACCGGTGGATGAGGCTTTGCGCCAGTTCAGCGACGCCTCCCTGGAGTTCGGCCCGAGTACGGGCAGCGGCCTGACCGACTTCCCCATGGACTTGATGGTCACCGTGGAACAGGGGTGCCTGTCGATCGAGTACATGTACTTGCGTCGCTGCTTCGAGGACGAGACCGTGCTGGCCATCCGCGCCGCCATGGAAAGCCTGCTGCAACGCCTGTGCGACAGCCCCGACCAGCGCTTGGGCCAGCTTGGCCTGCCGGTGTCGGCGCCGCAACCGCTGGCGGTCGAAGCGGCCCCGGCGCAGTGGGTGCACCAGCGTATCGAAGGCTTGGCTCGCCAGCAGCCTCAGGCCTTGGCCCTGAGCTGCGCCGGGCAATCCCTGAGCTATGCCGAGCTGGACCGGCGCAGCAACGCCCTGGCCCACCGGCTGATCGCCGCCGGCGTCGGCCCGGAAGTGCGGGTGGCAGTTGCGTTGCCACGCAGCGCCGGTCTGCTGGTCAGCCTGCTGGCGGTACTCAAGGCCGGCGGCGCCTATGTGCCGCTGGACCTGAACTACCCCCGCGAGCGCCTGGCCTACCTGCTCGAGGACTGCGCCGCGCAATTGTTGATCACCGATAGCGCGGCCCGTGCCAGCCTGCCGGTTCCGCCCGGGCTGGCCTGCCTGGAGCTGGGGGCGCTGGCATCCATGCCCGAGGTGGAGCAGGCCCCGAGCGTGAGCTTGCATGCCGATAACCTTGCCTATGTGATCTACACCTCCGGCTCCACCGGGTTGCCCAAGGGCGTGGCGGTCAGCCACGGCCCGTTGGCCCGGCATTGCCACGCCATCGGCCTGCGCTACGAGATGAGCCCGGTCGATTGCGAGCTGCATTTCATGTCGTTCGCCTTCGACGGCGCCCATGAGCGCTGGTTGACTGCGTTGACTCACGGGGCCCGCCTGCTGGTGCGGGACGAGCAACTCTGGACCCCGGAACAGACCTTGCGCGCCCTGGATCAGCATCAAGTGACGGTGGCGGCTTTCCCGCCGGCCTACCTGCAGCAACTGATCGAGCAGGCCCGCCTCGATGGTGCGCCAGCGTCCATGCGGGTCTACTGCTTTGGTGGCGACGCCTTGCCCCAGGCCACTTATGAGCAAGCCCGGGAGGTACTGGGGGCCCAGTACCTGATCAACGGCTACGGCCCCACCGAAACCGTGGTCACTCCACTGCTCTGGCGCGCCGACGCCCGACACCGCTGCACCAGCGCGTATGCACCGATCGGCGAGCCTGTGGGGCCGCGCCGGGCGCTGGTGCTGGACAGCGACCTCAATCCGCTGCCGCCGGGCGTGGCCGGCGAGCTGTACCTGGGCGGCGAGTTCCTCGCTCGCGGCTACCTGCACCGTCCGGGGTTGAGCGCCGAACGGTTCGTCGCCGACCCGTACGGCCGTGGCGAGCGGCTGTACCGCACCGGCGACCTGGTGCGCGAGGACGCCGACGGCACCTTCCATTACTTGGGGCGGGTCGATAACCAGGTCAAGATCCGGGGCCTGCGCATCGAGCTGGGCGAGATTGAAGCCCGCCTGTTGGCCCAGCCCGGGGTCCGCGAGGCGGCGGTGATCGCCCGGGAGCTGCCTGGCGGCAAGCGCCTGCTCGCTTATGTGGTGGGTGCGCCCGAGTGGCTGGCCGACCCGTCCATCGGCCCGGGCCTGCGCGAGGCCCTCAAGCAGGCCTTGCCGGAGTTCATGGTGCCTTGGCAGATCAGCGTGCTGGCGGCGATGCCGCTGAACCCCAACGGCAAGCTTGATCGCCGGGCCTTGCCCGACCCGCAATTGGCCCAGGCGACGGGTTGCTACGTGGCACCCCGGACCGAGTTGCAGATCGCACTGGCCGAAATCTGGGCCAAGGTGCTCAAGGTCGAGCGGGTCGGCCTGCACGACAACTTCTTCGAGCTGGGTGGCGATTCGATCCTCAGCTTGCAAGTGGTGGCCCGCAGCCGACCGCTAAAGGCCCTGGGCCTGACCCTGAAACTGCGAGACCTGATTCAGAAGCCGACCATCGCCGAGCTCAGCGGCGAATCGGCTGCCACGGCCGGTGCCAACGCGGTGCTGGCGCTCAACGGCCCGGCGCCGGGGCAGCCGCCGCTGTTCTGCGTGCATGCCGGCTACGGCACGGTGTTCGACTACGAGCCATTGGCCCGTAGCCTCGATGGACAGCGCCAAGTGCTGGCGATCCAGTCGCGGATGCTGCTGGATCCAGGCTGGAGCGACGAGTCGTTGCTGGCCATGGCCCAGGACTACGTCGGCTATGTGCGCGAGCGTCAGCCCCAGGGGCCTTACTGGCTGGCCGGTTGGTCGCTGGGTGCGACCCTGGCGGCGCTGATGGCGGCGGAGCTGGAGCTCCAAGGCCAGCAGGTGGCGTTTCTGGGGCTGCTCGACGGGTTCGTTCCGGGGGCCGAACCAGTTGCCCGAGCCGAGGCGCAGGAACAGCCGCGGCTATTGCCGGCGGGCCTTAGTACCGAGGACCTGGCCCTGGGCCTGGCCACCGGCCGGCACTTGCGTGGCTTGTCCGCGGCCCTGGCGGCCTGTGCACCGGTCCAGGCTCGTGCTCACTGTTGGTGGGTCCATGGCCGAGAGGCCGAGGCCCAGGCGCTGTACCAGCAGCTGGGCCAGGGGCCGGCGGCGAGTGTCTGGCTCGACTGCGGCCACTATGAGGTGCCGCACCATCGCCAGGTACTGGACGCCTTGCTGCAACTGCTGGATGCGCCCGTCACCAGCCTGTCTTGAACCCCTTTCGGCGCCCGCAAGGGCGCCTTTCTCTGATTCTCAGGATGTACCCATGACCTTGAACCCGGATATCGCCGCTTACCTGGAGCTGGTGGAGGCTGGCCGCGATGTTGGCAAAAGCATTGCCATGCACCAGATGAGCCCGGAACAGGCGCGCGCCCAGTTTGACGAATCATCGCTGCTGATGAACCTGGTCCCGGTGGAGATCGAGCACGTCCAGCCCCTGCGTTTTCAGACCCGTGACGGTCACTGGCTGCAAGGCCGGCTGTACGCCCGGCAGGCGCCGGGCAGCACGGAGCAGGGCGCCTTGCTGTATTTCCATGGCGGCGGCTATGTGGTAGGCAGCCTCGATTCCCATGACAACCTGTGCCGGACGCTTGCTCAGCAGTCCGGGCAGGTGGTGATCGCGGTGGAGTACCGATTGGCGCCGCAATGGCGCTTCCCCACCGCCTTCGAAGATGCCGAGGACGCCTGGGCCTGGCTGCTGGAACAGCGCGAGCTGAACCTGGACCGGGCCCGGCTGGCGGTCGGCGGCGACAGCGTCGGGGGCAGCCTGGCCGCAGCCCTGGCCAACAGCCTTGGTCAGGCGCTGGTGCGGCCTTGCCTGCAAGTGCTGCTGTACCCGGTGACCGATGCCAGTTGCTGGCGCGAATCCCACCAGCGCTATGCCAGCGGCTACCTGCTCGAGCGGCAGAGCCTCGAGTGGTTCTACAGCCACTACCAGCGTCGCCCCGAGGACCGCGCCGACCCGCGCTTGTCGCCACTGCTGGGGGCGCTGCCGGCGGGCCTGGCACCCACCTGGCTGCTGCTGGCCGGCCACGACCCGCTGCTGGACGAGGGCGTGGCCTATGCCGCGCACCTGCGTGAGTCGGGCGCGCCGGTGCAGCTTCAGGTCCACGAGGGCATGACCCACGACTTCATGCGCATGGACGCGGTGGTCGAAGACGTTGTGGCCATCCAGACCGATCTCGGCGAGCGTCTAGCTCAGGCCCTGGGAAGCCACTGAGGGGGCTGGATAACTTTTTTTCAAAAAGTTCATCCGGTTTTCCACGATGTTCCGTCTTATTTAGAAATACGAAGCATTGTTATCCGCTATTCGCTCTCAGGACTTTATAAAATCATGCCGACTCAACAACAGAACCGGTCCCTGCTCAAGGCGCTCTGCATGCGGCGGGCTCTGCGTTCACCTTTCCACCTCAGCGCCCTGACCCTCGGCCTGATGGCCTCCAGCGTCAGCTACGCGCAAGCTTTGGCGTTCGACATTCCGTCGCAGAGACTCTCCTCGGCGATCCAGGCCCTGGGCCAGCAAGCCAATATCCAGGTGCTGTTCAACCCGACCGACGTCGACGGCAAGCGCAGCACCGCCGTGCGCGGTAGCCTGGAAGTGCGGGACGCCATCGCCCAGATGCTGGCGGGCACCGGTGTGCGCTACAGCCTGCAGGACGGGGTGCTGATGATTCACGCGGTCGACTCCTCAGTGATGGAACTGAACCCCACAGCCGTCAGCGCCGTAGCCCTCGGCGCCACCACCGAAGGCACCGGCACCTACACCACCGGTGTCAGCACCACCGCCACCAAAATGGCCATGAGCCTGCGCGAGACGCCGCAGTCGGTGACCGTTGTGACCCGCAAGAAGATGGACGACCAGAACGTCCAGAACCTCGACGACATTGCCCGCACTGTCACCGGGATCACCCTGACCAAGCTCGGCACCGATCGCTCCACCTACTACGCGCGCGGCTTCGAGATCAACGACCTGCAGTACGACGGCATTCCGACCAACATCTCGGAAAACTACTCCATGGACGTCATGTCCACGGCGAACATGGCCATCTACGACCGGGTTGAAGTTGTGCGCGGTGCCAATGGCCTGATGCAGGGCACCGGCAACCCCTCGGCGGCCATCAACCTGATTCGCAAGCGCCCGACGCGCGACTTTCGACTGGGCGCGGAACTGGGGGCTGGCTCCTGGGACAACTATCGCAGCCAGGTGGACGTATCCGGCCCGCTGACCGATGAGGGCAACATCCGTGGCCGAGCGGTGGCCTACTACAACACTGCCGACAGTTACCGTGATGGTGCCCAGCGCGACAACCAGCTGCTGTACCTGATCGGCGAAGCAGACCTGAATGATTCCACCGTCCTCACCCTGGGCGCCACCATCCAGAAGGACAACCAGAATGGCTATGACTGGGGCGGCTTGAATACCCGCGCCGACGGCTCGTTCTACCCGCTGTCGCGTTCCACCAACCTCAATGGCAAGTGGGCGCATCTGGACCGCAACAACTACAACCTGTTCAGCGACATCACCCACTACTTCGACAACGAGTGGAAGGTGACGCTGGCGATGAACTCGATCTGGTCGAACGCGGACTTTCTGTCGTCCTACCCGAACCGGGTATCCGGTGACAACACCAGGTTGACTGTTTCGCAAGCAGATTACAAAGACACCCAGTTTGGTGTGGATTTGTACGCCACCGGGCCGTTCCAGCTGTTTGGCCGCGAGCACCAACTGATGTTCGGCGCCAACACCCGCAAGGACGATTTCGACGCGGTCATCAAGACTGCGACCAACAACCCGGTCGTCGATATCACCGATTTCGACTACAGCTCGCTGCCGCACCCGATCCTTTCTGCCACCGGGAGCGATTACAACTACATTCGCAAAGAACGCGGGCTCTACCTAGCCTCGCGCTTCAGCGTTACGGACGATTTGAGCCTGATTCTGGGTACCCGTTTCAGTTGGTCCGACTATAAGGTCAGCAGCCCGTATACCAACGACCAATACAAAGAAAACGGTCGTATGGTGCCCTATGCCGGCCTGGTGTATGACCTCAACAAGAACCACACCTGGTATGCCAGCTACACCGAGATCTACAAGACTCAGAGCTACTATGGTGCGGGGAACACGCTGCTGGATCCGATCGAAGGCGAGAACTACGAGACCGGTATCAAGAGCGAGTATTTCGATGGTGCCCTCAATACCTCCTTCGCGATCTTCCAGACCGACTTGCAGAACATGCCGGAGGCACTGTCGGTTGCGCCGACTTGTGGCGTGACCGGTACCAGCAAGTGCTACAAGACCGGCGCCAAGGTTCGCAACCGCGGTTTCGAACTGGAGGTCTCGGGTGAACCCGTACAAGGTTGGAACGTCAGTGCCGGCTACACCTACAGCGACCCGGAGTATGTGGCTGGCAGCAGCAAGGGTAGCGACTATTACAGCAAGATCCCCCGCCGTTTGCTGAAAGTCTCTACTGACTACCGTCTGCCTGGCGTGTTGGACCAATGGAATGTGGGTGGCGATGTCTACGCCCAGAGCCGTACCTCCGCCGACACCACCGGCTACGATATCAAGCAGGGCGGCTACGCCTTGCTGAATCTGCACGCCAACTACCAGATCAACCGCCAGTTCAGCGTTCAGTACAACTTGAACAATGCCCTGGACAAGGTCTACTACCAGTCGTTGCCGACCTCCAACAACTGGGGTGGCTTGTACTACGGCGACCCGCGCAACTTCTCGGTGACCTTGCGTTATCAGTACTGAGTCAACTGCCTTTACCAGCCCTGCCCGGCGTTGTCGGGTGGGGTTTTTTTATGCGCGTATGTCTTGAAATCTGGATTGGGCTGGCAGGGCTTGCCACAACATCTAGAGGTCAGGTTGGTGAAGGTGAAGAGGAAGAGGAAGAGGAAGAGGAAGAGGAAGAGGAAGAGGAAGAGGAAGGGGAAGGGGAGGGGGAAGGGAAGGGAAGGGAAGGGAAGGGAAGGGAAGGGAAGGGAAGGGGAAAGGGAAGAGGAAGTTGGAGGGGAAGGGAAATGTGATGCAGGGGGACGCCAGTCAAGTCCCCCGCTTCCAGTGAATCAGGCGACACACGCCTCGACCACCACCTTGCCGGCTTCCATGCGCACCAGCTGGTCGGCGACATCAAAATAGCGGTCATCATGGCTGATGACGATGATTGTCTTGCCCAGGCGCTTCAGCTCGGGGAGCAGCTCGGTATAGAAAATGCGTCGGAAGGTCGGGTCCTGGTCCGCAGCCCATTCATCGAACACCAGCACCGGGCGCTCTTCCAGCCAGGCGTTTATCAGCGCCAGTCGCTTGCGTTGCCCGGTCGACAAGTCGGTGGTGGTGAAACTGCCGTCGCGAATGCTCACCTTGTGTGCGATTTCCAGCCGCTTGAGATAGACCTCGGCGCTTTCCGGCACCTGCTGGGCCCCCAGGAAGGGGTCGTCGAACAGGTAGTAATCGGAAAAGATGGTAGTGAAGAGCTGGCGATAATCATCGCGGTTCAGCGCGGTGATCGCCTGGTCGTTGATGCGTATCTCGCCTTTTTGCGGCGGGTACAGCCCTAGCAGCAGCTTGATCAGTGTGGTCTTGCCACAGCCGTTCTCGCCAACAATGAAGACGATGTCGCCCTGGCGGATCTGCAGGTTCACCGGCCCCAGGGTAAACGGTGCGTTGCCGTCGACCGGCGGGAAGGCAAAGCGCACGTCATGCAGCTCGAGGGTGCGCAAGGCGGGCAGCTGGCTGGCCTTGTCTTCGAGCAGCAGGTGCGGCTCGGGGGAGGAGAACTGCTCCGACAACTCGGCAATCCGGCGAAAGGCGATCTGAGCCCGGCTGACGATGGGCAACGTGCCTATCAGGTATTCCAGCGGGCCCTTCATGTACAGCAGCACCAGCACGAAACCGCTCATCACTGCCTTGTCGCCGCTAGGCCACAAGGATTGCAGGGCGAGTGCCAGGCCGATGACCACGAAGAACAGCATCGAGCCGAAGGTCTTGGCGATGACGAAGGTATTGATGGAGCGGATCTGGGTGTCGCGTATCTTGTCGGCCGTCCCCTGGATGTTGCGGCTGAACATGCGCTGACGGCGTGCGCGGTGGATACGCAGCTCCTTGGCGCCGCCGGCAATTGCATTGTAGTGCCGTTGCAGTTCATCTTCGGCATCCCGTGCCGCGACGAACCCTCGAATGCCCTTGGCTCGGGCGATGTACTGCACGGCGGTACCCAGTGCGATGGCTGCCAGCATCAGCAGGAACATCGGCCAGGACAGCACTGCCAGATAGCCCAGGCAGCCCAGGGTAACGGTCAAGGCAATTGCCAGTGGTGCGAAGGCGAACGCGAAATCGCTGACGGTGTCCACGTCGTGGGTCAGCACCGGGATCAGTCGATGGCTGCGATAGCGCTCGATCTGTTCGATGGGGGCCGACAGCACCTTCTCGCCCAGTTCCTTGCGCAAGGCGGCGATGATGTTCTGGCCCACCCGGTTGCTACCGATGTCGGAAAACACCGAGCTGGCCAGGGCCACCAGGCAAAGCCCGGCGAAGCCCCAGACCACGCCCTGGGTCAGGCCGGTGTCGTCGTTCAGGGCCCGGTTGATGGTGGCCAGAAGGAAGGTGATGCTGAGGCCGCCGACCATGCCCAGGATGACGGACAGCGCGACGGTATATTTGAACGGCTTGAGCAGGGCGAAAAGATCCTGCACGGCGCCGCGGGTGGGCTGGGACATGATGGGCTCCTGGATTGATCAGCCGACGCTGGCAAGGGATTTGCTCAGCGCCTTGTGAGCGCTGCTGGAAAGATTCAGGGCGGCATAGAGTGCTTGCCCGATCTCTTCGCTGCGCATTGGCAGCACCGAAAGCAAGGTGTCGCTCAAGCCGTGGGTGGCCTCGCAGAAACCTTGCAGGAACACTGGCGCCTTGAGCTGTGGGGTGGCCAGGGCGCGGTAGGTACGGTCCACTTCCAGGCCATGCAGGTAAGGCAGAAGCGGCTCGAGCAGGTGCTGATGGCTCTTGCGCTCGTAGCCTGTGGCCAGGATCACGGCATCGTAGCGGTGTGTCTGCTGCTGCCCGGTGGCGAGGTCGCGCAGGGTCAGTTCGATGCCACCCCCGACGTCGACCGCCGCCGCCACGTGCTGCCGGCAGAGCACCGCGTGGCGGGGCTGACGGGTGATCTTCTGCCGGTACAACACGGCATAGATGCGCTCGATCAGCTCCAGATCGACGACGGAGTAGTTGGTATTGTGGTATTCGCCGATCAACTTTTCGCGGTCTGCCGCTGCTTGCTGGAAGACCAGGTCGGTGTAGGCTGGGGCGAAGATCTCGTTGACGAAAGGCGAGTCGTCGGCGGGCTTGAGGGCTGAGCTGCGCAGGATCATTTCAGCCTGCACCGAAGGAAAGCTGTCGTTCAGGTCGATGAACGCCTCGGCGGCACTCTGCCCGGAACCGATGATCGCGACACGCATCGGCTTGCCGTGGCCGGGGGCCAGGTTCTGCATGCCGGAGAGGTAGCGAGAATGGTGGAAAACCCTGGCATCGTTGCGCAGCGGCGCGAAAATGGCTGGAATCTTCGGTGAGCCACCGGTGCTGATCACCACCGAACGGGTGCGACGCGTCCGCTGCATGCCTTGTGCATTGCGCGAGATCAGTTTGAGGTGATGAATGACCCCGTTATCGAGTTCGGGCTCGATGCGCAGCACTTCTTCGCCATACAGTGCCTGCTCGGCGAACTGCCCGGCGACCCAGCCCAGGTAGTCGTTGTACTCCAGTCGGCACGGGTAGAAGGTGCCCAGGTTGACGAAGTCGACCAGGCGGCCCTGCTGCTTGAGGTAGTTGACGAAGCTGTACGGGCTGGTGGGGTTGCGCAGTGAAACCAGGTCCTTGAGGAACGAAATCTGCAGTTCGCTCTGCGAGGACAAGGTATCGCCATGCCAGCGATAGTGCTCCTGTTTATCCATGAACAAGGCATCAATGGCCTTGCCATGGCTCTGGGAAAGCTCTTGCAGGGCGATGGCCAGCGCCAGGTTGGACGGGCCGAAGCCTACGCCGATCAGGTCGTGGAGAGTTGAGGCGCTCATGTCGTTGACTCCTTGTGCGGGGGTGTCCAGAGGTTGGTAAAGATCCTTCTCTGCAGTGGGTCAGTTGTATTCGCCGTCCTCGAGCGCGCGCGCTACGCGAAAGCCCAGCCAGTCACCGCGCACTTCAGGTTTGCGCTCGTTACGGTTGCCCGAACGCGAGAAGATCGGGGGTTCCAGGTAGTCGTTACCGCGGATCTGCCGGTGCGTGCAGGTGTCACCGGTGGTCCAGGCGCTACCGTCGGTGGGCGCGCCGACATAATCGGTATGCCAGCAGTCCTCGACCCACTCGTAGACATTGCCATGCGTGTCATACATGCCGAACGCATTGGCCGGGAAGCTGCCGACCGGTGCCGTATAGGTGAAGCCATCGCGCGGCCCGTAGGTGTTGGCATGCTTGCTGATCTGATACTCGCCTTGCTCGTCGAAGGGGAACGGGAAGGGGCCGGTGGAGCCGGCGCGACCGGCGTACTCGCGTTCGGCTTCGCTGACCATGCGGTAGGGCTTGCCGGTTTTCTTCGCGAGCCAGCCGATGTAGCCGCGTGCTTCCTCCCAGGTCATGCAGACTGCAGGCTGGCTCGGGCCTTGCGGGTAGCTGGGCTTGCCGTTCTTGCACAAACGGCCCGGGCGGTTGTCGCCGTCGGGCAGCACAGTGTGGGTTTCCCTGGCATAGGCCTGCCATTGCCCGGCGGTCACATGGAAGCGACTCATGGCGAAAGCCTTGGCGAATGTCACGGTGTGCAGCGGACCTTCATCGTCCTGTTTGCCCAGTTCGTCATCGGGCGTGCCCATCACGTAGCTGCCGGCGGGCAGTACGACCATTTCCGGGCAATCCTTGCAGTCCTTGAAAACCTTGCCCGGTACCGCCGGGTCGGCAGCGAGGGCTTCGAGCGAAAGCGAGAGGCAACCGAGGGCAATCAGTGAGGTCAGCCGTTTCATGGGGTTCCTTGCAGGTTGTGGGCAACGGGAGGAGGGGTCGGCCTGGCGGCCTTCTGGGCGGCTTCCCACACACGCAGGAAGTTGGCTCCCCAGAGCTTGGCGATGTCTTCATCGGAATAGCCACGCTGTATCAGTTCGGCGGTGACGTTGCGGCTCTGGCTGGCATCTTCCCAGCCGACCACACCGCCGCCGTCGTTGAAGTCCGAACTGATACCGACATGGTCGATACCGATCTTCTTCACCGCGTAATCGATCGAGTCGACATAGTCGGCCAGGGTTGCCTTGGGCTCGGCGCCGACGATGTCGTAGAAGGGCGTGAGGTATTCGCCGAACTTCTTCTCCGACCAGATCGAGAACACCGGGTCGGTGGTGGTGCCCATCTGGGTCTGGCTTTGTATGTCGGGCAAACCATACCTGGCGCGCAAGGCGTTCATCTTCTCGATGGTCGGGCGCGAGAACGGCTTGAGGTAGTGGGAGTAGGCCACGATATTGACCAGCCCGCCGGTAGCCTTGATGTGTGCCAGGTCGGCGTCGCTGAGGTTGCGGCGGATGTCCATCAGGCCTTGCACGCCGGTGTGCGAAGCCATCACCGGTGCCCGGCTCAGTTCGGTGACCTGGGTCAGGGCCTGGCTGGACATCTGCGAGACATCGATGACCACGCCGAGGTCGTTGAGCCGGGTGATGGCGCGCCGACCAATGTCGGAGAGCCCGCCCAGCGGGTCGACCGAATCCCCCAGGAAGGGCAAGGGGCGTGCCGAGTCGGCCCAGCTGTTGTTGCCGACGTAGCCCGGGCCGAACACCCGCATGCCGCGTGCGGCCCAGTGGTCGAGCTTGTCGATGTCATCGCCAAGGGGCGCGGCGTTGAGCAGGCTGATGATGATGGCGAACTTGCCTTCACTGGCCAGTCGGCGGAAGTCGGCAGGTGTGTAGGCGATCCCCGCCTGGGCCGGGAAATCCTTGGCGATGCTGGTGATGATCCGATAGCGTACTTCCAGTTCGTTGGCCATTGCAGCCTTGAACCCGGGGGTGGGCCGGTGCGGCCAATTGGGCCCGCGCCAGAACTCCGGCCATGACCAGATCGCGATCGACGCGCCACTCAGGCGGCCCTTGGCAGCTTTCACCAGGTCGAACTGGGTCGGGCCGTCACGATTCGCTTCCCTGCCACTGGCGCCGTAGTTCAACGGCACGTCAAGGTGTGCATCCAGCGCCGGGATGCGCGCCTGCAGGGCGTTGGCTCGCTCTTCGATTTCGCGGCTGTACGGGTGCTTGGCAAGGTAGGCCCGATACCCCCAGGCACCTGCGGCTACCAGGAGCAGGAGCAGAAGCAGAAGTGCCAATGCCCATGGCCATCTGCGCGATAACAAAGCCTGTTTCTTCATTGCGTACTCGGTCGCCTGCACGACGGCCCCATGCCGTTCGAACTTGTTGGGTGAAACGAGCCGACGCCAAGAGAATTTAGCGTCCCTCTAAATCGCTTCCTCAACCATTCGTTTTTGCAGCAGGAGTCACGTCATGAGAACAGTGGATGAAAGTGTCACGTCGAAAGATCCTGGCCGGCCTGGTGGCCGCTGGTGTTGCACTGCCTGCCGCCTATTACGCACGGCAGGAGTGGGAGCGGGCCCAGGAAGCGGAGCTGAGCAGTGACGAACCAGCGGTGCCGGTCGACGACCTGCCCAATGCGCTGTTGGGTGAGCGCCTGGTCGGGATCTGGGACTGGCGCCTGGTGGGCGATCACCCGGCGCTGGCCGAGCTGGCCGGGCCGCAACAGCTGTTGCTCGACGTAGGGCAGGGGGCCCGTGCCGTGCGCGGTTACCTGGGCACTGCGCCATATGGCGACCAGGGTTTGCAGGTTTACGGTCCGCTGGCGGCCGACCGATTGCCGAACGTGCGGCTGAAGATGATTGCCGGCTCTGGCGAGGCCTATGACTTCGATGCCGTGCTGGATGAGATATGGGGCGACTGGAGCCAGGGCGGAGGCAGCGCAACCCTTAGCGGGCAAGTACGCCTGGCAGGGACCCAGGCAGGGCATTCTGGTGCAATGGCGGGCTTTGTCGCTGTGCGCCGACCCTTCGTGCTGGCGCGTGAGCGGTTGCCGTTCGTGGCGGCCCTGCACGAGGACCTGATTTCGCCGCAGCGTCGCTACTATCATCAGCTCTGGCATGCCAGCCGTGATCGCTGGCACCGCATTGATGAGTCTCGACGGCAGATGGTGCGTGCGCTGGGCTGGCAGGTCGGCCCCCTGGGCAAGGAGCGCAACGCCCGCGGTCATGACCGCCATCGCAACGGCTCCGGCGAGGATTTTCTGTTCATGCACCGGCACATGCTGCATGGCGTGCGCGAGGTCCAGGACCTGCGCTCCTGGACAAGCCTGCCCGCGGCACGTCCATCGATCGGGCAGGGTACCCAGGCGTTCTTCGATTACCTCGATAACCGAGACGGCTACAGCGTCCCGCCCAATTGGCAGGCGGCCGGCGATGATGCTTTCAGCCAGTGGCTGTACTACGTCAAGAGCAGTCAGGGGCTGCACGCCAACTTCCAGCTGTGGGAAGCACAGCTGCATGACCCGCAATACCTCAGCAGCTTGTGTCTGGGGGAGTTGGGGTCGCGCATCGAGTTGGGGGTCCACGACTGGCTGCACATGCGCTGGGCATCCCTGGGGCGAGATCCGAACTCGGATCTTCCAATGCCCTACGGGCGTCGCAACTATGATTTTTCCGAACGCTGGTTCCGCGCCGAGAACGACTTCCTTGGCGATCCGTTTTCCTCCCACGTGAACCCGGTGTTCTGGGCCTTTCACGGCTGGATCGACGACCGCCTGAACGACTGGTACCTGGCCCACCAGCAGGCGCACCCGGGGGAAGTGAAACTGCGGATGATCGATGGCGTTCCATGGTTTGCCCCGGGGCGCTGGGTGCGTGTGGCCGAGCCCTGGCTGGGGCCCACCCGTGACGGTTGCGGTGCCTGGGGGCTGGGCAATGGTGGCGGCACCGGGAAACTGGACATCGAGACCATGAAGCTTGCCTTGCAGGCCATCTTCAGCCCGGAAGAAGATGCCGATCGACTGGCCGACAGGGTGCCACAGCGGCCCTGGTACGCTCGCCATCTGGCACCCGGCCCGAGACGTGACGGTTTGTAGCGCACCTGGCGCTATTTGCTGGTTTTGTACCAGGTAGGCCCCCGGACAGGGGGCATGCCTACTTCGCCGTCATCAGCGTGTCGGACGCTGTCCAGCCGCCGCCCAGTGCCTTGTAAAGGGCAACACTGGCCTGCAGGCGCGCCTCGCGCAGTCGTACCCGCTCGGACTGTGCGGTGAACAGGCTGCGTTGCGCCTCCAGCACGCTGAGCAGGTCCTCGGCGCCGGCCCGATAGCGGTTCTCTGCCAGATCGAAGGCACGCTGGGCCTGGGCAAGCTCTTCATTCTGCCAGCGTGTCTGGCGGTCCAGGCCATCGACGTTGTTCAGCGCCTTCTCGACTTCGCCGAAGCTGGTGATCAGCACGCTGCGATAGGCTTCGAGCAGTTCGTCCTGGCGAGCGATGGCGCGATCGCGCTCGGCGCGCAAGGCGCCATTGTTGAAAATGGGGGCTGTCAGGCCGGCACCGAGGTTGAACGCCGGATTGCGCAGCAGGTCAATGGCCTTTCTGTCGCCGGTGGCCAGGCTGGCCGTCAGGCTCACCGTGGGGAACAGTGCCGCCCGCGCAACGCTGACATCCGCCTGAGCCGCCGCCAGGCGCGCCTCTGCGCCGGCGATGTCCGGGCGGCGGGTCAGCAACTGGCTGGGGATGCCGGCGGCAATGCTCGGGCCGCTCAGTTGATCGAAAGGCTGATCGGCAAGCGCGAGTGCCTGCACCGGCACACCAAGCAGGATTGCCAGGGTGATCTGCGCATCCCGGGCTTCTTGCTGGTATAGCGGTAACTGGCGTTGCTGACTGGCCACAAGGCTTTCTTGCTGGGCCAGTTCAAGAGCAGTCGACGACCCTGCCTGGAAGCGCGTGCGTACCAGTTTGAGGATCTTTTCGGCGTTTTCCAGATTGAGCGTGGCAATGCGCGCCTGCTCACGAGCGGCGAGGGCGCTCAGATAGGTATCGGCAACGCTGCTCGTCAGGCTCAGCTCGAGCGTGTCACGATCAAGTGCAGTGGCTTGCAGGCCCAGACGGGCACTGTCACGAGCAGCCGCATTCTTGCCCCAGAAGTCCAGCTCGTAACTGGCCGTCAGTGCGGTGTTGAAGTAGCGGTAGGTCCGTTTACTGCTCGAAGTATCCTGTTCGCTGTAGCCTTGGCCTCGCAGCAGGCGCTGCTGATAGGCGTCGGCACTGGCATCGAGGCTCGGCAGCAGAGGGCCGCCGGCGATGCGCAGCTCGGCCCGTGCCTGCCTGACCCTGGCGATGGCGGCGCGCAGGTCATGGCTGCCTCGGCGCGCCTGCTCAATCAGCTGGCTCAGTTGAGCGCTGTTGAAGGTTGTCCACCATTGCGCCGAGGCTGCCGTGCCGCCAGTCGGGCCTTGCCAGTTGGTGGGCGCAACGATGCCGCTGTCCAGGGGGGCAGCAGTGTGGCTGCAAGCGCCAAGCAAGGTCAGCAGCGGCAGCATAAAAAGAGCGGTTCTGGTCATGGTCATTCACTGGTCAGGGCGGCGACAGGGTCGAGGGCGGCAGCCTTGCGCGCGGGCATGAAGCCGAAGATGACGCCGGTGGCTACCGAGCAGGCGAAGGCACCCACTATCGCCAGGGCGGAAAACGCCACGGCCACCTGGGCCAGGCTGAGTACCAAGCCGATCAGCAGCGCCAGGCACACGCCGATAAGGCCGCCGGTCAACGAAAGCACCACGGCTTCGGTCAGAAACTGGCGCAGGATGTCCCGCTGTCGGGCACCGGTGGCAATGCGGATGCCGATCTCGCGGGTGCGTTCGCGGACGGTCATCAGCATCACATTCATCACGCCGATCCCGCCGACCAACAGCGAAATGGCGGCGATGGCGCCAAGCATCAGGGACAGCCCGTTGCGCGTCGCAGCTTCGGCCTGGATCATCGCCGCGCTGTTGTCGATCTCGAAGTCTTCCATGCCATCGTGCAGGCTCAGCATCAGTTGGCGTATCGCCCGTTCGGCTTCATGCACCTGGGTACTGTCGGCGGCGCCGATGATCACGTACTCCGGGTGTTGCGTGCCGGACAGACGTATGGAGGTCGCAGAGTACGGGATGGCGATGCGCAGGTCGTTGCGCTGGTTGGCGCCGCTGGAGCCTTTGCTGGCCAGTACTCCGATCACCTGGAAAGGAACGTTCTCGATGAGGATGTACTGGCCGATCGGGTCCTGGCCGTCGACAAACAGCTTCTTGCGTACTTCCGAGCCGATCACGGCCACGGCCGCAGCCGTTGCCTGGTCGTTGTCGGTAAAGAAGCTGCCTTCGCTGACGGGCCAGCTCATCAGGGTCGGGAACACAGGCGTATACCCACCGATGGTCGATTCCAGGTCGCGATTGCCGAAGCGTACCTGCGCTTTCACTGTCATGGCCGGCATTATGGATTTCACTTGGGGCAGCTCGGCCAGCGCCTGCACGTCGCTGAGGCGAATGTTTCCGGGCGGGGCGCGCGGTGCCGGAGGGGCACCGTTCATGAAGATGATGTTCGAGCCGAACGCGCCCATCTGGGCCATGACCTGACGCTTGCTGCCTTCGCCCACCGCCAGCATCACGACCACCGACGCGACGCCGATGATGATCCCCAGCAGGGTCAGCGCGGTGCGTGTGCGGTTGCTCCACATGACCCGCCAGGCGGCCTGCAGGGCGTCCCGGGTTTCGCCCAGCCAGGGGCTGCTCTGGTTGTCGGCGCGGACCAGGCGCCGGGCCAGATCTTCGGCTTGCAGCGCCCCCGGGCGAGCCTGTGGCGGCGCCTGGTCGGCGCCGCTGTCGCTGATCACTTCACCGTCGCGGATCTCGATGATGCGGTGCGCGCGAGCGGCCACATCGCGGTCGTGGGTGATCAGGATCACCACATGGCCTTGCTCGGCCAGCTCATCCAGCAGGCGCATGACCTCGGTGCCACTGTGGCTGTCCAGCGCGCCCGTTGGCTCGTCCGCGAGGATGATATGGCCGCCGTTCATCAACGCCCGGGCAATGGATACCCGTTGTTGCTGGCCACCGGAAAGCTGGCGCGGGCGATTGCCGGTGCGTTCTCCCAGGCCCAGGCGTTGCAGCAGCGCCTGGGCCCTTTCGGCCCGTGGGGCGGCGGTGGTCCCGGCATAGATAGCCGGCATCTCCACGTTCTCCTGCGCAGAGGCGGAAGGGATCAGGTGATAGCCCTGAAACACGAACCCGAACGCTTCGCGGCGCAACCAGGCCAGTTCGTCATTGTTCAGGCCGGCAACGTCCTGGCCGGCGAAGCGATAATGCCCGGCGCTTGGGCGGTCGAGGCAACCGAGGATGTTCATCAGGGTCGACTTGCCGGAGCCTGAGGTGCCGACGATGGCGATGAACTCCCCGGCATGGATCTTCAGGTCGATGCCACGCAACACATCGACCTGGGGGCTGTCGCCGCCACCATAGGATTTACGGATACCGATCAGTTCTATCAGCGGGATGCTCATGTCAGCCCTCGCCGCCGACAGGGCCGATCAGCAGCTTGTCACCTTCATCAAGGCCCTCTAGGATCTGCACGCGCAGCCGGTCGCTGAGCCCGGTGCGTACCTGGCGCGTCTGCACGTCGCCCTTGCCGGTCAAGACGTGGGCAGTCTGCAGCGCTTCGCCCTGGCCGCGCCCCTGAAGCGCGGCGATCGGTACCGTCAACACATCCTTGGCAGATCCGGCGACGAAGAACACCTGTGCGGTCATGTCGGCCATCAGCGCGTTGTCATCGTTGTCGACGTCCAGCAGCACGGTGTAGAGCACCACGCGGCCGGTCCCGCTGCCGCTTGCGCCACCGGCGGCAACCGGGCTGCCGCCGCCTTGACTGAGCTGGTCCAGCGGCTTGGGCGGAATCGGCAATATTTGCCTGACGGTACCGGTCCAGCGCCTGCCGCCACTGCCCAAGGTGGTGAAGTAGGCCTGCATGCCGGTCTTGACCTGGCCGATATCAGCTTCCGAGACCTCGGCCCACACCGTCATCGGCGACAGCTTGGCGATCCGCAGGATCAGCGGGGTGCGCTGTTGCGCGTTCAAGGTCTGCCCTTGACGTGCATCGACAGCCACCACCGTGCCGCCGATCGGGGCATAGATACGTGTGTAGCCAAGCTCGGCCTCTGCGCTGCGCAACGTGGCCTGCGCCTGGAGGATCTGCGCCTCATACATGTCGATACGCGCCTGGGTCGTCAGCACCTTGGCCTGGGCTGTTTGCACATCCTCTTCGCGGGTGGCGCCGTCGGTGGCCATCCGCTGCTGGCGACGCAACTGCTGCTCGGCCAGGACATGTTCGGCGCGCTGCTCCTTGACCTGTGCTTTCAGGGTCTGGATGGCATAGCGCTCGGCATCCAGCCGGGCCTGTTGCGTGGCAGGGTCGATTTCCACCAGCAACTGCCCCTGCTTGACGGTGTCGCCTACCTCGACGTGCAAGGTGCGGATCTGCCCAGAGGCCTGCGCGCCGACATCGACGTACTGGCGGGGCTGCAGGGTGCCCAGCGCGGTGACGCTGGCTTCGATGTTGCCACGGCTGACGCTGACGGAAGGCCGCTGATCAGCCTCGCCTGGCAACAATTGCCAGGTGGCGAATGCGGCCAGCGGGATCAGGCACAGCACGAGGGTTACGGCGCGACGGGGAAGGCGTTGAGGCATCATGCAGGGTTCCGACCATGAGAGGGCCGCTGTCACCAGGGAACAGCTAGGGAGGCTGCCGATTAAACGAAAGCGACAAGGACGGATTTAGCGGTAAACGCCTGTTGCGGGCGGGGGA
Source organism: Pseudomonas sp. BN505 (assembly GCF_029873175.1). Lineage (NCBI taxonomy): Bacteria > Pseudomonadati > Pseudomonadota > Gammaproteobacteria > Pseudomonadales > Pseudomonadaceae > Pseudomonas > Pseudomonas sp. BN505. Next base: position 130,222 of record NZ_SSOI01000022.1, read on the forward strand.
AATGTAACAACGTCTTTAAACTTGATGAGAATTATTATAGTTTAAGCGCCGGCAATGCCACTACTTGGCCTGCATCAGATTTCTATCATCATCGGAAAACAGGGAAAGCGCTTCGATGCCGTCTTCGGGTGTATTGCTAGAGCATTACTACCAGGAACTGGTCCGGTACCTTCGTTCGCGTCTCGGCAGCCGCCATGCGGCCGAGGATATCGCTCAGGAAGCCTATCTGCGGATAATCGAGCGGTGTGACGATACGCAGATCTCCCATCCGCGCGCTTTCCTTTATCGCACGGCCCTGAACCTGGTGACCGATGGCCATCGGCGTAGCAAGGCCCGTCGCGCCGAGCCCCTCGAAATACTGGAAACCGACGAGCGATTCTTCGTCGCGCCCGTGTACGGCGTCTGTCGTCAGGAAGAACGCCTGGAGTTGCTGCAGCGTGCGCTGGCGGAACTGGGCAACACCTGCCGGGAGTGCTTTTTGCTGCGCAAGCTAGAAGGCCTGTCCCATGGCGAGATCGCCACGCGTATGGGGTTGTCCAAGGCCACGGTAGAAAAGCACATCGTCAACGCCATGAAACATTGCCGCCTGCGCATGCGCGAGTGGGCAGAGACCTGAGCACGTGCCCGGCAGCGCAGCCGACTTTCCGTTAGCTTCAGTTGCCTGACGATGTACCGAACGTCAGGGCACCTTTCATCATGGTCGAATGGAACGGGTAGGAGCAGAAGAACTCGTACGCCTGGCCTGCCTGCAGCACGCGGGTGTCGAAGGTGACCGAGTCCTTTTCTCCACCTCCGATCAGCCGGGTATGGGCGAGCACGCGCTTGTCTCCCGGCTGGATGTAGTTGTTGGCTTCACCCGCCGCGGCGCCATCGGTGGTCACGCCTTTGATGTCTTCCTTTTTGGCCAGCACCCAGTTGTGGCCCATGATGTTCTTGGGCATCGTGCCCGTGTGCTGCAAGTTCACCGTGAAGCGTTGGCAGGTTTGCGGGACGCTGATCGTCTTCAGGTTGTAGGTCATCTGGTCGGTGCTGTGAATGTCCACCGAGCAGGACTCGTCGGACCACGCGACGCTGGACAGGGTCAGGGCGAAAAAGGCTAGGGCAGGGCGAAACATCTGGGTACTCCGAAAAGGTATGAGGCGATGCCTTGGGGCATGCGCCTTTTTTATACGAAGCCCGAGCGTCAGGGTTTAGGGCCTGCGGTTCGCTGCCCGGCTTAAAGGTAAATGCAAATTCCGTCAGTCAATCACTTGATTTATGCGGGTTTCCCGACTTCTATCAAATAAGACCGCTGCCAGGCATGGCCTTGGCAGTAGCCGTTACTGGCGCAGTATGGTCATGGAGCGTACCCATTACCCAACTGCCCAGGTCCCACCATGGCAAACAAGACCCTGCGCATCCTCATCGCCGACGCACACCCGTGCCAGCGCCTGCAGCTGGAGCGGTTGCTCAATGGCCTGGGCTATTACCGGATCGCCCCCGTGGAGAGCTTCGAGGAGCTCCAGCGCCTTGTTCATTGCGCCTTGCAGCCTTTTCATCTGCTGCTGGGCAATATCGAGCTGGCCAATCATGCCGGGGTCGACCTGGCGCGCTTCTGCCGCGTCAGCACGCAGATCCAGCACGCCCTGCTTTACCACTCCACTCAGTTGAAAGTGCCTTCAGTACCGCAGACCGAACGCCAGGCGGTCAGCCTGAGCCTCCCGCAGGTGCCTGATAACGAGGCGCTGGAGTCATTCATGGCGATCATCGACGCGCCACTGGTGGTCGGCAAGTTGCCGCTGCCGGGCAGCATGCCGGCTACCGCGGCGCGCCCACGGCCGCGGGCCAACTTCGCGCACACGGTGTTCAACCGCTAGCGGCGCAGCGGGCAGGGCAACGGGGCAGCTATTTGTTATCCTCTTGCCCTTTGCCGATTTGCGGACCCCTGCCATGACTGCCATCGATACCGCTCGCCCGCCCCGGTTCAGCCGCGGCGATCACCGGACCCTGGGCCTGGCGGCACTGGGCGGCGCGCTGGAAATCTACGACTTCATCATTTTCGTGTTCTTTGCGCTGACCCTCAGCCAGCTGTTCTTCCCGCCCGAAATGCCTGAGTGGCTGCGCCTGCTGCAAAGCTTCGGCATCTTCGTCACCGGTTACCTGGCGCGGCCGCTGGGCGGCATCCTGATGGCGCACTTTGCGGACCACCTGGGGCGTAAACGTGTGTTCAGCCTGAGCATCCTGATGATGGCCCTGCCGTGCCTGCTGATCGGCGTGATGCCGACCTATGCCGACATCGGCTATGCCGCGCCGCTGATTCTGCTGGCGCTGCGTATCTTCCAGGGGGCGGCGGTGGGGGGTGAGGTGCCGAGTGCCTGGACCTTCGTTGCCGAGCACGCGCCGGCCGGCCGACGCGGTTATGCCTTGGGCTTCCTGCAGGCCGGGCTGACCTTCGGTTACCTGCTGGGGGCGCTGACCGCGACCTTGCTGGCGCAAGTATTCACACCGCAGGAAATCCTCGACTACGCCTGGCGTTACCCGTTCCTGCTGGGTGGGGTGTTTGGCGTGGTTGGCGTGTGGCTACGCCGCTGGCTGAGCGAAACACCGGTGTTCCTGGCCTTGCGCGCACGTCAGGAACAGCCGGTGAAGTTCCCGCTGCGGCGGGTACTGGGCGAGCACCGCCGTGCGCTGATTCCGGCGGCGCTGCTGACTTGCGTGTTGACCTCTGCCGTTGTGGTGCTGGTGGTGATAACTCCGACGGTGATGCAGCAGCGCTTCGGCATGAGCCCCGGGCACACCTTTGCCCTGAGCAGTGTGGGCATCGTCTTCCTCAATATCGGCTGCGTACTCGCCGGCCTGCTGGTTGACCGCGTGGGCGCCTGGCGTGCGCTGATGCTTTACAGCGTGCTGCTGCCGCTGGGCATCGGCGCGTTGTACGCCAGCCTGAATGGGCAGTGGGGCATGACCTGGCTGGCCTACGCGCTGGCAGGGCTGTCCTGCGGCGTGGTGGGGGTGGTGCCGTCGGTGATGGTCGGGTTGTTCCCCGCCGAGATCCGGGTTTCGGGTATTTCCTTCACCTATAACGTGGCCTACGCACTGTGGGCCAGTACCACGCCGCTGGCATTGATCGCGCTGATGCCGTGGAGCCCGTGGGTGTGTGTCGGCTTTTGTCTGATCATGGGTACGGTGGGGCTGCTGACGGCCCTGTATTTCGGGCGCCGCGAGCCATTGACGTTTACTGCGGAGCCGATGCCGATCATGTGTGGTGACAAATGAGCAAGTACATGTCTTGGGTTGTGTAGCAGGGCATACACCGAGCGCCGCCCGTGCGGCGCATCGCGAGCTACCCTCGCTCCGACGTTTATTTTCGGCCAGTAACGCCTGTGACAGGTGCGCGCGACCGTCTTGTTTGTACGACCCGATATCGAGACATATACCAAGGCGCACGCGCGCGAATTGCCCAAAAATAATTGGCCCGAAACAAACGTAGGAGCGAGCATAGCTCGCGATGCGCCGCGCGGGCGGCGCTCGATCTGATAGGCGCTGAACCTCTCACGGCGAACACCTCGCAGCCCAGACGCATACTCGCAACAAAAAGCCCCCGGCTCATGAGAACCGGGGGCTTTTTGTTACCACAAGGGCAGGGCCATTACATGTTCGGGTAGTTCGGCCCGCCAGCGCCTTCAGGGGTAACCCAGGTGATGTTCTGGGCTGGGTCCTTGATGTCGCAGGTCTTGCAGTGCACACAGTTCTGCGCGTTGATCTGGAAGCGCTTGTTGCCGTCTTCCTGGGTGACCACTTCGTACACGCCCGCCGGGCAGTAGCGCTGGGCCGGCTCGTCGTACAGCGGCAAGTTGCTGGCGATCGGGATACTCGGGTCGGTCAGCTTCAGGTGGCAGGGTTGTTCCTCTTCGTGGTTGGTGCTGGAGAGGAATACCGAGCTGAGCTTGTCGAAGCTGAGCTTGCCGTCCGGTTTCGGATAGTCGATCTTTTTCGAATCCGCGGCCAGCTTGAGGCAGGCGTAGTCCGGCTTGGTGTCGTGCAGGGTGAACGGCAGCTTGCCGCCGAACCAGTTCTGGTCGACGTAGTTGAATGCACCACCAAACAGTGGGCCGAACTTGTGCAGCGCAGGGCCGAAGTTACGGCTGGCGAACAGTTCTTCGTGCAGCCAGCTGGCCTTGAAGGCGTCAACGTAAGTGTTCAGCGCATCGCCCCCCTCGCTGCCAGCGATCAGTGCGTCCGCTACTGCTTCGGCCGCGAGCATGCCCGATTTCATCGCGGTGTGGCTGCCCTTGATCTTGGAGAAGTTCAGGGTGCCCAGGTCGCAACCGATCAACGCCCCACCGTTGAACACCATCTTCGGCAGCGAGTTCAGGCCGCCTTTGCAGATGGCGCGGGCGCCATAGCTGATGCGCTTGCCGCCTTCGAGGTACTGCTTCATCACCGGGTGGTGCTTGAGGCGCTGGAATTCGTCGAACGGCGACAGGTACGGGTTGGCGTAGGACAGGTCGACGATCAGGCCGACCACCACCTGATTGTTTTCCAGGTGATAGAGGAACGAGCCACCGGTGTTGTCCTTGGCTACCACGTCCAGCGGCCAGCCGGCGGTGTGCACCACCAGGCCCTGCTCGTGCTTGGCCGGGTCGATTTCCCAGATTTCTTTCAGGCCGATGCCGTAATGCTGGACATCGGACTCGCTGTCGAGGTTGAAGCGCTTTATCAGCTGCTTGCCGATGTGGCCACGGCAGCCTTCGGCAAACAGGGTGTACTTGGCACGCAGTTCCATGCCCGGGGTGTACAGGCCTTCCTTTGGGTTGCCTTCGCGGTCGACACCGAGGTCGCCGGTGACGATGCCGCGGACCACGCCGTTGTCGTCGAACAGCGCTTCCTGGGCGGCGAAGCCCGGGTAGATTTCCACGCCCAGGTTCTCGGCCTGCTGGGCCAGCCAGCGGCACAGGTTGCCCAGCGAGATGATGTAGTTGCCATGGTTGTGCATGGTCTTGGGCACGAACAGGTCCGGCACCTTGGTGGCGCTGCCGGCATCCTTGAGCACATAGATGTCGTCGCGCTTCACTTCGGTGTTCAGCGGTGCGCCGAGCTCTTTCCAGTCGGGGAACAGTTCGTTCAGGGCGCGGGGTTCGAACACCGCGCCGGAGAGGATGTGGGCGCCGACTTCAGAGCCTTTTTCCACCACGCAGACGCTGATTTCGCTACCGGCTTCGGCGGCCTTCTGCTTCAGGCGGCAGGCGGCGGACAGGCCTGCCGGGCCGGCGCCGACGATGACCACGTCGAATTCCATGTATTCGCGTTCCACTGGTTCTCTCCTACTCATCAAGGCTCGTGCTGTTGCTTTGTCTTATGGGTGCTTGCGCACAGTGGCTCATCACGGGAGCGAAACTGTAGCTGCGCAAATGACGGACTACACCGTTTTGTCTTGGCCGCGCATTATATCTACACCACTTGGCGGGTCCAATACAAACGTTTGTTTGAATTTGCCGCAGGCCAGTAAAATCACAGGAACACGGCTGGAGGGTGACCGATTTGCCGTATTGACCGGATGGGGTGTTACGGTCAAGATACGAGCGGTTTTACGTTCGCCGTAGGCTTGCAGCCGGGCGCAGGTACACCTCTAAAGACCAGGTGTGGAGCAGGGTTTTGCGGCCTTGGGCCGGTTTGTAGTGGAGTTTACACGCCACGACAGAAAATCACCCGTGAGTATTTGTCGCAAGAGTCCGGACAAGACTGTTCGGTCACAGTGAAGATACTGGCTTCCGGTACGTTTTTAGAGGTGCCCTTGTACCCACGCGCATCGCCGGGCTCAGCCCCAGGCGACTATCTATTCACCGGAGAGTAACGAGGAATCCATGAAGGTTCTTGTAGCTGTCAAACGAGTGGTCGACTACAACGTCAAGGTTCGCGTCAAGGCGGACAACTCCGGCGTCGACCTTGCTAACGTCAAGATGTCCATGAACCCCTTCTGCGAAATCGCCGTGGAAGAGGCCGTACGCCTGAAGGAAAAAGGCGTTGCGACCGAGATCGTCGTCGTTTCCGTCGGCCCGACCACTGCCCAGGAGCAACTGCGTACCGCCCTGGCCCTGGGTGCCGACCGTGCCATCCTGGTAGAAGCCGCTGACGAGCTGAACTCCCTGGCGGTGTCCAAGGCGCTGAAAGCCGTTGTCGACAAGGAGCAGCCTCAGCTGGTCATCCTTGGCAAGCAGGCCATCGACAGCGACAACAACCAGACCGGCCAGATGTTGGCTGCGCTGACCGGCTACGCCCAGGGCACCTTCGCCTCCAAGGT
>NZ_SSOI01000023.1:0-108895 GCF_029873175.1 Pseudomonas sp. BN505
GCTCCTTGTATGTTGTGCCTAGCCTGATGAGAGAGGTTATTCTCGTCAGGCTATAGAAGCACTTCCGGGGAGGCCGATCGCTCCTGAAGGCAGGGTTTGCCCCTGACCTTGTCTGTAGAGAGGCCCCCCGCCTCATTGCCCACTACGAAGAGTATCGAGAAGCCGACAAGTCGGACTTCGCATTACAAGGTTGCAGCGGCATGAAGTTCGAGGTCGGGGAACCGGAGGCCATTGTTACCTAACTCGCTTGGGAGTGGGAAGAATGAATGTCTGTGTGGGCCTGGATATTGGTTCTCGTACGTCGATCGTTGGGGTGCGTAAAGATGGGCGTCCCGCTGGACAGTGGGATATCGCTCAAACCCCTGCTGGTCGTAAGGCAGCGGTGAAAAAGCTGCAGGCGCTCAAGCCCAAGTCGATCGTGATGGAGGCGACCGGAATCTATTACCTGGACCTGGCCCTTGAGCTGCATGCTGCGGACCTTCCTGTTTCGGTGATCAACCCCAAGAGCTTCCATAATTTCGCCAAGCTGATGCTGGTGAACAGTAAAACTGACTCGATAGATGCTCAGTTGCTGTCCGAGTACGGTGAACGTATGACACCGCGCTTGTGGACACCGCCAAGCTCCGTACAGCTTGAGCTGAGGGCTCTTGGCCGGCACATCAATCGTCTGGTCGGGCACCGCACCAGGGCGAAGAATGAGCTGCATGCATTGCAGGCGACCGCTACGACCGTGTCGATGCTGATCGAAGATCAAGAGGAAGCGATTGCCACTTTGGACAATCGCATTGAGCGTTTCCGCAAAGCCGGACGTGAGTTGATCGCTCAGTGTCCGACGCTTAACCGGCAGTACAAGCAGTTACTAGCGGGCCCGGGAATGGGAGAAGTCTCGGCACTTGCTGCCTTGGCTGAGCTGACCACCCTTCCTCAAATGCTCAAGTCCTCTCAGGTCGCTCGTCATGCTGGTCTAGATGTTCGACAGACACAGTCGGGGACAAGCATTGATAAACCTGGTCGGCTCGGCAAAAGCGGGAATGCCTATTTACGGGCGGCCATGTACATGCCGGCGCTGACGGCGGTGCGCTGCGATCCTTACGCGAAGGCCTTTTATGAATCGCTGGTCAGCAGGGGGAAGAAAAAAATGCAAGCGATCGCCGCTGTCATGCGCAAGTACCTGACAGGCATATGGGCATGCATGCGCGGCGATGAACCATTTGATACGGCCAAGCTTTTCAGCTCTGAACACCTTAGAAAAGCTTGACCGCCAACAGAGTATCTACAGGGACCGCACTAGTCTCAACGGCAGCGGGGTACCTGTAGGAGCAGCCTTGTGCTGCGAAGAGGCCAGCACAGGCCCAGGTATTTTCAGCCACCCACAAAAAAGCCCCGGTCACCCAGGGCTCTCTCTGCACACACTGCACCTGCAATCGCCTCAACGCACCAGGCAAGGCCGCTTGTTATCGAAGCGCCAGCCCGGAATCAGAAACTGCATCGCCACGCTGTCATCCCGCGCCCCCAACCCCATGTTGCGGTAGCACTCATGGGCCTTGGCCAACTGGTCCTCATCCAGTTCCACCCCCAGCCCCGGCCGGGCCGGTACCCGCACGTGCCCGTCCACTATGCGCAGCGGTTCACGGGTAAGGCGCTGGCCGTCCTGCCAGATCCAGTGGGTGTCGATTGCGGTGATCTCGCCCGGTGCCGCAGCCGCCACCTGGGTGAACATCGCCAGCGAAATGTCGAAGTGGTTGTTCGAATGCGAACCCCAGGTCAGCCCCCAGTCATTGCACATCTGCGCCACCCGCACCGAACCCTGCAAGGTCCAGAAGTGCGGGTCGGCCAGCGGAATATCCACTGCCTGCGACTGGATCGCATGGCCCATCTGCCGCCAGTCGGTGGCAATCATGTTGGTGGCGGTGCGCAGGCCGGTGGCACGGCGGAACTCGGCCATCACCTCACGGCCCGAGTAACCGTTCTCGGCGCCGCAGGGGTCTTCGGCATAGGCCAGCACGTGATGCTTGTCGCGACACAGGGCAATGGCCTCTTTCAGTGACCAGGCGCCGTTGGGATCAAGCGTGATTCGCGCTTCAGGGAAGCGCTCGGCCAGCGCCGTCACGGCTTCCATCTCCGCCTCGCCACGCAGCACGCCGCCCTTGAGCTTGAAGTCGCTGAAGCCATAGCGCTGCTCGGCCGCCTCGGCCAGGCGCACCACCGCCTCGGGGGTCAGGGCCTTTTCGTGGCGCACGCGGAACCAGTCGTCATCAGCGTCGGCTTCGTTGCGGTAGGCCAGGTCGGTCTGCTGACGATCGCCGATGTAGAACAGGTAACCCAGCATCTTCACCGCATCGCGCTGCTGCCCCTCGCCTAGCAGGGCCGCCATGGGCACGTTGAGGTGCTGGCCAAGCAAGTCGAGCAGCGCCGACTCGATGGCCGTTACCGCATGCACGGTAATCCGCAGGTCGAAGGTTTGCAGGCCACGGCCCGCCGAGTCACGGCTGGCGAAGGCCTGGCGCATGGCATTGAGCACGCGCTGGTAGTGGCCGACCGGCTGGCCGACCACCAGGCTGCGGGCGTCTTCCAGGGTCTGGCGAATCTGTTCACCGCCAGGCACCTCGCCCAGCCCGGTATTGCCAGCGCTGTCGCGCAGCACCACCACGTTGCGGGTGAAATACGGGCCATGGGCGCCACTGAGATTCAGCAGCATGCTGTCATGGCCGGCCACGGGGATCACCCGCAGGTCGGTGACCACCGGGGTGCTGGTATGAACGGCGGGATTGGTCTGCATATTCATGATTATTGTCTCGCAGTATTCAGTGGGTCTGGCCCAGGGCCGAGGGGGCCTTGAGGTCATCGGAAGGGGCGCCCTTTGGGCGAATGCGTACGAAGAAGATGGCAATGGCCGCCAGCACCGAGGTCACGGCCAGGCCATAAAGCCCACCCTGGATCGAGCCGGTCTGCTGCTCCAGCAGGCCGAAGGTGGTGGGGGCAACAAAGCCCCCGAGGTTGCCGACCGAGTTGATCAGGGCGATCACTGCCGCCGCGATGCGGGCATCCAGGTAACCCTGCGGGATCGGCCAGAACAGTGACGATGCCGACTTGAAACCGATGGCCGCAAAGCACACGGCGACAAAGGCGAACACCGGGCCACCGGTGGTGGACATGAACATGCCGATGGCGGCGACCACCAGGGCACCGGCCACCCAAGCCTGCTGGAACTTCCAGCGCGCGGAGCCGGCGGCAAAGGCGTACATGGCCAGGATCGAGATCAGCCACGGGATCGAGTTGAAGAAGCCGACCTGCAGGTCGCTGAGGTCACCCATGCGCTTGATGATGCTGGGCAGCCAGAAGGTGGCAGCGTAGATGGTCAACTGGATGCAGAAGTAGATCACGCAGAACAGCACGATCTGGCGGTCCTTGAGCAGGCTCCAGGCCGAAGCCTTGACCGTACCCACGGCTTCGCGCTCACGCTGCTCGCGGTCGATGGTGGCCACCAGCGCGTCCTGCTCGGCCTGGCTCAACCACTTGGCATCGTGCGGCTTGGAGTCCAGCCAGAAAAACACGAAGAAACACAAGGCGACCGAGGCCATGCCTTCGATGAACAGCATCCACTGCCAGCCATGCATGCCCAGGCCCTGGATCTGCATCAACGCCCCGGCCAGCGGCCCGGAAATCAGCGAAGCCAGCGCCGAACCGCTGAGGAAGATGGCAATCGCCTTGCCGCGCTCGGCGCCTGGCAGCCAGCGGGTGAAGTAGTAGATCACGCCGGGGAAGAAGCCCGCCTCGGCAACACCCAGCAGAAAGCGCAGCACGTAGAACTGGGTTTCGTTCTGCACAAAGGCCATGGCCGTGGCCACCAGCCCCCAGGTGAACATGATGCGGGTCAGCCAAAGCCGCGCCCCCACTTTTTGCAGCAGCATGTTCGAAGGCACTTCGAACAACGCGTAGCCGATGAAGAACAAGCCGGCGCCAAAGCCGTAGGCTGCGGCGCTGATGCCCAGATCGCTTTCCAGGTGCGGGCGGATGAAACCGATATTGACGCGGTCGAGGTAGTTGACGATGAACATGATGACGAACAGCGGCAGGACATGGCGCTTGACCTTGGCTACAGCACTGGCCAGGGCGTCGCCGTCATTCCGGGCAGACGGAGCGAGGGTGTCGTTCACGTGCGAATCTCCCACTAATTGTTTTTGTGCGGGTCTTGGTTGTCTGACATGGCAGTGGGGATGAGCATATTCGCGACGAGGTTGTACGACAATATCAACAGTGTCGGCAAAATGGCAAAATACAAGCTGTCACAATGCCAATATGCTGCGATCTTTCAAAAGTACAGAAGTCAAATGCCAGCTTGGAGGCAGAAAAAATCGGCAAAAAATAATTTTATGGATTAACTTGTCGTACAAGTACAGCGCGAAACGGATCACACCATGGAACCCGAACACGCCCGCAAACGCGGCCACAGCCGCGCCCATGACCTGGTCTCCAGCCTGACCCAGCAGATTTTGCTGGGCACCTTCAAGCCGGGCGACAAGTTGCCTTCAGAGAACACGCTGGTGCGCGAGCACGGGGTCAGTCGCACGGTGGTGCGTGAAGCCTTGTCCAAGTTGCAGGCTTCCGGGCTGGTGGAGCCGCGCCACGGTATCGGTACCTTCGTGATGGAGCGCCAGGCCCAGGCCGGGCTGCGCATCGCGGCGGAAAGCGCGGCGAATGTGCGCGACCTGCTGGAGCTGCGCATTGGCCTGGAAGGCCAGGCCGCCGCCCTGGCTGCGCTGCGCCGTGACGAGGGGCACCTGGTGCGCATGCGCCAGGCGCTGGATGACTATCAGGACCTGGCAGCCGCCGGCGACAGCTGCATCGAGGCCGACCGACGTTTCCACCTGCTGATTGCCGAGGCCACCGGCAACCTGTACTTCACCGAAATGCTGCTGCATCTGGGCAACAGCCTGATCCCGCGCAACCGCATGGCCCTGGCCGAACGCGGCGGGGCGAAGCTGGCGCGGCAGGCGTACCTGGCCAACCTGGAGCATGAGGCAATCCTCAATGCCATCCGCCGGCAAGACCCGGACGCAGCGCGGGCGGCGGTCTGCCTGCACCTGTCCAACAGCCGCGACCGTTTGCTGCCGGACTAGGGGCCGATGCGCAGCCCTTCGCGGGCACGCCCGCTCCCACAGGTACCGCGTATGGGCATTACCAGGTCAGGCAGATCTTGCCGAAATGCCGGTTGCTTTCCTGGTAGCGGAACGCCTCGACGATCTGCTCCAGTTCGAAGTGCTTGTCCACCACCGGCCTCAGGCCGTTGGCATCGATCGCGCGCACCATCGCCTGCTGCTGGGCGCGGCTGCCCACCAGCACACCTTGCAGGCGAATCTGCCGCACCAGCGCCTGCACCAGCGGCAGCTGACCGGCCACGCCGGTAAGGATGCCGATCAGCGACACATGCCCACCGATGCGCGCGGCAATCATCGATTGCTCCAGCGTCGCCGGGCCGCCCACTTCGATCACATGGTCGACCCCGCGGTTGCCGGTGAGCGCGCGCACTTTCTCGCCCCAGGCCGGGGTGCTCTTGTAGTTGATCAGGTGATCGGCGCCCAACGCTTTCAGGCGCTCCAGCTTGGCGTCGCTCGACGATGTGGCGATCACCGTGGCGCCAGCCAGCTTGGCAAACTGCAGGGCGAAGATCGACACACCACCGGTGCCCTGCACCAGCACCGTGTCGCCAGGCTTGAGGTGGTCGTCGCTCATCAGCGCACGCCAGGCGGTAAGGCCAGCGGTGGTCAGGGTAGCGGCTTCGGCATGGCTGAAGCCTTTGGGCGCCAGGGTGAACGCGGTGGCGCGGGCGGTCACCTGTTCGCGGGCATAGCCGTCGAGGCCGTCACCGGGCACCCGGGCAAAGCCCTCGACATTGGCCTGGCCGTCGAGCCAGTCGGGGAAGAAGGTGCTGACCACATCGTCGCCGACCTGGAACTCGCTGACGCCTTCGCCCACCGCAACCACTTCGCCAGCACCATCGGCCATGGGGATACGCCGCTCGCTCGGGCCCCACATGCCGCTGACCACGGCAAAGTCATGGTAGTTGAGGGAGCTGGCGTGCAGGCGCACGGTGATTTCGCCGGCCTTGGGGGCCTGGGCCTCGCTGGTGCCGACCTCGACCTTGTCGTAGCCGCCGCCGGGTTGTACGTAGATGGCCTTGCTGGTCATGGGTGGGTCTCCGTATCAGAGGAAAGAATGGGGTTGAGCATAGACAGGTCCGGCCCCACAGACCTGAGACTTGCACAATACTTGTGGGAGCGGGCATGCCCGCGAAGAGGCCCGCGTTGCCGACACAAGAATCAGCCCAGCATCACCTTCAGTGCCCGGCAATCGGCCGCATGCCAATCCACCAGTTCCGGCCATGGGTTATCCGGCAGATTCACCAGCACCGTGCGTGCGCCTGCAGCACGCCCACAGTCCAGGTCAAACCGGTAATCCCCCACCATTACCAGCTCGCTTGGCGCCACGCCCCAGGCACTGGCGATCTTCAGTAGCCCGTCCGGGCTCGGCTTGGGCGCCGCTTCGTCACGCCCCAGAATGTGCTCCACCGGGAAGCAGTCTGCCAGGCCGATGGCCTCCAGCGTCACATGCGCCAGCTCGCGGGCATTGCGCGTCAGAATACCCAGCCGACACCCGCGCCCGGCCAGCTCGCGTACCAGCTCCACCGCGCCGGTGGCCGCCGTGGAGGCAACTGCCAAATCGCGTTCATGCTCCAGCAACCAGGCATGCTTGGCTGCCGATACCTCTGCGGGCAAGGCCGCCAGGTGAGTGAGGATGTCGTGCTCGGCGGGGATGTCCAACGCCACGCGAATAGCGTCGAAATCATGCACGGCCACGGTGAGGGTGCCGTCCATATCGAACACCCAGTTGCGTACCTCGCCCAGGCTCATGCCCAGTCCTTGCGATGGCGAATCAGGCCTTCCTGGCTCGACGATGCCACCAGTTGCCCGGCCTGGTTGAAGATGCTGCCGCGGCAGAAACCGCGGGAATTCCCGGCCCAAGGGCTGTCGGTTGCATACAGCAGCCACTCGTCGGCGCGCAGGTTGCCATGGAACCACAGCGAATGGTCGAGGCTGGCGATCTGCATGTCGCGCTGCCACACCGACTTGCCATGGGGCAGCAACGCCGTGGTCAGCAGGCCGAAGTCCGAGGCATAGGCCAGCAGGTACTTGTGCAGGGCGGGGACGTCGGGCAGGTTGCCGTCGGCGCGGAACCAGGCGTACTTCACCGGGTCGCCAGGCTTGGGGTTGAACGGGTCGCGCTCGGTGACCGGGCGGATCTCGATCGGCTTGGCGCACAGCACTTTGTCGCGAATACGCTCGGGCAACTGGTCGGCCATGGCGCGGGCCAGCTCCACCTCGGTGGGCAGGTTTTCCGGGCCGACCACGTCAGGCATTTGCGCCTGGTGCTCGAACCCTTCCTCGTCGTACTGGAACGACGCGCTGCAGGTGAAGATGGTCTGGCCCTTCTGGATCGCCGTTACCCGCCGGGTGCTGAAGCTGCCGCCATCGCGCACGCGGTCCACCGAGTACACCACCGGCAGGCTGGCATCACCCGGGCGCAGGAAGTAGCCGTGCAACGAATGCACATGGCGGGCGTCCTCGACCGTCTGGCTGGCCGCCGACAAGGACTGGCCCAGCACTTGCCCACCGTACAGCTGGCGGAAGCCCAGGTCCTGGCTACGCCCACGGAACAGGTTCTCCTCGATGGATTCGAGGCTCAACAGGTCGACCAGGTCGTCCAACACATGACTCATTGGGGGTTCTCCTCGCAAGGCAACACGTCTCTACAGCGCTCGTTATGAAGGCAAATGATACAGGGTTTGTCATTCGCGCCGGGCATGGCCGTGCATTCAGGCGCGCAGGGTGCGCTCCCAGTGTGCGCGGTCGATGCGGTACAGCACGTGCGGGCGCAGCGGGTGGCCCTCGGCCAGGCGGGGGTGTTCGAAGCTGCCGTTCAGGTCCTGCTGCATGCCGATGGCTTGCATCACCTTCTGCGACGGCAGGTTGCTCTCGCTAGTGAACGACACCACTTCTTCCAGGCGCAATTGGGCGAAAGCACAACGTAGGCAGGTCCACGCCGCCTCACTGGCAAAGCCCAGGCCCCAGTGGCGACGTGCCAGGCGCCAGCCGATCTCCACCGCCGGGGCAAAGGGTGCCTCGAAGTTGACATTGAGCAACCCGGTCATGCCGATGAACGCGCCGCTGTCCTTGCGCTCCAGCGCCCACAGGCCAAAGCCGTACTCATTGAAATGACCGCGCACACGGCCGATCAACGCAGCCGCCTCAACGCGCGTCAGCGGCGCCGGAAAGTAGCGCATCACCTGGGGGTCGGCACACAGCGCGGCGAACTCGCGCAAATCATCGTCATGCCATTGGCGCAGCACCAGCCGTGCGCTTTCCAGTTGGAGAATGGGGGTCATGGGGCCTGCTCCGGTTTACCGCCTTGCAGTTTACAGCGTAGGCGCGGGCGCGGGTTTCACCCAACCGGCAGCAGCCGAATGCAATTTTCACACGCCCTTCACCGGCTCCCGACAGGCCGCTTGGCAGGATGCCGCCATCCACCTCCGCGCCAGCCGCGGCACTGCCAACGGAGCAACCCATGCTATCGAGCAACACCCTGGGGCACCCTGCCATTCATGCCCGGCGCAAGCGACGCCTGTCACGCAAGGCCCTCGGTGCCGCCCTTGGCCTGTGCATGGTCGTGGCGGCGTTGACCACCTGGCTGGCGACGAGGACGCACATCGTGGACCTTGGTAACGAGCAACAACTGAGTGACAGCGGCCTGTTGCAGGACTGGGCCGACGGGGCTGTGATCGTGATGATCCGCCACGCAGAACGCTGCGACAGCGCCCCCGGGCCCTGCCTGGACGACCCCACCGGCATCACCGTGGCCGGCAGCCAGGCCGCTGGCCGCGTTGGCCAGGGGCTGCACCAACTGGGCCTGAACAACGCCGACATGCTCAGCAGCCCGAAGCTGCGCACCCGGCAAACCGCGCACTTCATCCTCGGCCAGGCGGTTGCCAGCGAGGATTGGCTGGAAGGCTGTGACAGCCAGTTCGCCAGTGAAGCACTGTCACGCAAGCGCCCCGGCCACAACCTGGTGCTGGTGACCCACAACGGCTGCATCGACCACTTCGCCCGCCGGCAGAACGTTACCGGTGGCGAGCGCCAGAGTGGCTATGCCAGCGCCCTGTTCGTGTCGGTGGATGGCAATGGCAAGGCACGCATCCTCGGGCGACTGAACGAACCTGACTGGCAACGGGTACTGGCCAGCACCGCCAAGTGATGCAGGTAATCACAATTCCCTTGTAGGAGCAGCCTTGTGCTGCGAAGAGGCCATTACTGCCACAGAAACCTGTTTGTCATACCGGCCCTTTCGCAGCACAAGGCTGCTCCTACAGGCGATTGGGCAGCAAAGCGGCCCCGGCCATGGCAAGATCAGCACTGGCCCTGATTGCGACCCCATCCATGCCGTTGCCGCTGATCTACCACGAAGACTACAGCCCGGAGTTCCCCGCCGAACACCGCTTCCCGATGGACAAGTTCCGCCTGCTGCATGACCACCTGGTCGACAGCGGGCTGACCACCGACCAGGCATTGCTGCGCCCGGACATCTGCCCCAACGACATCCTCGCCCTGGCCCACGACCGTGGCTACATCGAGCGCTACATGAACGGCGACCTGTCTCGCGAGGACCAGCGTCGCCTCGGCCTGCCCTGGAGCGAAGCCCTGGCCCGGCGAACGGTGCGGGCAGTGGGTGGCTCGCTGCTGACCGCCGAGATGGCGCTGCAACATGGCATCGCCTGCCACCTCGCCGGTGGCACCCACCATGCCCATTACGACCACCCCGCCGGCTTCTGCATCTTCAACGACCTGGCCGTGATCAGCCGCTACCTGCTGGAGGCTGGCCGGGTACACCGGGTACTGATCTTCGATTGCGATGTGCACCAGGGTGACGGCACCGCGCGCATCCTGCATGACACCCCCGAAGCCATAACCGTGTCGTTGCATTGTGAACAGAATTTCCCGGCCCGCAAGGCGCAGAGCGATTGGGACATTCCCCTGCCTCGTGGCATGGGCGATGCGGCCTACCTGAAGGTGGTGGACGACACCCTCAACTACCTGCTGCCGCTCTATCAACCCGACCTGGTGCTGTATGACGCCGGCGTCGATGTGCACAAGGACGACTCTCTGGGCTACCTGCAACTGACTGACGCCGGCCTGGCAGCCCGTGACGAAGCGGTGCTGCGCCATTGCCTGGGCCGTGACATCCCGGTGGTTGGCGTAATCGGCGGCGGCTACAGCAAGGACCGCGAAGCGTTGGCCAGGCGCCATGGCATCCTGCACCACAGCGCGGCACGCGTCATCGGTTGTTCACAATGACTGTGGAACCGCTTGTGGATAACCTGCGGGAAAGGCGCTGTAGCCCTTTGCACACAAGGCCTGCAGAACTCTGATCGTTTTTTGACCAGTGCCTGCATGGGCAGCGCTGCGCTAGAATGCGCATCTTTTCCACAGCCTGCTGCCCACCATGCCCGATCTAAACCCCGCCTCCCCTCCCCTCGCCGTCGTTATCGGCGGCGGCCCCGCCGGCCTCATGGCCGCCGAAGCGCTGGCCCAGGCAGGCCTGGCGGTCGAGGTGTTCGACGCCATGCCTTCGGTAGGGCGCAAGTTCCTGCTCGCGGGGGTTGGCGGCATGAACATCACCCACTCCGAGCCATACCCAGCGTTCGTTTCACGCTATGCCGAGCGCCAGGGCGAAGTCGATGCGCTGCTGCGCGACTTCGACGCCGACGCCTTGCGCCAGTGGATTCACGGCCTGGGCATCGAAACTTTCGTCGGCACCTCGGGGCGGGTGTTCCCCACCGACATGAAGGCCGCGCCATTGCTGCGCGCCTGGCTCAAGCGCCTGCGGGACAGCGGGGTAGTTATCCACACCCGCCACCGCTGGTTGGACTGGAACGCCGACGGTGCCTTGCGGATCGCTTATCCACAGGGCGAGCGCGCGGTGAAGGCTGCAGTCGTGGTACTGGCGCTGGGTGGCGGCAGTTGGGCGCGGCTTGGTTCGGATGGCGCCTGGCAGCCATTGCTGGCCGAACGGGCTGTGGATATCTCGCCTTTGCAGCCCAGCAACTGCGGGTTTGAGGTGGAAGGCTGGAGCGCGTTGCTGAAGGACAAGTTCGCCGGCGCGCCGTTGAAGAACATTGCCCTCAGCATACCGGGCAGTGCACCGCGCAAGGGCGAGTTTATCCTCACTGCCCAAGGTGTGGAAGGCAGCCTGGTGTATGCCTGGTCGGCGCCGGTACGCGAGGCCATCAACCGCGAAGGCCGAGGGGTATTGCTGCTCGACCTGCTGCCGGACAAGCCTGTGGACAAGATTGCCCAGGCACTGGCCAAGCCACGCGGTTCACGCTCCATGGCCAAGCATCTGCACAGCCAGCTGGGCATTGATGGCGTGAAGGCGGCGCTGCTGCGCGAGCTGACCGATCAGGCGAGCTTTGCCGACCCACTGGTGCTGGCGCGGGCGATCAAGGCATTGCCGATCACATTGGTGCGTACGCGGCCACTGGATGAAGCAATCAGCAGTGCCGGCGGGGTACGCTTCGAGGGGCTGGATGAGGGGTTGATGGTCAAGGGCATGCCGGGGGTGTTCTGTGCCGGCGAGATGCTGGACTGGGAGGCGCCGACCGGGGGGTATCTGCTGACGGCTTGCTTCGCCAGCGGGTTGCGCGCCGGGCGGGCGGCGGCGGATTGGGTCACGCGGGTTTCCTGACAGATTTTTGGGGCCGCTCTGCGGCCCCAAAAATCTCAAGGCTTACGCTTACGCGGCCCACCATTGAAGCTCGGCACCTTGCGCACCGCCTTCACAGCAGGCTCCGGATCCCCACTCTCCATCCAGCGCCCCAGCCCGCGCTTGGCGCTGTTCTCTTTCGGCTTTTTGGGTTTCTTCGGCTTCTTGATCACCTGGCCACTGGCGTCGGTCATCGGCACCCGGTGATCGGGGATGAAATCCGGCTCTTCATGACGTGGCAGCGTCTGCCGGGTAAGCACTTCGATAGCCCCCAGCAACTGCACTTCATCCGCGCACACCAGCGAAATCGCCTCGCCTTTGTTACCCGCCCGCCCGGTACGGCCGATGCGGTGCACGTAATCTTCGGCAACGATCGGCAGGTCGAGGTTGACCACCAGCGGCAGGTCGTCGATATCCAGGCCACGGGCCGCCACGTCGGTTGCCACCAGCACCTGAATCTCGCGGGCCTTGAAGCTGTCCAGCGCACGCTGGCGGGTGGCCTGCGGGCGGTCACCGTGGATGCCGTCGGCGTTCACGCCTTCGGCCAGCAAGCGCGCCACCAGCTGGTCGACACCATTACGGGTCTTGGCAAACACCAGCACCTGCGTCCAGCGCTGCTTGCGCAGCAGGTGGCAGAACAGGTCTTCCTTGCGCTTCTTGTCCACAGGTACCAGCCA
The DNA here is from genome assembly GCF_029873175.1 of Pseudomonas sp. BN505. Taxonomy (NCBI): domain Bacteria; kingdom Pseudomonadati; phylum Pseudomonadota; class Gammaproteobacteria; order Pseudomonadales; family Pseudomonadaceae; genus Pseudomonas; species Pseudomonas sp. BN505. Next base: position 12,492 of record NZ_SSOI01000023.1, read on the forward strand.
CTGCTTGACGCTGGTCGCGGTGGCGTTGCGCGGGCTCACTTCGATACTGATCGGGTCGTTCAGGGCCAGCCCGGCCAGCACGCGAATCTGGTCAGAGAACGTGGCGGAAAACAACAGCGTCTGGCGCTTGCGGGGCAGCGCGGCGTACACCGATTGCAGTTCTTCGGCAAAGCCCAGGTCGAGCATGCGGTCGGCTTCGTCCAGCACCAGGGTCTGCACCTGGTTGAACTTGACCGCGTTTTGCCGGAACAGATCGAGCAAGCGGCCCGGGGTGGCCACCAACAGGTCGACGCCACGGCGCAGGCGCATCATCTGCGGGTTGATGCTGACGCCGCCGTACACCGCGTAAGTGCTCAGCGGCAGGTTCTCGGCGTACTCGCGCACGTTGTTGTGCACTTGCTCGGCCAGCTCGCGCGTTGGCACCAGCACCAGCGCGCGGATCGAGTTGCTGGCCACCTTCTCGCCCTCCAGCGCCAGGCGCTGCAGCACGGGCAGGGCAAAGCCTGCGGTCTTGCCGGTGCCGGTCTGGGCTGCGGCCATCAGGTCGCGGCCGGCCAGCACGGCGGGGATGGCCTTGGCCTGCACCGGGGTCGGGGTGGTGTAGTCCAGCTGCTGCAGGGTGCGCAGCAGCGGTTCGATCAGGCCGAGTTTGGCGAAATTCATGGCAATACCGTCAGGGGGTTCAGCGAAGGCGGCAAGTTTACCGCATCACCCCGTCCTACTTGCAGATTTCGCCTTCCAGCGGCTGCGTAGGCGCAGGTGCCTTGCGCCACTGTGGCAGGCCGATCAGCACCACCGCACCGATAATCACCGCCATGGCCACGCACTCCTCTGCGCCAATCTGTTCGCCGGCAAAGACGATGCCCAGCAGCACGGCAACCGCCGGGTTGACGTAGGCATAGCTGGTGGCCGCCGCCGGGCGTACGTTCTTGAGCAGGTACATGTAGGCGCTGAACGCCAGGATCGAGCCAAAGAACACCAGGTAGGCCAACGCACCCCAGCCGGCCGCGGTCGGCATCTGCGTCATACGCTCCCCAGACAGCACGCTGCCCAGCAACAGCGCCGCGCCACCCACCAGCATTTCCGCCGCGCTGGCCATCGGCCCCTGGGGCAATGGCAAGCTCTTGCTCCACACCGAGCCGAACGCCCACGACGCCGCCGCGAAAATGATCAGGGCCGCACCCATCGGGCTTGCCTGCAAGTTGGAACCCAGGTTCAGCAGGCCGATACCCAACAGCCCCAGGGCAATCCCCGCCCACTCCAGCCGCGAGTTGCGGTGCCCGAACAACAAGCCGAACAACAAGGTGAACAAGGGCACTGTCGCCACCGCCAGCGCCGCCACGCCCGATGCCACCCCGGCATGTTCGGCCACGGTCACACCACCGTTGCCACAGCTGAGCAGCAGAAAGCCGATTGCCCCTGCCGCCCGCCACTGCGCCCAGGTCGGCGCCGGCGCACCGCGCCAGCGCAGAAAACCGTACAGCAGCCCCCCAGCAATCACGAAGCGCACACCAGCCATGAGCATCGGCGGCCAGCTCTCCACGCCAATACGAATGAACAGGTAGGTAGAGCCCCAGACCAGGTACAAGGCCAGGAAAGCACCAATGAGCAGCAACGGGAAGCGACGGGCGGCAGGCATGGGAAAAACTCGAAATCCGTTTACGGGTGATTCAGTTTAACGGCCTGCCTGGGTGGAGTTACGTTACAGAACGGGCTCAAATGAGCGGCACACTTTTGGTGCGCACGGTTTGGACAGTAGCCTTAGCGGAACTTGGCCAGGGTTTCACGTACCTTTGCGGCAGGCACTTTCTGCAGACGGCAAAGCAGGCCATGGGACAGTTGCTGAATACCGTGGGCCTGGCGCAGTTCGCCCACCAGGTGCTGCAGCAGGTTGGCGGCCATCTCGGCATCGGCCATGGCCCGGTGCGCGGTACCGGTGTCCGGCAGGCCGGCCCAGCGGGTCAGGGTGCCCAGCTTGTGGTTCGGCGCCATCGGCAGCAGGCGCCGCGACAACAGCAGGGAGCAGGCGAACGACTGGCTGCGGCTACGGCCGATGCGACTCAGTTCGTAGTCCCAGAACTTCTGGTCAAACGCCGCGTTGTGCGCCAGCAGCGGGGTGTCGCCGACAAACTCGGCCACTTCGTTCATCACCTTGTCCACCGGTGGTGCGCTGCGCAGCATGGCGGTGGTAATCCCGGTCAGCCCGGCGACGAAGGCCGGTACCGGCACGCCAGCGTTCATCAGGCTCTGGTAGCGCTCGACGATACGCCCGCCTTCCAGCATCACCACTGCCACTTCGGTGGCGCGGCAGCCGGCGCCAGGGCTGATGCCGGTAGTTTCAAAGTCGATGACAGCAATACGTTCCATGAAGGGGCCTCAATGTTTGAGCAACAGCTTACCCTCGATGGGCACATAACGGGTGGCCGCACGGATCAGCGACAATGCGGTAAGCCCAGGCACGCCATACACCACGGCCTCTGTACCGTGGCGCTGGATCACCCGTTCCAGCAGCAGGTCGAAGTCGCCATCGCCAGAGGCCAGCACCACCTGGTCGACCCGGCTGGCCGCATCGATCACATCCAGGGTAATACCCACATCCCAGTCCCCTTTGGCCGAGCCATCGCTGCGCTGGATGAAAGGCTTGAGGCGCACATCGAAACCCAGGTTGCGCAAAATCTGCTGGAACTGCTGTTGCTTGCTGTCGCCACGGTCGATGGCATAGGCCACCGCTTCGACAATTTCGCCTTCACGGCTGACGTCGGCCCACAACGCGGTGTAGTTGAAATGGCAGCCGTGGGCCTGGCGCACGGTGTAGTAGAGGTTCTGCACATCGGCGAACAGCGCGATCTTTTTCACCTGGGAACCTCATGTCTGGCCTGGAATACCGGGGGCTGCTGCGCAGCCCTTCGCGGGCACGCCCGCTCCCACAGGTGTCGTACAGGTCACCGTGGGAGCGGGCGTGCGCGCGAAGGCGCAAAGCGCCCCCAAAATTGCCTGCAGTATGCCAGACCTGTCAGACGTACGAATCGTCGTCCGAGAAGAACCCGCCATCGTCGCTGCCGTAATCGGTGTCGGCATAACCGCCCTGGTCACTGCCCCAACCACCGTTGTCAGCCACTTGCTGCTGCCCGCCCTGGTCGTTCCAGCCACCGCTGTCGCTGGCCGGTGCTGGCTCTTCCTTGATTACCTCGACCACTTCCTCGGGCTGTGAATTGTGGTTGAACAGGCTGCTGATGCCCTGGGCCAGCAACACACCACCGGCCACACCGGCTGCGGTCTGCATGGCCCCACCGAGGAAGCTGCTGGCACCGCCGCGCGCCGGCGCAGCGCCAAAGCCTGGCTGCTGCGGTTGCGGCTGAGCCTGCGAGAAGCCCGGTGCCGACGGCTCGCGCCAGCCACCACCGGATGCTGCAGGCGGCGCCGAAGGGCGCTGAGGCTGCACAGCCGGGGCCGCATTGCGCCCGCCCGAGCCAAAGATGCTGGACAAGAAGCCACCACCGCCGCTGCCCGGTGCGCCGGTACCGGCCTGTGCCGCCTCGGCCTGAGCGCGGGCCTGCTTCAGCTCGGCCTCCAACTGCTTGTTCTGCTCGTCGAGGCGCTTGATTGCCGCCTCCTGCACCAAAATCGCCTGGGCCATGTAGTAAGGCGCCGCCGGCTGCTGGCGCAGGTGTTGCTCGATGCACGCCTGGGCCTGCGCGTCACGCGGCTGGCTTGGGTCTTCGGCTTGCCTGATACGGCCGAACAGGCCGTCGATCAGGGTTTGTTCTTCAGTGTTCATGGGGCGACCTCGTGGGGTAGCGGGACAACGGACAGCGTCAAAGATGGGGTGTAGCGGCACGGGATTCAATCACTGGCGCCGTGAAACTTTTTTCAGCAAGTGACAGCCCCACGCCCGCTTTGGGCTAAAGTTATGCCCCTGATTTTACTGCCATGCGATGTTGACTGATGAATCCGCTGAGCGTTCTGCGCGACTCCCTGTACTTCTTCCGCCGCCACCTGCCGAGCATTCTCCAGCTGTGCCTGCCGTTGGTGGTGCTGGAGGCCCTGATCACCCAGCTGCTGTACCGGCAGATGGGCGACCAGGCCTCGCCGGCCTACGGCATGCTGGTCAGCCTGCTGTTCTACCCGCTGTACAGCGCGGCACTGATTCTTTACCTGCACACGCGCAGCAACGGCCAGGACATCGGCAAGCGCGACCTGTTCGCCCGCGCCCTGCAGCTATGGCCGCAACTGGCCCTGCTGATACTGATCAGCTCGCTGCTGATCATGGCTGGCCTGGCGCTGTTCATCTTCCCGGGCGTGTGGATCATGATCAACCTGGTGTTCGCCGAGTACCTGCTGGTGCTGCGCGGCCTGCCGGTGGTGCAGGCAATGCGCGAAAGCGCACGCATGACCACCGGGCACTTCATGCGCATCATGATTTGCGTGGTGGCCGTGCTGGCACCAATCTGGCTGATCGACGGGCTGTTGCTGATGGCCTTCCCCGAGCCATCGCCGGGCATGGAGCTGGCCATGGACAGCCTCAGCGGCTTCCTGCAGTTGTTCAGCACCGTGGTGCTGTACCGCCTGTTCATGCTGCTGGAGGGCGAAGCCGGGGCGTGATGCCCAGGCCCGCGTTTCGGCCAGGCAGCACCGTAATCAGGTACCCCGAGCCTTGGCCCGCGCCGTAGCTTCGGCCACCAGAGGGTCGTCCGGCCAGTAATGCTTGGGGTACCGCCCTTTCAGGTCTTTCTTCACTTCGGCATAGGTCGTGCGCCAGAAGTTGGCCAGGTCCTGGGTGACCTGCACCGGTCGGCGTGCCGGCGACAGCAGGTGCAACTTGACCTGCTGCCGGCCATTGGCGATGCGCGGGGTATCGGCCAGGCCGAACAGTTCTTGCAGGCGCACGGCGAGAATCGGCGGGGTTTCGCTGTAGTCCAGGCGGATATTCGAGCCGGACGGCACGGCCAGATGCGCGGGGGCCTGTTCTTCCAGGCGTTGCGGCAGCGGCCAGGGCAGCAGGTTGCGCAGCAGCGACGGCAGGTCCAGCGCGCTGAAGTGGCTGAGCCGGGACACTTTGCCAAGGTAGGGCTGCAACCAGTCTTCCAGGCTGGCGAGCAGCGCCTCGTCACCCAGGTTGGGCCATTCGCTTTGCCCGTCCCTGTCCAGGTCCAGCTGGCGCAACAGTGCCACCCGCGCCTGCCACTGGCGCAGTTCCGGGGTCCATGTCAGCAGGTTCAGGCCTTTGCGCCGTACCAGGCCAAGCAGCGCCTTGGCCCGCGCTTCGTCAGTCAGGCCCGCCAGTGGTTCACGGCTTAGTATCAGCTCACCGACTTTGGTTTGGCGTTCGGCACGCAGCACCTGCTCACGCTCGTCCCAGTCGAGTAGATCGACACGCTCGACCTGCTCGGCCAGCACATCATCAAGCAGCGCCGGGTCAAATTCTGCCGCAAGGTAGATGCGCTCTTCGCGCTGGCCCTGGCGGCTGCCCAGGTCGGCGATCACCAACCACGGGTGCTTCATCAACGCATCGACCTCGCCGAACAAGGCAGCACGGCCGTTGGCCAGGCGATACTCGGCGCCCCCTGCACGCCGCTGCTGCGCGACCCGGTCGGGATAGGCCAGCGCCAGCAAGGCGCCAAGCCAACGCGGATGGTCGGGGTCGGCGACGGCGGCCCCCGCCTTGCCGCGCAACAGCCCACGGTACTGGCGCGCAAGCTGCCGGGCGCGCTGCACGCCACCCTGGCCGCCACGGCTGGCCTTGCTCTCGCCGCTGACCAAGGCCAGCCGGCTGTGCAGGTCGGCACCGCCGCCACGCTGGATATCCCGCTCACCGAGCAACGCCGCCACATCGCAGGCCATGGCGGCCAACCCCAGGCCCTGACCACGCAGCAACAAATGGGCGATGCGTGGGTGAGCCGGCAGCTCGGCCATGGCCTGGCCGTGATCGCTGAGGTTGTCGCGGCTGCCCGGTTTGAATGCCCCCAGGCGCGCCAGCAGGTCCTGAGCCTGGGTAAACGCTGCGCTGGGCGGTTGGTCGAGCCAGCTCAACTCATGCGGGGCGACGCCCCAGCGCGCCAGTTGCAAGGCCAGGCCTGCCAGGTCGGCCTGGAGGATTTCGGCGCTGCCATGGGCAGCCAGTTGGTCATGCTGGGCTTCGGACCACAGCCGGTAGCACACGCCCGGCTCCAGGCGGCCGGCACGGCCGGCACGCTGGGTGGCGCTGGCGCGGGAGATACGCTGGGTATCCAGCCGGGTCATGCCACTGCCAGGGTCAAAACGCGGCATCCGGGCCAGGCCTGCGTCGATCACGACGCGCACGCCGTCGATGGTCAGGCTGGTTTCGGCAATGTTGGTGGCCAGCACCACCTTGCGCTGGCCCTTGGGTGCCGGGTCGATGGCTGCACGCTGGGCATTGAGGTCAAGTTCGCCATGCAGCGGGCACAGCAGAATCTCCGGCCGCTCGCCCAGTGCTTCCTGCAGGCTCTGGTGCACCCGGCGGATTTCGGCCTGGCCCGGCAAGAACACCAGCACACTGCCCGTCTGGTCGGCCAGCGCCTGCAGCACGCTGTCCACAACGCGTGGCTCGATGAACTCGCCCGGCTGGAAGGGCCGCCCCCAGCGGATGTCCACCGGGTGCATGCGGCCCTCACTGCTGACCACCGGGGCGTCGTCCAGCAGCCGCGACAGGCGCTCGCCTTCCAGGGTTGCCGACATCAGCATGATCTTCAGCGGTGGGTCGTCACGCAGCAACGCGCGGCCGTTGAGGCTCAGCGCCAGGGCCAGGTCGGCATCCAGGCTGCGTTCGTGGAATTCGTCAAAGATCAGCAGGCCCACGCCTTCCAGCGCCGGGTCGGCTTGCAGGCGGCGGGTAAGAATGCCTTCGGTCACCACCTCGATACGGGTTTTCGGCCCGACCTTGCTGTCCAGGCGGATGCGGTATCCCACCGTTTCACCCACCTGCTCGCCCAGTTCACTGGCCAGCCGTTCGGCTGCCGCACGCGCCGCCAGGCGCCGCGGTTCGAGCATGAGGATGGTCTGCCCGGCCAGCCACGGCTCGTTCAGCAGCGCCAGCGGCACGCGGGTGGTCTTGCCGGCGCCGGGTGGCGCTTCGAGCACAGCTTCGTCACGTTTTTCCAGGGCTTGGCGCAAAGCGGGCAGCACGGCATCGATCGGTAATGAAATCATGGTGGTCCTCGAACAATCTGGCGAGTATAACGGCGAACCCAGCCTGCTCTATCATGGTCTTAAGCTTCAGGCGCAGGCGCTTCGCTTGCCCTGCTGAATACCTTCTCGGAGATTTACATGCGCATCCCATCCCGCGTCATCGGCGGCGCCCTCATCGCCACCTTGCTGACCCAGCTGACGGCCTGCGGTACCATTTTCTACCCGGACCGGCGCGGCCAGATCGGCGGCAAGATCGACCCCGTGGTAGCCGCAATGGACGCCATCGGCATTCTGTTCTACGTCATCCCGGGGCTGATTGCCTTCGGCATCGACTTCGCCACTGGCGCCATCTACTACCCGGGTGGCCGCACCGCCCAGGTCGACCCGGCCAAGCTGCAAGAAGCGGTCAGCCCCGACGGCAAGGTCGACAACCTGAAGTTGCAGGCCATCATCGAAAGCGAACTGGGCCAGCGCCTGCCGCTGAACGACCCACGGCTGATCCAGCACCGCGGCAGTGTCGAACAGCTGGCCAGCCTGGGCCTGGTGCCGGCAGCCTGACACCCACTCACGGACCTGGACCACGGATGATCACCTCGGCTGAACACCAGCGCCTGCTACGCCTTGCCACCCGCGCTTCACTGGCGGTGGCCAGTATCCTGGTGCTGAGCAAGGCGCTGGCCTGGTGGCTGAGCGGCTCGGTGAGCCTGCTGGCCGGGTTGACCGACTCGGCACTGGATGCTGTCGCTTCGTTCATCAACCTGCTCGCCGTGCACTACGCCTTGCGCCCGGCCGACGACGACCATCGTTTTGGCCATGGCAAGGCCGAAGCCTTGGCCGGTATGGCGCAGGCGCTGTTCATCGGCGTCAGTGCGGTGCTGATCGGCGTGCAGGCGGCCGAACGTCTGCACACGCCACAACCTTTGGGCGATACCGGCGTCGGCATTGCAGTGATGCTGTTATCGCTGGGGCTGACCCTTGCCTTGCTGGCACTGCAACGCAAGGTTATTCGCCTGACCGGCTCCACCGCAGTGCGGGCCGACTCCCTGCATTACCGCTCGGACCTGCTGTTGAACGGCAGCATTCTGCTGGCCCTGTTGCTGGCACGCTTTGGCTGGCCACAACTGGATGCACTGTTCGGCCTGGGCATTGCCTGCTACATCCTCTGGAGCGCTTTGCAGATTGCCCGCGAGAGTACGGCGATCCTGATGGACAAGGAGCTGCCCGGTGATGTTGGCGAGGACATGACCACACTGGTGTTGGCCATACCCGGGGTGAAAGGCGTGCATGACCTGCGTACGCGGGTGTCGGGCAACCAGTGGTTCGTGCAGCTGCACCTGGAGCTGCCGGGGCAGTTGCCGCTGCATGATGCGCATGGGTTGTGCGTGGAGGCCTCGCGGGTGATCCGCCAGCGTTATCCACTGGCGGATGTGATGGTGCACGCCGACCCGGTGTGAATTAACAAGGGCCCTGTCGCCGGCAAGCCAGCTCCCACAGGGGTGCACCGGCCTGACGGCATGTGCAATACCTGTGGGAGCTGGCTTGCGGGCGACAGGGCCGGGACCGACAGCACGTCTGGCTTAGTTGATGCTGTAACCCCGGCCACTGAAGCAGGCACCCAGCGCCCGGCGATAGGTGTCGAGCACATTGGCCGCCGGTGCGTAGGTCGCCGTCGCCGGGTCGAACCCCGACTGGCTCACCGCCCAGCGATGGCACTGGTAGCGGTCCTGCTCCTGCTGCTGTTGCCCCTGCCCGTTCATCGGGTAAGCCACCACGTCATACCCGCCGTTTGCCGGTGCCACCGGTACAGGCGCAGGGGCGCCGACGGGCGGGTTGACCACCACGTATTCCTGGCTGTCAGCCAGGTACTGGTAATAGGTGTCGGCCACCAGGAAGAACATCGCCCCACCCAGCCAGACCTCCTGCGCATAGGGCGGCAGGTAATTGACCCGCACGCCGTAAGGCGGGGTCACGACGATGTAACTGCCACCATGGGGGCGATACCAGTAGCCACCGGAGTAGAAGTAGTCCGCCCCCCGGTAGGGCACTTTCCAGTAGCGGTCGGGGAAATGATCGACAGTGTGACCCGGTCGATACTGCGGCCCAGGCCCCCAACCATTGCCGTGGCCATCCGGGCGCCCCTGCCAGTCGCCACCGGGGCGTTGCCCCGGGCCGCCAGCCTCCCATTGATGGTTATCGCCGTGGCGCCGGGGGATGTCCTGGTAGTAACCCTGCCTTGGCGGCTGGGTCTGGCGCACTTCGTCGCGCGAGTTCAATGAGCGGCCGGGCGTGCCTTCTGCCTGCCCCTGTTGGCCTCGTTCGCCATGCCCCTCACCCGGCCCTTCGGCCAAGGCCCCCAGGCTGATGCTCAAACCCAGCAAACCAACACCTGCCAACTGCCAGATGCGCGACTTCATGGTGTTCCTCACGGTAGAAAATACGGCAACTAGAGCCAGTCTACCGTGACGGCACCACAGGCCAATTAAATTTCCAGACAGAAAAAAGGGAGGCCACATGGCCTCCCTTCTGAAATTGTCGTCCGTGCTCGGCACTTGTGGCGCCGGCTCACCTCACACCGTCTTCTGGAGGGTGTGTAGCCCGGGGGCCGAGTGCATCCTGTTGGATGGCTGGCCGCGACCGCCCGCCTAGAGCGCGTCGCCGTGGACTGATGTCCGGGCAGTGATTCTGTTGATAAAGATACCGAACAGGTTGCGGCAGAGGATTGCGAAGATTGCTCAGATAAATAGCACTTGCGCAATTTTTCACCCTGGATTGATAATTCGCCGCAATACGAACAGAAAAGGGCAAATGCCATGAGCAAACTTGACCGCTACGACCTGAGCATCCTCGCCGAATTGCAGCGCGATGCGCGCATTTCCAACCAGGAACTGGCCGAACGCATAGGCCTGTCGCCTTCGCCATGCTCGCGTCGGGTCAAGCAACTGGAGGACGACGGCTACATCTCGCGCCAGGTGGCGCTGCTCGACCGCAAGAAGCTGGGCCTGAGCCTCACCGCCTACGTGCTGATCGGCATGGACCGCCATACCCCGGAGCGCTTCGAAACCTTCGAGGCGGCCATCCGTATCCTGCCGCAGGTGCTTGAATGCAGCCTGGTCACCGGGATGGATGCCGACTACCAGCTCAAAGTGGTGGTGCCGGACATGGACCATTACCAGAAACTGCTTCTAGGCAGCCTGACCCGTATCGAAGGCGTCACCAGCGTGCGTTCAAGCTTCGTGCTCAACCAGGTGTTGGCCAGCACCGAGCTGCCATTGACCCACCTGCGTTAAATGCCCACGGTGGCCGGCGTATAATCGGCTGCTCAGCCTGCCTGGAGAACACAGATGGATCCCGCCGTATTCGAAGAGTGGATGATGATAATCCTGGTCACCGTATTGATCGGTTTCATGGGTTTCATCGTCTGGGACCTGGCGAAAAAGTCCAAGGCAGGCAAGTTCGGGACGTTGATCCTGTTCTTCGTGCTGGGGCTGGGGGTGCTGGCCTTTATCATCAAGAGCGTGGTGGTGGGGTTTCTCGAAGGCGTATAAAAAATTTCAGGGCCTGTTCGCGGGCACGCCCGCTCCCACAGGTTTGGCGTTGCCTTCGAGTACTGCGCCGTCCCTGTGGGAGCGGGCGTGCCCGCGAACAGGCCCATGACCTGAACTAAAGCTTGGCAGGGACTTCGCGCCAGCAACCCTGCTCCAGCCCATCCAGCGCCCAATCCCCGATCCGCACCCGCACCAGGCGCAAGGTCGGCAGCCCCACTGCCGCCGTCATCCGCCGTACCTGCCGGTTACGCCCCTCGCGAATCACCAGTTCCAGCCAGCTGGTCGGCACGCTCTTGCGAAAGCGTACCGGGGGGTTGCGTGGCCACAAGTCGGGTTCTTCCAGCCGCCGCGCCTCGGCCGGCAAAGTCGGCCCATCGTTCAGCTCCACGCCATCGCGCAAGCGCTGCAACTGCTCGTCGCTCGGTTCCCCCTCCACCTGTACCCAGTAAGTCTTGGCCAGCTTGTGCTTGGGGTCAGCAATACGCGCCTGCAGCCCGCCATCGTTGGTCAGCAACAGCAGGCCTTCACTGTCGCGGTCCAAGCGCCCGGCCGGGTACACGCCCGCGATGTCGATGAAGTCCTTGAGGGTCGCGCGCCCTTCGCCGTCGCTGAACTGGGTGAGCACGTCGAACGGTTTGTTGAACAGGATCAGGCGCGGCTCGGCCGGTGACGCCTTGGGCTGGCGACGCGGGCCGGCGGCAGGCCGCGCCTGGGGGCGGCGCGGCTTGTTACGGGGTGGCAGTGACATGGATCCTCAGCGGAACGGCGGCTCATCGAAGCTGCGCAGTTTACGCGAGTGCAGCGAGTTGAGCTCGGTGCGCAATAGGTCGAGGGCGGCAATGCCGATCTTCAGGTGCTGGCTGACCGCCCGGTTGTAGAAGGCGTTAGCCGAACCCGGCAGCTTGATCTCGCTGTGCAGCGGCTTGTCGGACACACAAAGCAAGGTGCCGTACGGCACGCGCAAACGGTAACCCTGAGCAGCAATGGTGCCGCTTTCCATGTCCACGGCCACGGCACGCGACAGGTTGATCAACGGCCGTTCCTGGGCCCATCGCAGCTCCCAGTTACGGTCGTCGTAGGTCAGCACGGTGCCGGTGCGCAGGCGTTTCTTCAGCTGTTCGCCACGTTCGCCGGTAACCTGCGCAGCCGCTTCCTGCAAGGCCAGTTGCACTTCGGCCAGGGCTGGAATGGGGATGTTCGGCGGTACCACCCGGTCGAGAATGCCGTCACGGCGCATGTAGGCGTGGGCCAGCACGTAGTCGCCGATGGTTTGCGACTGCCGCAATCCGCCGCAGTGGCCGATCATCAGCCAGCAGTGCGGGCGCAGCACGGCCAGGTGGTCGGTGATGTTCTTGGCGTTGGAAGGGCCGACACCAATGTTGACCAAGGTCACGCCGTCGCCGTCGGCGGCGATCAGGTGGTAGGCCGGCATCTGGTAGCGGTGCCAGATCACGCTGGCGACCAGGGCCTGGGTTTCACCGTGATCCATGGCTTTTTCGATCACCACGTTGCCTGGCAGCACCATGCGCACGAAGCGCGGGTCGTCGCGAAGTTGCTCCAGACCGTGGCTGATGAACTGGTCGACATAACGGTGGTAGTTGGTCAGCAGGATCCACGGCTGCACATGGCGCCAGTCGCTGCCGGTGTAGTGCACCAGGCGGCGCAGCGAAAAGTCGACGCGCGCAGCGTCGAACAGCGCCAGTGGGAAAATTTCGGCACGGTCCCAGTCGTACAGGCCATCGGCGATGTTGTCAGTGGCGGCCGACAGGTCGGTGCTAGGGAACACCCGCGCCAGCTGCGCGGCGGTAATGCCGCTGCCGGCCAGTTCGTCGCCCTGGTCGACTACGTAAGGGTATGGAATGTTCTGCTCGCTGATGCCTACCTCTACCGTGACGGTGTAGTCGTGCATCAGGGGGCGCAACTGCTCCAGCAAGTAGCCACGGAACGCAGCGGGCTGGGTGACGGTGACGCTGTAGGTGCCGGCCACCTGCACCTTGGCATAGGCCCGCGTGGTGGCGGCGACCTCACCGTGGCTGTAGTAGGTCAGGCGCAGCGCCGGGTAGCGGAACAGGTCGCGCTCATCGGCGCCCGGCTCGGTACGATCCTTCAGGTAACGCTTGAGGGCCTGGCTAAGGGCCCCGGTGGCCTGTTCATGCAGGGCCGCCAGACGGTCGACGGCCTGTTCGGGGGTATCAACGACTACAAAAGCGTGGCTCACACTGTGCTTCCTGTCTGGACATGCATGTGAACCATCTTGCCTGCGTTTCATGGCAATTACATCCCCGGCGGTCAGTACCGGCCCTATCGCCGGCAAGCCAGCTCCCACAAGTGCATTAACTGTGGCAACTGCGTGGCAGGCGATGAGCGCCTCAAAGCCACCTTAACTCGGCCAGGCAGGTGTTGCCCTGCTCACCAGCGCCAGCACATCCACACCCCGTGGCAGCGCCCCATACGCCCGTCCACCACCCGTCAGGCGGCTACCGATAAACGCATCGCTGACCACCGCGTTGCCCGCCTCCAGCAACAGCTTGGCCTGAAGCGCCAGGGCGATATCCTCGGTCAGCTGCCGCGCGCGATACTGTATGTCGCCGGTGTCGGCAAATGCCCCCTTGAGGTTGCCGATATGCGCCGCCAGCCGCGGATCCCCATGCCCGTCGCCCAATTCGGCGAACAGCGCATCGAGCACGCCCGGCTCCTTGGACAAGGCCCGCAGCACATCCAGGCACTGTACGTTGCCAGAGCCTTCCCAGGTCGAATTGACCGGTGCCTCGCGGTACAGACGTGGCAGGATGCTGTCTTCGACATAACCCGCACCGCCCAGGCATTCGGCGGCCTCGTTGATCATGGCCGGCGCCCGTTTGCAGATCCAGTACTTGCCAACCGCCGTGACCAGCCGGGCGAAATGCGCCTGCTGCGGGTCGTCGAGTTGCTCCAGCGCCTGCCCCATACGCAGGCTCAGGGCCAGTGCCGCCTCGCTTTCCAGGGCAAGGTCGGCCAGCACGTTCTGCATCAGCGGCTGCTCATTGAGCAACCGGCCGCCGACCTTGCGGTGCGCGCAGTGGTGGGCCGCCTGGGTCAGCGCCTGGCGCATCAGGGCGCTGGAGCCGACCATGCAGTCGAAACGGGTCATGGCGACCATCTCGATGATGGTTGGCACACCCCGCCCTTCCTCCCCAATCATCCATGCCAGCGCACCACGGAACTCTACCTCGCTGGATGCGTTGGAGCTGTTGCCCAGCTTGTTCTTCAGGCGCTGGATATAGAACTGGTTGCGGTTGTCGTCCGGGCGATGGCGCGGCAGCAGGAAGCAGCTCAGGCCTTTTTCGGTTTGCGCCAGCGTGAGGAAGGCATCGCACATGGGTGCCGAGCAGAACCACTTGTGCCCGACCAGCTCATATGGCTGGCCCGGGCCAGGTGCCCCTACCGGGTAGGCCCGCGTGGTATTGGCGCGCACATCGGTGCCGCCCTGCTTCTCGGTCATGGCCATGCCCAGGGTGACCCCGGCCTTGTGCCGGTCGCCGACGTTGCGCGGGTCATACTCGCAGGCAAGGATTTTCGGCAGCCAGTACTCGGCCAGCTCGGGCTGAAGGCGCAGCGCCGGCACGGCAGCGAACGTCATGGTCAGCGGGCAGCCAGTACCGGCTTCGGCCTGGCTGTGCAGGTAAGTCATCGACGCGCGTGCCACATGGGCGCCAGCGCGGGGTTCGGCCCATGGCAAAGAAGGCAGGCCGTGTTCGACGGCGGTACGCATCAGCTCGTGGTAGGCCGGGTGGAACTCGACCAGGTCGATGCGATGGCCATAGCGGTCGTGGCTGATGAACTCCGGCTTGTGCGCGTTGGCCAGGAAACCTGCCTGCATCAGCGGGCCGCCCGCCAGGGCGCCGTAGGCATCTATCCGCGACTCGGCCCAGCCCGCGCCGAAACGCCGGGACCATTCCTGCAAAGGCAGGTCGAGGCGGTACAGGTTGGCACCGTCGAGAGGCGGCGGCTGGTTGGTGACTTCGTGGGTTTCAGCGTACTGGTGCAGGTTCATCGGGGGGCTCCTGGATCCGGGTAGGCTTGAGAGACCCAGTGAAGCACTGCTTGCGGGGGAGTCAAAGGGGCATTAATGACTAAACGTGTGGTGGGGGTGGCGTGTGCCTTGGGAAGGCATCAGGGCTGACAGATGCACCTGCCACGGCGAGCACCTTTCAGCCTCAACCTAATGCCATGCCTTCAAAGCGAGCGCCGCGCCTGCAAGATGTTCGGGCTCATCTGCACCTGCGAAATCGCCACGTTCAAACTCAACTCGAACCGGCTCCCCAACCCGCGCGTCGACTCATGCGCCAACCTGGCCCCCAGCAATTCCCCCATCTGCCGGCAGATCGACAAGCCAATCCCCAGGCCGCCATACCGCCGGGTCATCGAACCGTCGACCTGGAAGAACCGCTGGTACAGGGTCGACTGCTCCAGGTCATCGAAGCCGATACCGCTATCACTGACGGTAAAGGTCAAGGCCAGGTCGCCCGGCCCCAACCGGCGGCCGCGCACCTGGATCATCACCCCGCCCTGATGGGTGAACTTCAAACCGTTGTCCACCAGGCAGCCCAGGCACTGGGCCAGTTTCTGCCCGTCACCCAGCAGCCCGTCCGGCAGGTCGGCCGGTATGTCCAGGCTCAGGTACAAGCCTTTGCGCAGCGCCTGCCCGGCATAACCGGCGCGCAAGCCCTGCAGCAGTGCGCGCAGGCTGAACGGCGCCGGCTGCGCGCGCAGGCGGCCTGCCTGCAGCTCGGACAGGGTAAGAATGGCGTCGACCATGTCCATCATGCCTTGCGCCGAGCCCACCGCCGTGCGGTGGTACTGGGCCATTTCGGCTTCCATCGGCAGGGTGTGCATCAGCTCCAGCGAGCCGATCACGCCATTCATCGGGGTGCGCAGCTCATGGGTCACGCTGGCCAGGAACTCGTCTTTCAGGCGATTGCTCCTGGCCAACTGCAGGTTCAGTTGCTCCAACGTGCGCCCTGTCTCGCGCAAGGTCTGCGCCTGTTGCTCACGCAGGCTGTTGATACGGTCGGCCAGCGCCAGCGACAGCAATGCTACCTCCAGCGCCGAACCGAGCTGGCTGGCATACATGGTGATGAACACATTTGGCAGGTGGCCCAGCACCATCAGGGTGTTGACCAGCCCGCCAAGCAGGAACGCCGTCCAGGCGATGATGAACCAGCGCGCCACGCGCAAGCCACGCCACCAGGCGTACAAGCCGGCGCTGAAGATGCTCACGGTGAACAGCAACGCCAGTAGCGTGGCCATGCGCAGGGCAATGCCGTAGGGCATGCTCACCGCCATTACCATGACCAGCGCGCCGCCCAACATCAGCAGCTGGAGCAGCCGGTCGAAACCACGGCTGATGTTGCCCAGTTGCAGGAAGTGCCGGGCGAACAGGCAGCCGAACAGGCCCGCCGCACCGATGAACAGCGGCGTCGAGGCGTTCGCCCACCAGGGGCTGTCCGGCCAGAAGTAGGCCACGCCTGCACCGTTCACCGATACCTGGTAGAAACCGAACGAGGCGATATAAAGGATGTAGTAGAGGTAGCTGACGTCGCGCACGCTGAGGTAGATGAACAGGTTGTACACCAGCATCACCAGCAACACGCCGTAAATGATCCCTAGCACATACAGGCGCGTGGGCTGCTCTTCCAGGTAGGCTGCAGGGGACCACAGTGCCAGCGGCGCTTGCACCGAACCCTGGCTGTGCAGCCGCAGGTAGGCGGTGGTCACCTGGCCAGGGGGCAACTGCAACTTGAACAGGTAGTTGTTCTGCCGTATCTGCCGGCTGTCGTAGGGCAAGGCATCGCCGGTGCGCTGCGCCAGGCGGTATACACCGCTACCGTCAGGCAAGTACAGCTCGAGGTGGTCCAGCGGCGGATAGGCCAGCTCCAGCAGCCACTGCCGCGGGGCAGCGCCGGGCGGGGCAACGGGGCGCAGCTCGACCTTGAGCCAGAACACCGAGGTGGAATAACCGGCGTTCAGCACGTCTTCATGGTGGGGGCGGAAGAATTTGGCAAACCCGGGGGCACTGACCTGGGCGATGCTGGCACTGCCATCGAGGTCTTCGTAAACCTGCATGGCCTTGCCCAATGGAAGATGCCGGGTAGCGTCGTCGAAATCGACCGCCCCGGCCAGCACGGGCAGCAAGCCCAGAAGCACAATCAGCAAATAGCGCATACAGCCCCAGCATGGCCTGTCCGGTCGCGTCGCGGTAGCCTCCCATCCGTTTGAGACGACGTGATCCAGCAGAACCCGTTTGTCGAGTTATCCGAGCACTCTAGCATAGCTTCGCAACCTGGCAATCGGCCATATCAAAAACCAAAGAAAAGACTCTAAATCAATACTTTCAGAAGATCAGAGAATTAGAATCTGACCGATCGATCAGTAAAACTCGTTTGTCGGACGATCCGCCCAAACAGGTTTGGTGGTAAGCTCGCCGACCATGAATACCTACAGCTCCCGCCCCGTTGTCCTCTGTCTCTCCGGCCACGACCCCAGTGGCGGCGCCGGCCTGCAGGCAGATATCGAAGCCCTGATCGCCCAAGGCTGTCACGCTGCACCCGCAGTGACCGCCCTGACCGTGCAGGATACCGTCAACGTTTCCGACTTCCGCGTGCTCGACCGCGAGTGGGTACTGGCCCAGGCCAATGCCGTGCTGGCCGACTCCACGGTGGCCGCCGTCAAGCTGGGCATGCTCGGTTCGATCGAGATGGTCGACACCGTCGCCGAACTGCTGGCCGCCCACCCGCACCTGCCGCTGGTCTGCGACCCGGTGCTGCGTGCCGGCGGCGGTGGCCGCCTGGGCAAGGACGAAGTGGGCTACGCCCTGCGCGAACGCCTGCTGCCGCTGGCGACCATCGCCACGCCGAACCTGCCTGAAGCCCGCATCCTCGCCGAACTGCCCGAAGGCACCGCCGACGAATGTGCCGAAAAGCTGCTGCCGTTCTGTAGACACCTGCTGATTACCGGCGGTCACGGCGACGAAGACGAAATTCACAACCGCCTGTACACCCAGGACGGCCAGCTCCACACCTGGACCTGCCAACGCCTGCCGGGCAGCTACCATGGCTCGGGCTGCACCCTGGCCAGCGCCCTGGCTGGCCGCCTGGCCCTCGGCGAGCAGCTGGAAAGCGCCGTGCGCAGCGCCCTGGACTACACCTGGCGCACCCTGCGTGACGCCGAGCAGCTGGGCAGGGGCCAGTACGTGCCGCGCCGCCTGCCCCTGGACTTCTGTTCCTGATACGAGGCTTTCAATGAAGCTACGCGGTCTGTATGCAATCACCGACAGCCAGCTGCTCGCCGGCCGGTTCCTGTCCCATGTCGAGGCGGCACTGGAAGGCGGCGTGTGCCTGCTGCAGTACCGCGACAAAAGTGACGACGCGGCGCGCCGCCTGCGTGAAGCCGAAGGGCTGATGAAGCTCTGCGAGCGCTACGGCACCCAGCTGCTGATCAACGACGACGCCGAACTGGCCGCACGCCTGGGCGTCGGTGTACACCTGGGCCAGACCGACGGCCCGCTGACCCCGGCCCGCGCCCTGCTCGGCCGCCGGGCGATCATCGGTTCCACCTGCCACGCCAGCCTCGAGCTGGCCGCCCAGGCCGCCAGCGAAGGCGCCAGCTACGTCGCCTTTGGCCGCTTCTTCAATTCCGTTACCAAGCCGGGCGCGCCCGCCGCCAACGTCGAACTGCTGGAGCAGGCGCGTGCCCAGGTGAAACTGCCGATTGCCGTGATCGGCGGCATCACCCTCGACAACGCCGCCCCGCTGGTCGCCCACGGCGCCGACCTGCTGGCGGTGATCCATGGCCTGTTCGGTGCCGACAGCGCGCAGGAAGTTACCCGCCGCGCCCGCGCCTTCAATGCCTTGTTCGCATCCTGATTTCGAGAGAGCCTTTCATGTCCCGTTCCGAAGACCTGTTCGCCAAAGCCCAGAAGCACATCCCCGGCGGCGTCAACTCGCCAGTGCGCGCTTTCAAAAGCGTGGGCGGCACGCCGCTGTTCTTCAAGCATGCCGAAGGCGCCTACGTCGTTGACGAAGACGACAAGCGCTATGTCGACTACGTCGGCTCCTGGGGCCCGATGATCCTCGGCCACGGCCACCCGGACGTACTGGACTCGGTACGCAGGCAGCTTGAGCACGGCCTGTCCTACGGCGCGCCGACCGCCATGGAAACCGACATGGCCGACCTGGTCTGCTCGCTGGTGCCGTCGATGGAAATGGTGCGCATGGTCAGCTCGGGCACCGAAGCCACCATGAGCGCCATCCGCCTGGCCCGTGGCTACACCGGCCGTGACGCCATCATCAAGTTCGAAGGCTGCTACCACGGCCACTCCGACAGCCTGCTGGTAAAAGCCGGTTCCGGTCTGCTGACCCAGGGCGTGCCAAGCTCGGCCGGCGTGCCGGCAGACTTCGCCAAGCACACCCTGACCCTGCCGTTCAACGACATCGCCGCGGTCGAGAAAACCCTGGCAGACGTCGGCCAGACCGTGGCCTGCATCATCGTCGAGCCCGTGGCCGGCAACATGAACTGCGTCCCACCGGCGCCGGGCTTCCTTGAAGGCCTGCGCGAGCAGTGCGACAAACACGGCGTGGTGCTGATCTTCGACGAAGTGATGACCGGCTTCCGCGTCTCGCTGGGCGGCGCCCAGGGCCACTACGGCATCAAGCCGGACCTGTCCACCTTCGGCAAGATCGTCGGTGGCGGCATGCCGGTCGGTTGCTTCGGCGGCAAGCGCGAAATCATGGGCTGCATCGCCCCACTCGGCCCGGTTTACCAGGCCGGCACCCTGTCGGGGAACCCGCTGGCCATGGCCGCTGGCCTGACCACACTGAAGCTGATCAGCCGCCCGGGCTTCCACGCCGAGCTGACCGACTACACAAGCCGCATGCTCGATGGCCTGCAGCAACGTGCCGATGCCGCTGGCATACCGTTCGTCACCACCCAGGCCGGTGCCATGTTCGGCCTGTACTTCAGCGGCGCCGACGATATCGTCACCTTCGAAGACGTGATGAGCAGCGATGCCGAACGTTTCAAGCGCTTCTTCCACCTGATGCTGGAAGGCGGCGTGTACCTGGCACCGAGCGCGTTCGAGGCGGGCTTCACCTCCATCGCCCACGGCGACAAGGAGCTGCAGATCACCCTGGATGCGGCTGAGAAGGCCTTTGCTGCCCTGAAATAAGTAGCTACTCCCCTTTGTGGGAGCGGCCTTGTGTCGCGATAGGGCCGCAAAGCGGCCCCAGCAATTGATGCATTTCTGCTGGAATTCTGGGGCTGCTGCGCAGCCCTATCGCGACACAAGGCCGCTCCCACAGAGGCCGCTACAGGCAATAATTACGCATGCACAATCAGCTGACTTCCCCCACCAAGCAGAAATTCGAGTAAAACTTTGTAAGGTTGGCGCTGCTTATCCCATAATGTGCCACCAGACATTGGCCGCAGCTTTGCAGAGGTAAGTCGATCCCCATGAACCGCACCGGCCGCGCCCTGACCCTGGGCTGCCTGTTGCTTCTTCAGCCCCTGCTGGCCTTGGCGGAGGGCGGTAACTCGTTGCTGATTCCGGCGACGGGCCGCTGCACCTTGAATGTTCAGCCTGAAGACCTGGCAAACGCCCTCAAGGCCTGCGAGCAGACGGCTAACGCGGGGGATGCCCAGGCGCAATTCGAACTGGGCGAGTACTACTACACGCAAACGCCGAAAAACCTCGACAAAGCCCTGGACTGGTTCCAGAAGGCTTCGCTGCAAGGTCAGGCCGACGCCCAGTATCGTCTGGGTGCCATGTTCTTCCATGGCGAAGGGGTCAAGGCCAACAACGTGCAGGCCTACATCCTGCTGAAGATGGCCGCGGTCAACGGCGCCGAAGATGCACTGGACATGGCCGACGAAGTCACCGAGCAAATGCCCCGCGACGAACTGGAGCATGCCACCCAGGTGCTCGGCCAGATCTTCCGCAAATACCTGCTGGAACTGCAGAACGCCGAAGGGCGCACGCCGTTCTCGCCACTCCCCTGACGGTTACTTTTCCGGCATTGGCATCGGGAACGGCATCACATTGCCGCCGCCCTTGGCTTCGCTGATCTTTGCCGTGCCTAGCCTCTCCACTTCGTCGATGCGCACGATCGAGTGCATCGGGACGAAACTGCGGATCACCCCCTCGAACTGGTTCTTCAGCTTCTCCTCGCTCGGATCCACCACCAGTTGCGAGCGCTCGCCGAACACGAACTCCTCGATTTCCAGGAAGCCCCACAGGTCGCTCTGGTAGATCTGCTTGGCATACATCTCGAAGACCTGCCCCTGGTTGAGGAAGATCACTTTATAGATGGCAGGTTCGCGTTTGCTCATGATGGGAGGGATAACACATGCGTAAGAAAAGGCAGGCATGATACCTGCTCCGGCCTCTTCGCGGGTGAACCCGCTCCCACAGGTCATGCACACAACCTGTGGGAGCGGGTTCACCCGCGAAGAGGCCAGAACAGGCAGTACATACCGTTGAACGTTTCAGTGCTTTCGCCACTGGCATTCAAGGGTTATTCTTGAGTTCACACCCATTGCCGTCGAGCGGCTAAAAACGACCTTGAACGCACCCATAGAACCCCATCGTTTCATCCTCGAGCCCTTCGAGGCCCACCGTTTCGCCAACTTGTGCGGGCAGTTCGACGAGCACTTGCGCCTGATCGAACAGCGCCTGGCCATCGAAATCCGCAACCGCGGCAATCAGTTCGAACTGATCGGCGAACCCAAGACCACCACTGCGGCCGAACAGTTGCTGCGCCGTCTCTACCGCGAGACCAAGGCCACCGACCTGTCGCCGGAAACCGTGCACCTGTACCTGCAGGAGTCGGCTGTCGAAAACATCGACAACCCGGCCGTCAACGAGGTCAGCGTGTCGCTGCGTACGCGCAAGGGCAACATCCGCCCGCGCGGGCTCAACCAGCAGCGCTACGTGAAGGAAATACTGGCCAACGACATCAACTTCGGCGTCGGCCCGGCCGGTACCGGCAAGACCTACCTTGCCGTGGCCTGTGCCGTGGATGCGCTGGAGCGCGAACAGGTGCGCCGTATCCTGCTGGTGCGCCCTGCGGTCGAGGCAGGCGAAAAGCTTGGTTTCCTGCCAGGTGACCTGGCACAGAAGATCGACCCGTACCTGCGCCCGCTGTACGACGCCCTGTACGAAATGCTCGGCTTCGAACACGTTGCCAAGCTGATCGAGCGCCAGGTGATCGAGATCGCCCCGCTGGCCTACATGCGTGGCCGTACCCTGAACAACAGCTTCATCATCCTCGACGAAAGCCAGAACACCACGCTGGAACAGATGAAAATGTTCCTCACCCGCATCGGTTTCGGCTCCACCGCGGTGATTACCGGCGACATCACCCAGGTCGACCTGCCACGTGGCACCAAGTCGGGCCTGGCACACGTCATCGAGGTGCTGAAGGACGTTCCGGGCATCAGTTTTACCCACTTCCAACCCAAAGATGTGGTTCGTCACCCACTGGTGCAGCGTATTGTCGAAGCCTACGACCGCTTCGAAGCCCGCCAGGCCAAGCCCGAGGCGCCCGGCAAAGATGCTTGAACTTGATATCCAACGGGCCACGGACGCTGCCGCCCCGGATGACACCGCCTTCCGCCGCTGGTGCGAGCTGGCCCTGCGCCAGCGCAGCGCCGACTCGGAAATGACCATTCGCCTGGTCGACGAAGCCGAAGGCCGTGAGCTGAACCAAACCTACCGGCACAAAGACTACGCGACCAATGTGCTGTCGTTCCCGGCCGATGTGCCCGACGAACTGCTCGATATTCCGCTGCTGGGGGACCTGGTGATCTGCGTCCAGGTGGTCGAGCGCGAAGCGGCCGAACAAGGCAAGTCGCTCGAAGCCCACTGGGCGCACCTGGTCATTCACGGTTGCCTTCACCTGCTCGGCTACGACCACATCGATGATGAGGAAGCCGAAGAAATGGAAAGCCTGGAACGGGAATTGCTGGCGGAACTGGGTCACCCCGACCCGTATGCCGACGATGAAACCGACTCAATCACACACTGAAACACGAAGGATCACGAGAACCGCCATGAGCGAAGATCGATCGAGCAACGGGCAAAAGTCCTGGCTGGGCAAACTGACCCAGGCTTTTGCCCATGAGCCGAAAAACCGCCAGGAGCTCCTTGAGCTGCTGCGCGAAGCCCATCAGAACAAACTGCTGGACAGCGAAGCGCTGACCATCGTCGAAGGCGCCATCCAGGTCGCCGACCTGCAGGTGCGCGACATCATGGTGCCGCGCTCGCAGATGAACAGCATCAAGGCCGGCCAGTCGCCTCGCGAGTTTCTGCCAGCGGTGATAGACGCCGCGCACTCGCGCTACCCGGTGATCGGCGAAAGCCACGACGATGTGCTCGGGATCCTGCTTGCCAAAGACCTGCTGCCGCTGATCCTCAAGGAGAACGGCGACAGCTTCAATATCAAGGACCTGCTGCGCCCGGCCACCTTCGTGCCCGAGTCCAAGCGCCTGAACGTGTTGCTGCGCGAGTTCCGCGCCAACCATAACCACATGGCCATCGTCATCGACGAATATGGCGGCGTGGCAGGCCTGGTCACCATCGAAGACGTGCTGGAACAGATTGTCGGCGACATCGAAGACGAGCACGACGTCGAGGAAGACAGCTACATCAAGCCGCTGCCAAGCGGCGACTTCCTGGTCAAGGCGCTTACCCCGATCGAGAACTTCAACGAGTTCTTCGACAGCCAGTTCTCCGATGACGAGTTCGACACGGTTGGCGGGCTGGTGATGAGCGCCTTTGGCCACCTGCCCAAGCGCAACGAAACCACCGAGATCGGGTCCTACAAGTTCCGTATTCTCAACGCCGACAGCCGGCGGATACACTTGCTGCGCCTGACCCCGATCACCCGTTAAGGACAAACATGCGTTGGATCACCCGCCCCGGCTGGCCCGGTAACCTGCTGGCCCTGGCGGCCGGTGCTTCCACCCTTCTGGCCCTGGCGCCGTTCGACATCTGGCCGCTGGCCATATTGTCCATCGCCGTGCTCTACCTTGGCCTGCGCGAGCTTAGCCCGCGCCAGGCCATGTGGCGGGGCTGGTGGTTCGGTTTCGGCCTGTATGGCGCCGGCACCTGGTGGATCTACGTCAGCATGAACACCTACGGCGGCGCCTCGCCGCTGCTGGCGATCCTGCTGCTGTTGGCGTTCTTCGCCGCCCTGGCCTGGTTCTTTGCCCTGCCCACCTGGCTGTGGGCACGCTGGCTGAGGCGCAATGAAGCGCCACTGGCCGACGCCTTGTGCTTCGCCGCCCTCTGGCTGCTGCAAGAGGCCTTCCGCGGCTGGTTCCTGACCGGTTTCCCTTGGCTTTATGCCGGCTACAGCCAGCTGGATGGCCCATTGGCCGGGCTGGCACCGCTGGGCGGCGTATGGCTGGTTTCCTTCACCCTGGCGCTCACGGCGGCCCTGCTGTGCAACCTGCACCGCTTGCGCGCCCGCCCCTCGTTCCTTGCCGTGGCCTGCTTGCTGTTGCTGGCCCCGTGGGTACTGGGCCTGGCGCTCAAGGGCCATGCCTGGACCAAACCGGCAGGTGACCCGCTGAAAGTGGCAGCCATTCAAGGCAACGTCGAGCAGGACCTGAAATGGGACCCGGCGCACATCGACGCGCAACTGGCGCTGTATCGTGACCTGAGCTTCAGCTCCAAACCTGTGGACCTGCTGATCTGGCCAGAAACCGCAGTGCCGGTGCTCAAGGACCAGGCACAGGGCTACATCGACGTGATGGGGCGCTTCGCTGCCGAGAGGCATTCGGCGCTGATCACCGGCGTGCCGGTGCGTGAAGTGGTGCATCATCAGCGCCGCTACTACAACGGCATCACCGTCACCGGTGAAGGCGATGGCACCTACCTCAAGCAGAAACTGGTGCCGTTTGGTGAATACGTGCCGCTGCAGGACATGCTGCGAGGGATGATCGAGTTCTTCAACCTGCCCATGTCCGACTTCGCCCGCGGGCCGGAGGATCAGCCGCTGCTGCAAGCCAAGGGCTATCAGATTGCGCCGTACATCTGCTACGAAGTGGTCTACCCCGAATTTGCCGCAGGCCTGGCCGCACGCAGCGACCTGCTGCTGACCATCAGCAACGACACCTGGTTCGGCAAATCGATCGGTCCTTTGCAGCACTTGCAGATGGCACAGATGCGCGCCCTGGAAGCCGGCCGCTGGATGATCCGCGCCACCAACAACGGCGTGACGGCCCTTATCGACCCGTTTGGCCGCATTACCACGCAGGTGCCGCAGTTCGAGCAGGCGGTGCTGTATGGCGAAGTGGTGCCGATGCAGCAATTGACCCCGTACCTGAAATGGCGCTCGTGGCCGCTGGCGATTGTGTGTGCATTGCTGCTGGGCTGGGCTTTGCTGGCGGGGCGCATAGCCAAAACCGTCTGATGATGCTGCCTGTGCCGGCCTCTTCGCGGGCTTGCCCGCGAAGAGGCCGTCACAGGCAGCACAAGGTTCAATAAAAGACCCGATACCCCACCAACCCCACCACTTCATTGAGCAACTGCCCGCTCTGCCACATCGCCCGGCTCTCCGGCAGCAACCCGGCAAACGGCCGCGCATGATCGCCCCCCAGGAACCCCACCGGCGCCGGCACCACCTCGAAACCCGCCTGTTCAAAGCTCCAGCGCGAGCGCTGCATGTGCCAGGCCTGGGTCACCACCACTACGCGACGAATGCCCAACGGTTGCAGCACCTTGGCCGTGAGCTGGGCATTTTCCCAGGTCGTGCGGCTAGCCTCTTCGCGCCACTTCACCTCGACCGCAAAGTCCTCCTGCAGCCGATCAGCCATCAACCGCGCCTCGCTCGGCGGCGTGCCATAGTGCAGCCCACCACTGGTCAGCACCGGCAAACCTGAGGCCTTGGCCAGCCGCGCGGCAAAGCGCATGCGCTCCAGCGCCGTGGCCGTAGGCTGGTCGCTACCGCCCCAGGCCGGGTCGCCCCGCTCACGTCCGGCCCCCAGCACCACGATCGCATCCGCCCGGCTCGCCAGGCCGGCCCAGTCGCTCACGGCCAACGGCGGCTCGCTTTCCAGCACACGGGCGGTTTCCTGCACTACCAGCGGCAGGCTCATCAGCCACAGGCCTCCAAGCCCCATGGCAAAGCACAGCGCCGCTAGCCGTGGCCGCCGTGCACGCAGCCACCACGCCGCAAGCAACAGCAGCAACAGGATGCCCGGCGGCATCAGCCATTGTTTGATGAAGAATCGGATCGGCATCGGCCACACCTCCTTGGCAGGGGTGCAGCCTAAAAGGATCGGCGCCGGTCAACAAGGGTGCGACCGGCGCCAATCGTGAGCTGTGTGATATTGAAGAACCGGCGCGCGATGGCCTGCGGCTGGCATCCTGAACGGCTAGCGATGTGGCAGCGTCCTGGATCTCGCCGTATTGGCGGGGCGTTTCTTGTCCTTGAGCCAGATGATCTTGGCCGATGCCGGCTCCGCTTGTGGGTAACTGCCGGCACAGGCACTCTGGCGCACCGGGAGCGATTCCAGGTAGGCCTTGATCACTTCGAACTCTGCGTGGCTCAAGCCGCGCAATTCCAGCTCGGCCGGCATCTCGTCGCGCAATCGCACCGAGGTCCTGGCGGTTTCCAGCGCCAGGCCAAGCCGGTCGATCAGACGTTCGTAAAGCTCCGGCTTGATTGCGGGTAGCTGCGTCTCTCCCATCCGTTCACCTCATTGAAGATAAAGAATATCTCCCCCCACACCTGAGCTTAGCGGTGCAATGAAAAGCAGCCGCCTGCCGCGACCAGCGGGCATTCGCAACGAAGGTTTCCCACGATGCGCAACGCTGCTGTATGCTACGGCGTTCACTCTAAACGACACCGGAGTACCGGTTGCAGCGAGGTTCCGCTGCCTGGAACAAGGTCTCTTCTCTCTCAGCCAAAAGTAGCCATGCACGAACAATACACGCCCCGTGATATCGAAGCCGCCGCCCAGAACTTCTGGGACGAGCAACAATCGTTCGCTGTTACCGAACAGCCAGGCAAAGACACCTACTATTGCCTATCGATGTTCCCGTACCCGAGCGGCAAGCTACACATGGGCCACGTGCGCAACTACACCATCGGCGACGTGATTGCCCGCTACCAGCGCATGTTGGGCAAGAACGTCCTGCAGCCGATGGGCTGGGACGCTTTCGGCATGCCCGCGGAAAACGCGGCGATGAAAAACAACGTCGCCCCGGCCAAGTGGACCTACGAAAACATCGACTACATGAAGACCCAGCTCAAGAGCCTGGGCCTTGCCATCGACTGGGCACGTGAAGTGACCACCTGCAAACCCGACTACTACCGTTGGGAGCAGTGGCTGTTCACCCGCCTGTTCGAGAAAGGCATCATCTACCGCAAGAACGGTACCGTGAACTGGGACCCGGCTGACCAGACCGTACTGGCCAACGAGCAGGTCATCGACGGCCGTGGCTGGCGTTCGGGCGCGCTGATCGAGAAGCGCGAAATCCCGATGTACTACTTCCGCATCACCGACTACGCCGACGAGCTGCTGGAAAGCCTCGACGAGCTGCCGGGCTGGCCTGAGCAGGTCAAGACCATGCAGCGCAACTGGATCGGCAAGTCGCGCGGCATGGAAGTACAGTTCCCGTACGACCAGGCCAGCATCGGCCACGAAGGCACTCTCAAGGTCTTCACCACCCGCCCGGACACGCTGATGGGCGCGACCTACGTCGCCGTCGCCGCCGAGCACCCGCTGGCCACCCAGGCTGCCCAGGGTAACCCGGCGCTGCAGGCGTTCATCGACGAGTGCAAGAGCGGCAGCGTTGCCGAAGCCGACATGGCCACCCAGGAGAAGAAGGGCATGGCCACTTCCCTGCTGGTCGAGCACCCGCTGACCGGCGAGAAGCTGCCGGTATGGGTCGCCAACTACGTGCTGATGCACTACGGCGATGGCGCGGTAATGGCCGTGCCGGCCCACGACGAGCGCGACTTCGAGTTCGCCCGCAAATACAACCTGCCGGTCAAGGCGGTGGTACGCACCAGCGAAGGCGATGACGTCGGCAACGAATGGCTGGCTGCCTACAACGAGCACGGCCAGCTGATCAACTCGGGCGAGTTCGATGGCCTGGACTTCGCCGGCGCCTTCGACGCCATCGAAACCGCCCTGATCCGCAAGGACCTCGGTAAGTCGCGTACCCAGTTCCGCCTGCGCGACTGGGGTATCAGCCGCCAGCGCTACTGGGGCTGCCCGATTCCGATCATCCACTGCCCGTCCTGCGGCGACGTACCGGTGCCGGAAGACCAGCTGCCGGTCACCCTGCCCGAGAACGTGGTACCGGACGGTGCCGGCTCGCCACTGGCGCGCATGCCTGAATTCTACGAATGCACCTGCCCGAAATGCGGCACCGCGGCCAAACGCGAAACCGACACCATGGACACCTTCGTCGAATCGTCCTGGTACTTCGCCCGCTACGCCTCGCCTAATTACGACAAGGGCCTGGTCGACCCGAAAGCCGCCAACCACTGGCTGCCTGTCGACCAGTACATCGGTGGCATCGAACACGCGATCCTGCACCTGCTGTACGCGCGCTTCTTCCACAAGCTGATGCGCGACGAAGGCCTGGTCACCTCGAACGAGCCATTCAAGAACCTGCTGACCCAGGGCATGGTGGTCGCTGAAACCTACTACCGCGTGGCCAGCAACGGCGGCAAGGACTGGTTCAACCCGGCCGATGTCGAAATCGAGCGCGATGCCAAGGCCAAGATCATTGGCGCCCGCCTGAAGACCGACGGCCTGCCGGTGGAAATCGGCGGCACCGAGAAGATGTCCAAGTCGAAGAACAACGGCGTCGACCCGCAATCGATGATCGAGGCCTACGGCGCCGACACCTGCCGCCTGTTCATGATGTTCGCCTCGCCGCCCGACATGAGCCTGGAATGGTCCGACTCTGGCGTCGAAGGTGCCAGCCGCTTCCTGCGCCGTGTCTGGCGCCTGGCCCAGGCTCACGTCAGCCAGGGTCTGCCGGGCAAGCTGGATGTCGCCGCCCTGGACGACGCGCAGAAAGTTATCCGCCGCGCCATCCACGCCGCCATCAAGCAGGCCAGCAACGATGTAGGCCAGTTCCACAAGTTCAACACCGCCATTGCCCAGGTGATGACCGTGATGAACGTGCTGGAAAAGGCCCCGCAAGCCAGCGAGCAGGACCGTGCCCTGCTGCACGAAGGCCTGGAAGCCGTCACCCTGCTGCTGTCGCCGATCACCCCGCACATCTCCCACGCGCTGTGGCAGCACCTGGGCCACGCAGGGTCGGTGATCGATGCGGCCTGGCCGAGCGTCGATGAGCAGGCACTGGTGCAGGACACCGTTACCCTGGTGGTTCAGGTCAACGGTAAACTGCGCGGCCAGGTCGAAATGCCTGCCGCAGCCAGCCGCGAAGAAGTCGAAGCCGCCGCCCGCAGCAACGAGAATGTCCTGCGCTTCATCGACGGCCTTACCATCCGCAAGGTCATCGTGGTACCGGGCAAGCTGGTCAACATCGTCGCCAACTGATGAAAACGCCCACCCGCAGTGGCTGCGGGTGGGCGGTACAGGCCCACAAGGGAGCAACAACATGATCAAACGCAATTTGCTGGTAATAGGCCTGGCGGTCATGCTCAGCGCCTGCGGTTTCCAGCTGCGCGGCACCGGCTCCACCGAGCTGAGTGTGAAGGAAATGGACGTCAGCGCACGCAATGCCTACGGCCCGACCGTGGTCCAGCTCCGTGAGGTACTGGAGCGTAGCGGTGTGAACGTGCATGCCGGCGCGCCTTACCGCCTGGTGTTGACCAACGAGCAGGAGCGCGAGCGCTCGGCAACCTACAACAGCGGCAACCGTACCGCTGAGTACGAGCTGACCACGGAGCTGAACTACAGCATCCAGGGCCTGAACAACCTGGAACTGCTGAGCGACAAGCTGGAAGTGCGCAAGATCTACGTGCGTGACGGCTCGAACATCACCGGTTCCGAGCAGGAAGCCACCCGCGCCCGTGAAGAAATGCGCCGCGACCTGGTCAACGCCATGGTCGTCCGCCTGCAAATGCTGAGCCCGTCCCAGCTGGACGAGCTGCAGCGCAAAGCCGACGAACGCGCCCAGGCCGAAGCCGCTGCGCTGGAGGCCGCCCGCCGTCAGCAGGCCGAAACGCCGCAGCAATCGCCACTGGAAGTGCCGGGCAACTAAGCCCGCGTGGGGCACCCTCGGGTGCCCCGCCTGTTTCCCATGAAACTTGCCCCCGCCCAACTCAACAAGCACCTGCAAGGCGCCCTGGCACCGGTCTACGTGGTCAGCGGCGACGACCCGCTGCTTTGCCAGGAAGCCGCTGACGCCATCCGCAACGCGGCCCGTCAGCAAGGTTTCGACGAACGTCAGGTATTCAGTGCCGACGCCAACTTCGACTGGGGCACCCTGCTCCAGGCTGGCGCCAGCCTGTCGCTGTTCGCCCAGCGCCGCCTGCTGGAACTGCGCCTGCCCTCGGGCAAGCCTGGTGACAAGGGCGCCGCCGCGCTGATCGAATACTGCGCCAGGCCCGCCGAAGATACCGTGCTGCTGGTCAGCCTACCCAAGCTCGACGGCAGCGCGCAGAAGACCAAATGGGGCAAGGCTTTGATCGAAGGTGAGCACTGCCAGTTCATCCAGATCTGGCCGGTGGATGTGCACCAGCTGCCACAGTGGATCAACCAGCGGCTGCAGCAAGCCGGCCTGTCGGCGCAACGTGACGCTGTCGACCTGATCGCTGCGCGCGTGGAAGGCAACCTGCTGGCCGCCGCGCAGGAAATCGAAAAGCTCAAGCTGCTTGCCGACGGCAACCAGATCACCGTGGAAACCGTGCAGGCTGCAGTCGCCGACAGCGCCCGCTTCGATGTCTTCGGCCTGGTCGACGCCATTCTCAACGGCGAAGCGGCGCATGCCCTGCGCATGCTCGAAGGCTTGCGTGGTGAAGGCGTGGAGCCGCCCGTGATCCTCTGGGCCCTGGCCCGTGAACTGCGCCAAATGGCCGGGCTGGCCCAACTGTTCAGCCAAGGCGTGCCGCTGGACAAAGCCTTTAGCCAGGCCCGCCCGCCGATCTGGGACAAACGCCGACCGCTGGTCAGCAAAGCCCTGCAACGCTTGTCAGCGCAACGCTGGGGGCAGTTGTTGCAGGATGCCCAACGTATCGATGCGCAGATCAAGGGCCAGGCCGAGGGTTCGCCCTGGACAGGCCTTGCGCGCTTGTCGCTGTTGATGGCGGGTCAGCGCCTGTCGTTACCTTCGCAATAGCCGGGGCCGCCTTGCGGCCCTTTCGCGGCACAAGGCCGCTCCTACAGGAGTCGCGGATCCCTTGTAGGAGCGGCCTTGTGCCGCGATGGGGCGCGAAGCGGCCCCAAGATCCAAGCCATAAACACAATCAATTGGCCCCACCTCGCACCAAGCCCTACAGTGCGCCCCGAAACCCACCCAAACAGGGTACCCCACCATGAGCAAAAAGCCGAAAAAGCACGGCCCCAACAAGGCCAAGTCCATCGTCGCCCAACCCTTGTTCCGTTGCCGCCAGGAACAACCGGACAAGGGCAAAGGCAGCTACCGCCGCGAAGCCTTCCAATCGAGAGATTGGGAGGCTTCCTACTTTTTGGCAGCATGAAAGCATCGCAAGCGCAGGCATGGTATGGTCGTCACCTGACCTGCAATTCTGGATCTGTGCATGCTCTTCCGTCTTCTCCCCCGTTGGGAAACCCGCCAGCTGATCGCGGCCTCCAGCTTCATCCTGCTCGTGGCCTGCGCGGAAAAACCCACCGCTGCCGACGCACTGCCGCTGGCCCCTGCCCAACCCGCTCCAGTGGTGACTGTGCCCGGCACAACGCCTGACGTCAGCACTGAAATCCAGCCTCTGCAAACCTTCGCCCAATGGCAGGCAGGCTTCCGCCAGCAAGCCCTGCAAGCCGGCATCTCGCCGAGCACGTTCGACAGCGCCTTCCTCGGCGTCACCCCCGACATGGACGTGATCAAGGCTGACCGCAGCCAGCCAGAGTTCACCCGCCCGGTATGGGAATACCTCGAAGGCGCCCTGTCGCCTCTGCGCGTGCGCAATGGCAAGAGGCTGCTGGAGCAGAACGCCGAGCTGCTGACCCGCCTCGAGCAACGCTATGGCGTCGACCGCCAGGTGCTGGTCGCCGTGTGGGGCATGGAAAGCAACTTTGGCCAGTTCCAAGGCAACAAGTCAGTGATTCGCTCGCTGGCCACGCTGGCCTATGAAGGCCGTCGCCCGCAGTTCGCCCAGGACCAGCTGATCGCCGCGCTGCAAATTATCCAGCATGGCGACATCCAGCCTGAAGCCATGCGTGGTTCGTGGGCCGGCGCCATGGGCCAGACCCAGTTCATCCCGACCACCTACAACACCCATGCCGTGGACTTCGACGGTGATGGCCGCCGCGACATCTGGAACAGTACGCCGGATGCCCTGGCCTCGACGGCGCATTACCTTCAAAGCTCGGGCTGGAAGCGTGGTCAGCCATGGGGCTTCGAGGTACAAGTGCCGGCTGGCTTCGATTTCTGGCAAGCCGATGGCGCGCTGCGCAAACCGGTCAGCGAGTGGCTGGCGATGGGTGTGACACTGCCTGCTGGCACGCAGTTGCCCGCCAACAGCAACCAGCTGTCAGCCGCCCTGCTGCTGCCAGCGGGCGCGCGTGGCCCGGCGTTTTTGGTGCTGGACAACTTCCGCGCAATCCTCAAGTACAACAACTCGTCGTCCTATGCCTTGGCGGTGAGCCTGCTGGGGGATCGCTTCAGTGGTTGGGGCTTCATTGCCGGCAGCTGGCCGAAAGAAGACCTGCCATTGAGCCGCAGCGAGCGCATGGAGCTGCAGAACTTGTTGAACAGCCGTGGGCACGAGGCCGGCAATGCCGATGGCATCATCGGCGCCAATACCCGCAAGGCCATTCGCACCGCCCAGCAGGGGCTGGGGTGGCCAGCAGATGGCTACCCGACCCACAAGCTGCTTGAGAGCCTGCGTCAGCCGTGAAATTACTGAGGGCGCTCCTACAGCCAACCGCGTAACTGCAATGTATCGCAATCCCCTGTAGGAGCGGCCTTGTGCCGCGATGGGCTGCAAAGCAGCCCCGACAACCTCAAACCTTGAACAGGTCCTGATCCAGCACCAGGCTCTGCCGATCACTGTCCAGCCTTACCCGCGCCCCCAACGGCAAGCACACATTCGGGTCGCAATGCCCACTGCGCCACCCCGCCAGCACCGGCACACCCAGGGGCGCGAAGGTATCCTCCAGCAACGGCGCCAACGCCGCCGGGGTAATTCCGGCAAAGTCCCCTACCAGCACACCCTTGATCCCCTCCAGCTTGCCCGCCAGGCGTAACTGGGTCAGCAGCCGGTCCACCCGGTACAACGGCTCGTTGACGTCCTCGATGAACAGGATGCAGCCCTGAGTATCCAGCTCGGCAAGCGTCCCCATGGTCGCCCCCAGCATCGACAGGTTACCGCCCAGCAGCGGCCCGCTGGCCACACCCGGCAACACCGTGGTCAAGGCATAGTCCGCCGGGTGCGCGATCTGCTCGCCGCACCGCACAAGCCCACCCAACTGTGCCAACAACGACGATTCGGTCGGCGGCAACTTGGCCCCCAGCAGATCGGCATTCAGCATCCCCCCGTGGAAGGTAACCAGCCCGCCGCAATGCCGATAGATCGCAGTGTGCAGTGCGGTAATGTCGCTGTAGCCGATCAACGGTTTAGGGTTGCGGCGAATGAGCTCGAAGTCGAGCTGATCGAGCAAACGCATGCTGCCGTAGCCCCCGCGCATGCACAGGATGGCGTCGATGGCCGAGTCGGCAAAGGCATCGTGCAGGTCCTGCAGGCGCTGCTGGTCCGGCCCTGCCAGGTAACCCTGCGCTTGCAGGGCACCCGGGTAGATACGGCAACGGTAGCCGCGGTCAGCAAACCACCGGCTGACCTTGTGCGTATCCAGACGCGCCGCGCCCGCCGGCGCGACAATGGCAAAACAGGCGTTAGCCGGCAGCGCGGCTGGCAGGCTGGGTTGGACAGTTTCGGCGCAATTCATCGCGGCTCCTTGCAGCGCAGGTGGCACAAATAAAAATGCCGATGCCGCCTTTCGGCGTGCATCGGCATACGTAGCTCTGCTTTTGGCTCAGAGCTTGATCTTGGCTTCGTGAGCTTGCTGGTCAGCGTGGTACGAAGAACGCACCAGCGGGCCGGAGGCGACGTTCTTGAAGCCCATCTTGTAACCTTCCTCGGCGAACCAGGCGAAGGTGTCCGGGTGAACGAAACGTTGCACCGGCAGGTGGCTACGCGATGGCTGCAAGTACTGGCCGAGGGTGAGCATGTCGATTTCATGCTCACGCATGCGATGCATCACCTCGATCACTTCTTCGTCAGTCTCGCCCAGGCCGAGCATCAGGCCCGACTTGGTCGGTACGTGCGGCACCATCTGCTTGAACTTCTGCAGCAGGTCCAGCGACCAGTCGTAATCGGAACCCGGTCGCGCGGCCTTGTACAGGCGCGGCACGGTCTCGAGGTTGTGGTTGAACACATCTGGCGGCTCTTGCGCAGTGATCGCCAACGCAACGTCCATGCGGCCACGGTAGTCCGGCACCAGGGTTTCCAGCTGCACACCCGGCGACAGCGCGCGAATTTCGCGGATGCAGTCGGCAAAGTGCTGGGCGCCGCCATCACGCAGGTCGTCGCGGTCCACCGAGGTGATCACCACGTACTTCAGGCGCAGGTCGGCAATGGCGACCGCCAGGTTTTTTGGCTCGTCCAGGTCCAGCGGTTTCGGTCGGCCGTGGCCAACGTCACAGAACGGGCAACGACGGGTGCAGATGTCACCCATGATCATGAAGGTGGCGGTACCACCAGAGAAGCACTCACCCAGGTTCGGGCAGGAGGCCTCTTCGCACACGCTGTGCAGCTTGTGCTTGCGCAGCAGTTGCTTGATGCGGTCTACCTCGGGCGAAACCGGAATACGCACGCGGATCCAGTCAGGCTTTTTCGGCAGCTCATCGGTCGGGATGATCTTTACCGGGATGCGCGCGACTTTGTCGGCACCACGCAGTTTTACCCCGGCTTCCACCTTTTTCGGCGCTTGGCGCGGGGTGGCATCCAGGGTAGGTATCAGGTTCGGCACGGCTTCTTGCACAGTTGTCATATTCAGTCGATTCCGCCCGTGAGGGTCGTCTGCTCAGCGTAGTCGAGGTGCTTGACCAGCTGTCCGCGCAGCCTTGTCCTGACCTCGTCGAGTTCGATCGGACCTGCCAGATCGCGCAGCTGGGTCATGGCCAGCCCCGCATAGCCGCAGGGGTTGATTCGGCGGAATGGCGCAAGGTCCATGTCCACGTTCAGGGCAAGGCCGTGAAACGAACGGCCGTTGCGAATTCGCAGGCCGAGGGAGGCGATCTTCGCTCCGTCGACATAGACGCCCGGGGCATCGGGCTTGGCCGATGCCTGCACGTCGTAACTGGCGAGCAGGCCGATCAGGGCCTGTTCGATACGGCTGACCAACTCGCGTACGCCAAAGCCCAGCCGGCGCACGTCCAGCAGCAGGTAGGCCACCTGCTGACCGGGGCCATGGTAGGTCACCTGGCCACCGCGGTCGGTCTGCACCACCGGGATGTCGCCCGGCACCAGCAGGTGCTCGGCCTTACCGGCCTGGCCCTGGGTGAAGACTGCGGGGTGCTCGACCAGCCAGATTTCATCCTGGCTGTCCGGGCTGCGCTGCTCGGTAAAGCGACGCATGGCCTCCAGCACCGGTTCGTAGGGCTGCAGGCCAAGCTCGCGAAAACCGAGACAGGCGGACATCAGAGCACCATTTTCACGATGCCGGTAGCGCGCAGGGCGCTATTGATGTCGTGCAACTGGTCTTCGCTGGTGGCAACGATGTGCAATTGCACGGTGGTGTACTTGCCTTCCTTGCTCTGGCGCTCAGCCAAGGTCTTCATGTCGACCTCAGCATATTTCTTCAAGATCTCGACGACCGTGTCCTTGAAATGGACAACGGTATCGCCGATCACCTTGATCGGGTAATCAGCGCAAGGGAATTCGATCTTGTGCGACTTGACGTCTGGTTCGCTCATGGCGGAAACGGCCTCGTAAGCCGTGGCAACAACAACACCCCCGCTAGATACGCGGGGGCATGCAGGTCACGTATCAGTTGAACAACCCGAAGAAGAATAGACGGATGCTATCCCACATACGGCGGAAGAAACCACCTTCCTCGACGCCATCGAGGGCGATCAGGTCGGCGCTGTGAACCACTTTCTCGTCCAGTTTGACTTCCACTTTGCCGATCACGTCACCTTTGGCGATTGGCGCGGTGAGCTGCGGGTTCATGGTCATCGAAGCCTGCAGGCGCTTCAATTGGCCTTTAGGCATAGTCATGGTCAGGTCGTCGGCCAGGCCAGCCTTGATCTGGCTGGTGGCGCCCTTCCAGACCGGGGCCTGGGTCAGCTCGGTGCCCTTCTGGTAGAAGGTCTGGGTTTCGAAGAAGCGGAAACCGTAGGTCAGCAGCTTCTGGGTCTCGGCAGCACGGGACTGCTCGCTGTTGGTGCCGAACACCACGGCGATCAGGCGCTGGCCATCACGAACGGCCGAAGCCACCATGCAGTAGCCGGCTTCGTCGGTGTGGCCGGTCTTCAGGCCATCGACGGTCTTGTCACGCCACAGCAGCAGGTTGCGGTTAGGCTGCTTGATGTTGTTCCAGAAGAACTCTTTCTGCGAGTAGATGGCGTAGTGGGCCGGGTCGACTGTGATGATCGCACGGGCCAGGGTTGCCATGTCATGCGCCGACGAGTAGTGCTCCGGGTTCGGCAGGCCAGTCGGGTTCATGAAGTGGCTGTTGCTCATGCCCAGGTCGGCAGCCGTCTTGTTCATCATGTCGGCAAAGGCGTCTTCGCTGCCGGCGATGTGCTCGGCCAGGGCGACCGAGGCGTCGTTGCCGGACTGGATGATGATGCCGTGCAGCAGGTCGCTGACAGTCACCTGGCTGCCGACCTTGATGAACATGCGCGAACCGCCGGTACGCCAGGCGTTTTCGCTGACGGTAACCGGGTCGTTCTCACCGATCTGGCCGCGGCGGATGTCCAGGGTGGCGATGTAGGCGGTCATCAGCTTAGTCAGGCTGGCTGGCGGCAGACGCTCGTCACCGTTGTTCTCGACCAGCACGTTGCCGCTGGACGCGTCCATGAGTACATAGGACTTGGCTGCCAGTTGCGGTGGCGCCGGCGTCATCTGCTCTGCCGCGAAGGCGGCAGGCGTGATCATCAGCAGTACAGGCAGGCAAAGTCGTTTGGCAAGGTTGGTGATGTTCATCCGTCTCTCGAAAATCGCTAATGGTCTGAGATGTTCCCTGGGCAAGATCGTGTGCCCAGCGCCAGTCAGTCTAGTTTTATGGCCGTTGGCCTGGCCCACGCATGTGCGGCTTTATGTCGCTGCGGGCAAAAGCCGTCATTGTACATGGCCGCGCCCGGCAATTCATGACAAAACCGACAGTTTGGTGTTGCCTTCTTCGCGGGCACGCCCGCTCCCACAGGGTGTCGCATACCCCTGTGGGAGCGGGCGTGCCCGCGAGAAGACGACGCGGTCAGTCTGCTGTGACCAGCTTGGCCTGCCCCAAGTTCGCCAGGCGGATGCTGTCTTGTGCTTGCTGGATCTCGCCCTGGCTGCCAATCGGCCCCAGGCGCACGCGGTGCAGGGTCTGCTGGTTGCGCACGATCGAGCTGATGAACACCGGTGCGCTGACCATGGTGCTGAGCTTGGAGCGCAGCAGTTCGGCGGCGTCCGGGTTGGCGAAGGCGCCCACCTGCAGGAAGCTGCCGCCATTGCCGCCAGGTACGTTGTTGCCCCCGACCTGCACCGGCACTACCGGCGCTGCATGCTGTTGGGCCGGCGGGGTCCATTGCTCGACACGCCCGGTAGTGGCCGGGATCGCCTGGGTCTGGGCCACCTGCGGCTCTTTCAGCACCATCGGCGGCGTCTGGCCACGCTGGGCCCACCACTGCTGCGGGTCGATACCCTCGACGCGCACATGCGCGGTGCCGGTCTCGGCATAGCCGAGCTTTTTCGCCGCCGCGTAGGACAGGTCGATGATGCGGTCCGAATAGAACGGCCCACGGTCATTCACCCGCAGGATCACGCTCCGGCCGTTGGCAAGGTTGGTCACCCGCACGTAGGCCGGCAGCGGCAGGGTCTTGTGCGCCGCGCTCATGCCATACAGGTCGTACAGCTCGCCGTTGGCGGTGTTCTGGCCGTGGAACTTGGTGCCGTACCACGACGCGGTGCCCTCGGCGCGGTAATTGCGCGAGTCCTGCATCGGGTAATAAGTCTTGCCCAGCACCGTGTAGGGGTTGGCCTTGTAGTTGCCGGTGTGCACGGTCGGCGTGGCATCGGGGATCTTGTTCACATCCACGTCCCACCACGGCGCGCCGTCCTTGTGGGCCCGGTTGATGTCCAGCCCCGGCTGTGCACGCACGACGTTGCCACTGCTTTGCTGGGGCGGGCGGCTGGATGAACAGCTGGCCAGCACCACGCCAACGGCGAGGCAGGTCAACAGCTTGAAGGAATTGGCAGAAATGATTGCGCGCATTACTTGACGCCCCGTGCTTGAACCAGCTGTTGCGCAAGCTGATGCACCGCCATGGCATACATCACGCTGCGGTTATAGCGAGTGATCGCGTAGAAGTTCTTCAGGCCCACCCAGTACTCGGGGCCATTGTCGCCCTCAAGGCGGAAGGCAGTAACCGGCAGATCATCGCGCAGCGAATCATGAACCGACCAGCCAAGCGCGCGCAACTCCCCTACCGTCTTCACCGGCTCGATGCCGGTGGTCAGGCCTTGGTCGGCACGTGCACCGTCCACCCAGGCGCGGCTGACCACGCCCCCGCCCGCCACCCAGCCATGGCGCTTGAAGTAGCTGGCGACGCTGCCGATGGCATCGTCCGGGTTATTCCAGATATTGATGTGGCCATCGCCGTCGAAGTCCACCGCGTAGTTGCGAAAACTGCTCGGCATGAACTGCGGCAGGCCCATGGCCCCGGCGTAGGAGCCTTTGAGCGTCAGCGGATCGAGCTGTTCATCACGGGCCAGCAGCAGGAACTCGCGCAGTTCCTTGCGGAAAAACTCGGCCCGCGGCGGGTAGTCGAAGCCCAGCGTCGACAGGGCGTCGATCACCCGGTAGTTGCCGGTGTTGCGGCCAAAGAACGTTTCCACACCGATGATCGAAACAATGTACTGCGCCGGCACGCCGTATTCCTGCTCGGCACGGGCCAGCACGGCCTCGTGCTGGCGCCAGAAGTCCACACCACGGGCAATGCGCGCGTCGGTGAGGAACATCGGCCGGTAGTCCTTCCACGGCTTGACCTTTTCGGCCGGGCGCGAGATGGCGTCGAGGATCGACTGCTTGCGCTGTACTTCACGGAACACGCCCATCAGCTGCTCAGGGGCAAAACCATAGTCGCGGCTCATTTCGCCAACAAACTCGGCCACCTGCGGTGAGCCCTGGTAATCGCCGGCATGGGCCAGATGTACAGCGCCGAACAGGCCCACCGCGCCGATCCACGGCGCACAACGGGCAGCCCAGTTACGCACTGCTTGCATGAAATTCTTCACCTTATTCAAACCTGTGCGATCCATTTGCGGTGCGTGTGGATCGACATCAGAACGCCAAACGCTGAAAGCAGCGTCACCAACGATGTTCCGCCATAGCTGATGAAGGGTAGCGGCACGCCCACCACGGGCAGGAGGCCGCTGACCATCCCGATATTGACGAACACGTATACAAAGAAGGTCATGGTCAGGCTGCCCGCGAGCAGCTTGCCAAACAGGGTCTGCGCCTGGGCGGTGATCATCAGGCCACGGCCGATCAGCAGCAGGTAGACAATCAGCAGCAGGCAGATACCGACCAGGCCGAACTCCTCGCCCAGTACGGCGATGATGAAGTCGGTGTGGCTTTCCGGCAGAAAATCCAGGTGCGACTGGGTGCCGAGCAGCCAGCCCTTGCCGAACACCCCGCCCGAGCCGATCGCCGCCTTGGACTGGATGATGTTCCAGCCCGTGCCCAGCGGGTCGCTTTCCGGGTCGAGGAAGGTCAGTACCCGCTGCTTCTGATAGTCGTGCATGACGAAAAACCACATCGCCACCGCCACCGGCACCGCCGCCGTCAGCACACTGAGGATCCAGCGCCAACGCAGGCCACCCATGAACAGCACGAAGGCGCCGGAGGCGAGAATCAGCAGCGCCGTGCCCAGGTCGGGCTGGCGCACGATCAGGATGAACGGCACGCCGATTAGCACCAGGCTGATCGCCACGTGTTTCAAGTGGGGCGGCAAGGTGCGCTTGGACAGGTACCAGGCGATGGTCGCCGGCATGATGATCTTCATGAATTCCGAGGGCTGGAAGCGGATCACGCCGGGGATGTTGATCCAGCGCGTGGCGCCCATGGCGTTGTGGCCCATCACGTCCACCACCACCAGCAACAGCACCCCGGTCAGGTACGCCAGTGGCACCCAGCGCGCCATGAAGCGCGGCTCCAGCTGGGCGATGACGAACATCGACACCAGGCCGATGCCGAACGAGGTGGCCTGCTTGAGCAGCAGGTCCCAGTTCTTGCCACTGGCCGAATAAAGGACGAACAGGCTGCCGGCCGCAAGGGTGAGCAGAATGATCAGCAAGGGGCCGTCGACATGGATACGCTGTAGAAAGCTGGCGCGCCGACGCATCACATCCTCACTGGAGAGCATGCGATCGAAATTGTTCATCACAGGGCCGATTCCTGGGTAACGGTGGCAGGCGCGAACTCGGGCTTGAGCCGGCCATTTTCGTCGAGCAGCCAGGCGTCCATGATCTGGCGTACCACGGGCGCAGCCACGCCCGAGCCGGACTCACCGTTCTCGACCATCACCGATACCACGATTTTCGGGGCTTCGGCCGGGGCAAAGGCGACGAACAAGGCGTGGTCGCGATGGCGCTCCTGAAGCTTGTTGCGGTCGTACTTCTCGCCTTGCTTGATCGCCACCACCTGGGCGGTACCGCTCTTGCCGGCAATGCGGTACTGGGCGCCGGCGGCAGCCTTGCGCGCAGTACCGCGGGCGCCGTGCATTACCTGCTCCATGCCATGGGTGACCTTGGCCCAGTCGGACTTGTCACGCAGCACGATGTTTTCCATGGGGTTTTCGTCCACAGGCTGCTGGCCTTCGATGGTCTTGGCCAGGTGCGGGCGGTTCCACACGCCCTTGTTGGCGATCAGCGCAGTGGCCTGGGCCAGCTGCAGCGGCGTGGCCTGCATGTAGCCCTGGCCAATACCGAGAATCAGGGTTTCACCAGGGAACCAGGCCTGGCGGCGGGTGGCACGCTTCCATTCGCGCGACGGCATCAACCCGGCAGACTCCTCGAACATGTCGAGGGAAACCCGCTGGCCGATGCCGAACCTGTTCATGTAGCTGGACAGCCGATCGATGCCCATCTTGTGCGCAAGGTCGTAGAAGTAGGTGTCGTTGGAACGCATGATCGCGGTGTCCAGGTCGACCCAGCCATCGCCGGAGCGGTTCCAGTTACGGTATTTGTGGTCATAGTTGGGCAGTTGGTAATAACCCGGGTCGAACACCCGGCTGCTGGCATTGACCACGCCACTGTCCAGGCCGGCGATGGCCACCGCCGGCTTGATGGTCGAACCGGGCGGGTACAGGCCACGCAGTACGCGGTTGAACAGCGGCCGGTCGATCGAGTCGCGCAGTTCGGCATAGGCCTTGAAGCTGATGCCGGTGACGAACAGGTTGGGGTCGAAGCTTGGCTGGCTGACCATCGCCAGCACCTCGCCAGTACGTGGGTCGAGTGCGACCACTGCGCCCCGCCGGCCACCCAGGGCGGCCTCGGCGGCTTCCTGCAGCTTGATGTCCAGGCTCAGCACAATGTCCTTGCCCGGTTTCGGGTCCGTGCGCTTGAGCACCCGCAGCACGCGGCCCCGAGCGTTGGTCTCGACTTCCTCGTAGCCGACCTGGCCGTGCAGGTCGTCTTCGTAGAAGCGCTCGATGCCGGTCTTGCCGATATGGTGGGTGCCACTGTAGTTCACAGGGTCGAGGGTTTTCAGCTCTTTCTCGTTGATGCGCCCCACATAACCCACCGAGTGGGCGAAATGCGCACCCTGCGGGTAATGCCGCACCAGCTGGGCCACCACTTCCACGCCTGGCAGGCGGAACTGGTTCACCGCCACCCGGGCGATCTGCTCTTCGTTGAGTTCGAACAGGATCGGCACCGGCTCGAACGGCCGACGGCCTTGGCGCATGCGCTTCTCGAACAGGGCCCGGTCGTCGGTCGTCAAATCCAGCACTTCGACGATGGTGTCCAGCACTTCCTGCCAGTTTCCCGCACGTTCGCGGGTCATCGATAGGCTGAAGCTGGGCCGGTTGTCGGCAACGATCACCCCGTTGCGGTCGAAGATCAGCCCGCGGGTCGGCGGGATCGGCTGCACATGCACCCGGTTGTTCTCCGACAGCGTCGAGTGATAGTCGTACTGGATGATCTGCAGGTAGTACAGCCGCGCAATCAGCACGCAAATAAGCAGCACGATAGCCACCGCGCCGACCACGACGCGGTTGCGCACCAGGCGGGCGTCTTTCTCGTGGTCCTTGAGGCGGATCGGCTGCGACATCTGACTGCTTACAGGCTCATTTGTGGTAAGGGTGCCCGGACAACACGGTCCAGGCGCGGTAGATCTGCTCGCCGATGAGTATCCTTACCAACGGGTGCGGCAAGGTCAGCGGCGACAGCGACCAGCGTTGCTCGGCGCGTGCGCAAACCTCAGGCGCCAGGCCTTCCGGGCCGCCCACCATCAAATTCACCGTGCGCGCATCCAGGCGCCAGCGGTCCAGCTCGGTCGCCAGCTGCTCGGTGCTCCAGGGCTTGCCATGGACCTCGAGGGTGACAATGCGTTCCCCTGGCTGAACCTTGCTTAGCATGGCTTCGCCCTCCTGACGGATCAGGCGGGCGACATCGGCATTCTTGCCACGGGTATTCAGCGGGATTTCCACCAGCTCCAGCGACAGCTCGGCGGGCAGGCGCTTGGCATATTCATGCCAGCCTTCCTCGACCCACTTCGGCATGCGCGAGCCGACCGCGATCAGGCGCAGACGCACGACGCTTCCTTATTCCCGGTCTTTGATCTTGTCATCGAAGTAGGCGCTGGCGTTTTCCGGGCTGTGATGCTTGGCATCAGCAGCACGGCTCTGCTCGGCACCCGCCCACAGACGCTCCAGGTCGTAGAACTGGCGGGCAGCGGCAGTCATCATGTGCACGATGACGTCATTCAGGTCCAGCAGCACCCAGTCGCTGTCGCCCTTGCCTTCTTCGCCCAGCGGCTGCGCGCCTTGTTTCTTGACCGCTTCACGGACCTTTTCCAGCATCGCGTTGATCTGGCGGTTGGAGGTACCGGTGGCAATGATCATGTAGTCGGTCAGGCTGTGCTTTTCGCGCACGTCGATAACCTGGATGTCCTGGGCTTTGACGTCTTCCAGAGCGCTAATGGTCAGTTTGACCAGTTCTTCGCCACTGATGCCATTGGTTTTCTGCTTGCTCATATAAAACTCGTTCAACTCGTTGGATGAGGCGCCAGAGGCACCGTCAGTTAGGCGCACGATACAGTTCGTGCGCCTCGATGTAGGCCAGTACGGCGTCCGGCACCAGGAACCTCACCGATTTGCCGCTGGCCAGCAGCTGTCGGATCTGTGTAGCCGACACCGCAAGCGGCGTCT
Source organism: Pseudomonas sp. BN505 (assembly GCF_029873175.1). Taxonomy (NCBI): domain Bacteria; kingdom Pseudomonadati; phylum Pseudomonadota; class Gammaproteobacteria; order Pseudomonadales; family Pseudomonadaceae; genus Pseudomonas; species Pseudomonas sp. BN505. Next base: position 55,974 of record NZ_SSOI01000023.1, read on the forward strand.
GCCAGACGAACGAAATATTTCCCGCCGGGCCGGACATGGCGGCGGGATCGCTCTCCGAGCGCGCAGCCAGCAGGTTGCGCAGCTCGTCAGGGGGTTCTACGTCGGCATCCGGGCGCTGCAGCACCAGAATGTGACAATGTTGCAGCAATTCTTCCCAGCGGTGCCAACCAGGCAGGCCACAAAAGGCATCCCAGCCCAGCACCAGGAACAGCTGGTCGTTGCCGGCCAGTTCGGCGCGGATCGATTCCAGCGTATCGATGGTGTACGACGGCTTGTCCCGTTCCAGCTCGCGGGCATCGACGCTCAGGCAAGCAACGCCTTGCACCGCTTCGCGGACCATGGCCAGGCGATCCTGCGCGGCCACCTGCGGGGTGTCGCGGTGCGGCGGCCGGGCATTGGGCAACAGGCGAAGCTCGTCCAGCCCCATGAACTCGGCCACTTCCAGCGCGCTGCGCAGGTGGCCGATGTGCACGGGGTCGAAGGTGCCGCCTAGAATGCCGATGCGCCGGACTGCCTGGGCCTTGCTCAACTCAGCAGGACTCCTGACCGCGCAGCTGGCCGTCGCCGATCACTACGTACTTCTCGCAGGTCAGGCCTTCCAGGCCGACCGGGCCACGGGCATGCAGCTTGTCGGTGGAAATACCGATTTCCGCACCCAGCCCGTACTCGAAACCGTCGGCGAAGCAGGTCGGGGTGTTGAGCATGACCGACGCCGAGTCGACCTCAGCCATGAACTGGCGGGCTTCACCCTGGTGTTCGCTGATGATCGAGTCGGTGTGGTGCGAGCCATAGTGGTTGATGTGCTCGATGGCCTGGTCCAGGCCATCGACGACACGGATCGACAGGATCGCGTCCAGGTACTCGGTGTGCCAGTCGTCTTCAGTGGCCGGCTTGGCCTCGATCAGCGCGCGGGTACGCTCGCAGCCACGCAGCTCCACGCCCTTCTCCTGGAAGCGGCGGGCCATTTCCGGCAGGAAGCGCTCGGCCACTTGCTGGTCGACCAGCAGGGTTTCCATGGCGCCACAGATGCCATAACGGTAGGTCTTGGCGTTGAAGGCCACGTTCCAGGCCTTGTCCAGGTCGGCATGCTGGCTGACATAGATGTGGCAGATGCCGTCCAGGTGCTTGATGACCGGAACGCGGGCATCGCGGCTGATGCGCTCGATCAGCCCACGGCCGCCACGCGGCACAATCACGTCGACAAACTGCGGCATGCTGATCAGCGCACCCACGGCTTCGCGGTCGGTGGTCTCGACCACCTGCACCACGGCGGCCGGCAGGCCCGCAGCAGCCAGGCCACGCTGGATGCAGGTGGCGATGGCGCGGTTGGAATGGATGGCTTCGGAGCCGCCACGCAGGATGGTTGCGTTACCCGACTTCAGGCACAGGCTGGCGGCATCGATGGTCACGTTCGGGCGCGACTCGTAGATGATCCCGATCACCCCCAGCGGTGCGCGCATCTTGCCGACTTGAATACCGGATGGGCGGTAGCTCATGTCGCGGATTGCACCGACCGGGTCCGGCAGGCTGGCGACCTGACGCAGGCCGGTGATCATGCCGTCGATGCGCGCGGGGGTCAGCGCCAGGCGGTCGAGCAGCGCCGGCTCAAGGCCATTGTCGCGGCCGGCGGCCAGGTCCAGCTCGTTGGCGGCAGTCAGTTCGGCACGGGCAGCATCCAGTGCATCGGCAGCGGCTTGCAGGGCGCGGTTCTTCTGCGCGGTGCTGGCACGGCCGATCACCCGGGAAGCCTCACGGGCAGCGCGACCCAAACGGGTCATGTAGTCAAGAACGGACTCAGTCATGGGTTCGGTGTCTTGGCGAAGGGGAAATCGGCTGATTATAACTGCCGCGCAGGTGTACGCCCAGCGGCGGGTGGCGGATGGTAGAAAATGGCTGGGGCAATGCGCAGGAAAGATGTAACCAGGGTTATCGAAATTTCTTTCTCCTGTTGCGGCCCTTTCGCGGGCGCGCCCGCTCCCACAGGGATTTCACAAGGCCTGGGGCTATGCAGTACCTGTGGGAGCGGGCATGCCCGCGAAGAGGCCGGCACTGCCAAGATCACACTCGATTCAGCCTCGATTAAGCCATTCATTGCTATCATCCCCGCCTCCCCAGCCACGAACTGCCCGCATGCCAGCCCTGCCCGACAGCTTTTTCAACCGTGATGCCCAGACCGTGGCCAAGGCACTGCTGGGCAAGGTAATCCGCCATCGCCACGGCGACCTGTGGCTGGCTGCGCGCATCATTGAGACCGAGGCCTACTACCTCACTGACAAGGGCAGCCACGCCTCGCTCGGCTACACCGAAAAGCGCAAGGCATTGTTCCTCGATGGCGGGCACATCTACATGTACTACGCCCGCGGCGGCGACTCGCTGAACTTCAGCGCCCAAGGCCCGGGTAACGCGGTGCTGATCAAGTCTGCCTACCCTTGGCAGGACGCCCGCTCGGGCCCCGACAGCCTGGCGCAGATGCAACTGAACAACCCCGACGCCAGCGGCAAGCTGCGCCCGGATGCGCGCCTGTGCGCCGGCCAGACCCTGCTCTGCCGGGCGCTGGGCCTGAAAGTGCCCCACTGGGACGCCCAGCGCTTTGACGCCGAGCGGCTGTACGTGGACGATTGCGGCAATGCCGTACCGAGGGTGATCCAGACCGCAAGGCTGGGCATCCCGCACGGGCGCGACGAACACCTGCCCTACCGCTTCGTCGACGCCGAGTACGCCCGGTTCTGCACGCGGAACCCGTTACGTCGCGGCCAAGTCGAAGGCCGTGACTTCTTCATTCTCGAACAAGGAAGCTGAACATGGGCCAATGGCTCGACAGCCTGACCGGCTGGCTCAGCGCCAACCCGCAGTGGCTTGGCCTGGCGATTTTCCTGGTGGCCTGCATCGAATGCCTGGCCATTGCCGGCATCATCGTGCCTGGCACCGTGCTGCTGTTCGCCGTCGCGGTACTGGCCGGCAGTGGCACCTTCAGCCTGGGCGAAACATTACTACTGGGTTTTCTCGGTGGTTTGCTGGGCGACGCGGTGTCGTACACGTTGGGCAAGTACTTCCACCAGAACATTCGCCGCCTGCCATTGCTGCGCCATCACCCTGAGTGGATCGGCAGCGCCGAAAGCTACTTCCAGCGCTACGGCATCGCCAGCCTGCTGGTCGGGCGCTTCATCGGGCCGCTGCGGCCCATGCTGCCAATGGTCGCCGGCATGTTCGACATGCCCCTGCCGCGCTTCATCGCCGTCAGCCTGGTGGCCGGCGCCGGCTGGTCGGTGGCCTACCTGCTGCCAGGCTGGGCCACCGGCGCGGCCATGCGCCTGCCGCTGCCGGAAGGCTTCTGGCTGGATGCGGGCATCCTCGCCGGCGCCCTGGCAGTCATCATCGGCCTTAGCCTGACCACCAGCATTCGCGACCAGCGCCATGGAACACGACTGATCGCCGGTATGAGCTTCGCTGCCCTGGCCGGGGTATTCCTTGGCTGGCCTTACCTGCACGAGTTCGACCAAGGCGTGATGACACTGGTACAGGAACATCGCAGCCAGGCCATCGATGGCGCCGTGGTACTGGTAACCCGGCTGGGTGACTTCCGCACGCAACTGTTTCTTGGCGGCCTGCTGACCGGCCTGCTGCTGCTTGCCCGGCAATGGCGGCACGCCTTTTTTGCCGCTGGCGCGCTGATGGGCACGGCAATCGCCAACGGTACGCTGAAATGGCTGTTCGCCCGCGCAAGGCCGGAAGTGTTGACCGACCCACTGACCAGCTACAGCATGCCCAGCGGGCACAGCTCGGCGTCGTTTGCGTTCTTTCTGGTGATGGCGGTGCTGGCAGGGCGCGGCCAGCCGCCACGGATGCGCCTGACCTGGGTGATGCTGGGTTGTATTCCGGCGCTGGCGATTGCCCTGTCACGGGTGTACCTGGGGGCGCACTGGCCGACCGATATCCTGGCTGGGGCGCTGCTGGCGTGCTGCGTGTGTGCGCTTAGCCTGGCAGTGGTGCAGCGCCAGCAAACACTGCCGGCCCTGCCGCTGCGGGTGTGGTGGCTGGTGTTGCCGGCATGTATCGCGCTGCTGGCGTTCTTTGCCATGCATGCGCTGCCGCAGGCTTTGCTCAGATACCAATATTGATATCGCCTGTGCTGGCCCCTTCGCGGGTAAACCCGCTCCCACAGGGGTTTCACCAGCCCCGAGACCTGCGCAGTACCTGTGGGAGCGGGTTTACCCGCGAACGGGCCGGCACAGACAACACATCAGTGTCAGGCAAACAGCTCACCCTGAATCCGCTCCAGCAATTTCTGAATCTCCCCCAATCGCTGCTGCGGCGAGTCAAGGGTCAGCAGGTCCAGCTTGTCTTCTTCCATGAATGGCAGCAGGTACGCCAGCTGATTGGCCAGCGCCTGGCGCCCGTCCACCGGGCGCGGCATGTCCAGCGCCTCGACCATCGGGTGCTCGCCCAGCGCCACCAGCAGCGCCAAGAGGTCGTCATCGGCCTCGAGCAACGGGCTGTCCGCCTGCTCCGGTAGCCATTGCACCTGCCCCAGCAGCAACTGGTCCTTCTGCACCTCGGTGCTTTCCAGGTTGAAGCGCCGTACGCCCTCGACGCGGATCCCCAGCAAACCGTTGTCCTGCTGCACGAAGTCGCGGATCACTGCTTCGCAGCCGATCGACGCGACCATCGGTGGCGCCTTGCCAACCTGCTCGCCCTCCAGGATGCAGACCACCCCAAAGCCTTCGCCCTGCTTCATGCAGCGCCCGATCATGTCCAGGTAGCGCGCCTCGAAAATCTGCAAATCGAGAAAGCAACCCGGGAACAGCACGGTATTGAGCGGAAACAGCGGTAGTGTCATCACAACTCCTCAAGCCACCAGGCTGACCGCCAACGGCAGGAACACTGCCGTGGCTACCCCCATCAAGCTCATCGCCAGCGCGGCAAAAGCGCCGCATTCGTCACCTTCCTGCAGGGCGACCGAAGTACCCACCGCATGCGCGGTCACACCCAACGACATGCCGCGCGCCTCAGGGCTGTGCACGCCGAAGCGGCTCAGCAGCGCCGGGCCGAAGATCGCGCCGATCACCCCGGTGATCAGTACGAACACTGCCGCCAGCGCCGCCACACCGCCAATCTGCTCTGCCACCAGCATGGCGATTGGCGAGGTCACCGACTTGGGTGCCATGGTCATCAGGATCATGTGCTCGGCACCGAACCACCAGCCGAGCAACAGGCAGCAGAGCGTGGCGAACAGCCCCCCGATTACCAGCGTAGTAAATGTGGGCCAGAACAGCTGCCGGATACGCCGCAGGTTGAGATAGAGCGGCACGGCCAGCGCCACGGTGGCGGGGCCCAGCAGGATGTTCATGATTTCGGTGCTCTTGCGGTACTCGCTGTATTCGATGCCGCACAGCAGCAACACGCCGATTACCAGCAACATCGACACCAATACCGGCTGCAGGAAGATCCAGCGGGTTTTCTCGTAGGCCGCCAGCACCACCTGGTAGGCACCGAGCGTGATACCGATACCGAACAAAGGGTGGTGCACCACGGCATTCAGCGCGCCTTGCCAATCGAGCATCATGGCTGCTCCTCGCGCTTGCCCTGGCGATGCATGAGCTTTTGCATCAGCACACCAACAAACACCAGCGTCACCAGGCAGGAAATCAGCAGGGCGCCGGCAATCGCCCAGAAGTCAGCGGCAATGTCCTTGGCGTATACCATCACCCCCACTGCCGGCGGCACCAGCAATAGCGGCAGGTAGCGCAGCAGGCTGCTGGCCGCCTCGTTCAGCGGCTTGCCCACCTCACCACGGGCCATCAGGAAGAACAACAGCAACACCAGGCCAATGATCGGCCCCGGCAGAAACGGCACCAACAGGTGATTGATCGCCGTCCCCAGCAGCTGGAACAGCACCAGCCAGGTCAAACCACGCAACAGCATAAGCATCTCCCTCGGGCATGGCCGCCATTATAAGCACGCGCAGCTATAGACCGATATTCGCCGAAAAGCAGACAACTTGACTGAAACGGTTCGCCGTGCTGATCTTGCACTTTCGTACCAACTGACAACCTGGAGAGTCCGCGATGCCCTATGTACCGGTTACAGAGCTTTCGCAATATGTTGGTAAGGAACTGGGCCGCTCCGCCTGGCTGAAAATCGACCAGCAGCGCATCAACCTGTTCGCCGAGGCGACGGGCGATTTCCAGTTCATCCATGTCGACCCTGAAAAGGCGGCCAAAACCCCGTTTGGCGGCACCATTGCCCACGGCTTCCTGACATTGTCACTGATCCCCAAGCTGATCGAGGACATTCTGGTCCTGCCTGAAGGGCTGAAGATGGTGGTGAACTATGGGCTGGACAGCGTACGGTTCATTCAGCCGGTCAAGGTCAACAGCCAAGTTCGGCTGAAAGTGGACCTGGCCGAAGTGGTGGAGAAAAAGCCGGGGCAGTGGTTGCTCAAGGCGATTGCCACGCTGGAAATAGAGGGTGAAGACAAACCTGCTTATATAGCTGAGTCGCTCTCGCTCTGTTTCGTCTGATTTATCCCCGGGGGCGCTATGCGCCCCATTCGCAGCACAAGGCTGCTACAGGGGTATGCGATCTCCTGTAGGAGTAGCCTTGTGCTGCGAATGGGCTGCACAGCAGCCCCCGATCCACAAATCTTCCGCACTCGCGTAGACTGCCAGCCTCCGCGCAGCCTAGGGCTGCCCCTGTCGATTTACCAAAGGTGCCCGCCATGCCCTGGCTGCAAGTACGCCTGGCCATCAGCCCGGAACAAGCCGAAACCTACGAAGATGCCCTGCTCGAAGTAGGCGCCGTCTCGGTCACGTTCATGGACGCCGAAGATCAACCGATCTTCGAACCAGACCTCAACACCACCCCGCTGTGGTCGCACACCCACCTGCTGGCCCTGTTCGAGGCCGATGCCGAGCCCGAGCAGGTGTTTGCCCACCTGCGCCTGCTGACCGGCGCCGAGCTGCCACAGCACCAGGCCGAGGTGATCGAGGACCAGGACTGGGAGCGCAGCTGGATGGACAACTTCCAGCCCATGCGTTTCGGCCGCCGCCTGTGGATCGTGCCAAGCTGGCACGAGGCCCCGGAAAAGGACGCCGTCAACCTGCTGCTGGACCCGGGCCTGGCCTTCGGCACCGGCACCCACCCCACCACGGCCCTGTGCCTGGAATGGCTCGACGGCCAGCAACTCGAAGGCACCCAGGTGCTGGACTTCGGCTGCGGCTCGGGCATCCTGGCCATCGCCTCGCTGCTGCTGGGCGCCCGTGAAGCAGTCGGTACCGACATCGACGTGCAGGCCATCGAGGCCTCGCGCGACAATGCCCAACGCAACGGCATCGCCGATGAAAAGCTGGCCCTGTACCTGCCCGAGCACATGCCGGCCATGCAGGCAGACGTGCTGGTCGCCAACATCCTCGCTGGCCCGCTGGTGTCGCTGGCGCCGCAGTTGTCCGGCCTGGTCCGCCCTGGCGGCCTGCTGGCACTGTCCGGCATTCTGGCCGAACAGGGCGAGGAGGTGGCCGCGGCCTACGCCGCCGACTTCGAGCTGGACCCGATCGTTGTCCGCGACGGCTGGGTGCGCATCAGTGGTCGTCGCCGCTAAGCGGGCCTAGAATATCTCTCTGCACAGCTCCCGGATTGCCGCATGACCGACAGTTTCGTCACCCAGTGCCCGCATTGCCAGACCAGCTTTCGCGTCACCCATCACCAGTTGAGCGTGGCCCGCGGCGTGGTTCGCTGCGGCCATTGCCTGCAGGTGTTCAATGCAGCCAAGCAACTGCTGGAACAGAACCGCGCAAGCGCACCTGAGGTGCCGGTACCGGCGCCTGTGCCAGCGGCACCTGCCGAGCCAGTGGTCGAGCCGCCGGTTACCCCCGAGCCTGTCACCCGCGAGCGCAGTATCACGCCTGACGAGGACTGGGCCCTGACCGCCCAGGCGCTGGACGCACTCGACCTCGACCAGGAACTGGCACGCCTGGAGCGGCGCGGTCAGCCGGCCCCGGCACGCCCCGCCAACCTGGATGGCGGGCTGCAAGCGCGGCGTGACGAACTGCACCCGGACGAGCATGCGGACGACCTGTTCGGCAACGCCACCGATGAGCCCTTCGAGCCGCAAACGCCAGCAGAGCCCGCACCTGTGTTGCTGGAGCCGCAGCCGCTGGAGCTGGACCTGGAGCCCGTACCCGGCGAGCGCACCGAGCCGACCCTGGGCCGTAACCTTGACCTAGACATCGATGACGAGCCGCCCGTACACCGCGCAGCTGAAATCGACGACCAGCCCGCCTTCAGCGAACCGCTGCGCACCCGTGATGACGAAATCCCGGAAAAAGGCCTGAGCGCCCGCGACGATGAACCGCTGGCGCTGCACCTGTCGGCGCGCGACGACGACCCTGTCGAGCCGCTGCCGGGTGAACGCCTGGAGCCAGGCCTTGCCAGCAAGCCCGAGCGCCCGGCGCGCAAGGAGCCGCTGGTCGATGTAGTCGACGACCCGCTGCAACTGGGCTGGGAAAAACCCGCGCCCAACTGGGGCAAGCGCCTGCTGTGGGGCTTCCTGGCCCTGCTGGCCGCTGGCCTGCTGGCGTTCCAGTATGTGTGGTTCCACTTCGACGAAATGGCCCGCCAGGACCAGTACCGGCCGATCTTCCAGCAAATTTGCCCGATCGTCGGGTGCCAGGTGCCGACCCGCGTCGATATCGCAAGAATCAAGAGCAGCAACCTGGTGGTGCGCAGCCACCCGGACTTCAAGGGCGCACTGATCGTCGATGCGATCATCTACAACCGTGCACCGTTCGCCCAACCGTTCCCGCTGCTGGAACTGCGTTTTGCCGACCTCAATGGCCAGCTGATCGCCAGCCGGCGCTTCAAGCCCAGCGAGTACCTGTCCGGCGAGTTGGCCGGGCGTGGCGACATGCCAAGCCAGACGCCGATCCATATCGCCCTGGACATCCTCGACCCGGGGCCAAAGGCCGTGAACTACAGCCTCAGCTTCCGCTCGCCGGAATAGTCAGCACAACCCAGTGGGAGCGGGCATGCCCGCGAACCCGGGCAAAGCCCGTGCCATGCACCGCGGCGTCTGCTTCGCGGGCGCGCCCGCTCCCACAGGGGTCCGCGCGATACCCGGGTCTTGGCTCATACCAAAAGTCATAAGCCGACAACTGTTCAGATTTTATCCAAATCCATCTTTATCCGGTCACCGAGAGCGGGTATCATGCCCACCCTTTTTCGAACTCCAAGATTCGGCCCCACAACAGGGATCACCTATGTCGGCGGTACGCATCGGCCCATACACACTACGTAACAACCTGATCCTCGCGCCCATGGCCGGGGTCACGGACCAGCCTTTCCGTACACTTTGCAAGCGCCTGGGCGCGGGCATGGTGGTGTCGGAGATGGTCTCCAGCGACATGAGCCTGTGGAACAGCCGCAAGTCGAGCCTGCGCCGCATCCATGAATGTGATCCCGAGCCACGCTCGGTGCAGATCGCCGGTGGTGATGCACAGATGATGGCTGCGGCAGCAAAGGCCAACGTCGAAGCGGGTGCCCAGATCATCGACATCAACATGGGCTGCCCGGCAAAAAAAGTCTGCAACAAAGCTGCAGGCTCTGCTTTATTGAGAGATGAAGCCTTGGTCAGCGAGATCCTCCACGCCGTGGTCGGCGCTGTGGACGTCCCGGTGACCCTGAAGATCCGCACCGGTTGGGACCGGGCAAACAAGAACGGCCTGAACGTGGCGAAGATCGCCGAACAGGCCGGCATCCAGGCGCTGGCGGTGCATGGCCGCACACGCGCCGACCTGTACACGGGCGAAGCCGAATACGACACCATCGCGGCCATCAAGCAAGCGGTGTCTATCCCGGTTTTTGCCAACGGCGATATCACTTCGCCAGAAAAGGCCCGGGCGGTGCTGGATGCCACCGGGGTCGACGGCCTGTTGATCGGCCGGGCTGCCCAGGGGCGGCCATGGATCTTTCGCGAGATCGAGCATTACCTGCGCACTGGCGAATACCTGCCAGCGCCGCAACTGGACGAAGTGGAACGCATCCTGCTGGAGCACCTGGCCGCGTTGCATGCCTTTTATGGCGATGTGATGGGCGTACGTATCGCCCGCAAGCACGTGGGCTGGTACCTGGCAACACGACCCGGCGGCAAGGAGTTTCGCTCCCGGTTCAACGCTTTGGAAGACACACAAGCGCAGTGCGCCAACGTTCGTGCATTTTTCAGCGAGCGTCGACAGAGCCTTGAGACAGAGGACGGACAAGGGGTGGCCGCATGACGATGATGACCGAGAATTTTGTGAGTGGAACAACGCCCGTGAGCGACAACGCCAACCTGAAACAGCACCTCAACACGCCGAGCGAAGAGGGCCAGACCCTTCGCGACAGCGTCGAGAAGGCGCTGCACAACTACTTCGCCCACCTGGAAGGCGCGACCGTGACGGACGTGTACAACCTGGTGCTCTCCGAAGTGGAGGCGCCCCTGCTCGAAAGCGTGATGAACTACGTGAAGGGCAACCAGACCAAGGCCAGCGAGATGCTCGGACTGAACCGAGGCACCCTGCGCAAGAAGCTCAAGCAGTACGACTTGCTGTAAGCCAGAATCCCAACCAGAAAAGGCGGCTCCCTGAACAGAGGCGCCTTTTTTGCAGACTCCACCGCGTTATTGGAACCCGAAATGACCGACCAGACTACCCGCCTGCCAGTCCGCCGCGCCCTGATCAGCGTCTCCGACAAGACCGGTATCCTCGAATTCGCCCGTGAGCTGCAGCAGCTCGGTGTCGAGATCCTGTCCACCGGCGGCACCTACAAGCTGCTCAAGGACAACGGCGTGAACGCGGTGGAAGTGGCCGACTACACCGGCTTTGCCGAAATGATGGATGGCCGGGTCAAGACCCTGCACCCGAAAATCCACGGTGGCATCCTCGGCCGTCGCGGCACCGACGACGCCATCATGAACGAGCACGGCATCAAGCCGATCGACCTGGTTGCGGTCAACCTGTACCCGTTCGAAGCCACCATTTCCAAGCCTGGCTGTGACCTGCCGACCGCCATCGAGAACATCGACATCGGCGGCCCGACCATGGTCCGTTCGGCAGCCAAGAACCACAAAGACGTCGCCATCGTGGTCAACGCCAGTGACTACGCCGGCATCGTCGAAGGCCTCAAGGCCGGCGGCCTGACCTACGCCCAGCGCTTCGACCTGATGCTCAAGGCGTTCGAGCACACTGCTGCCTATGACGGCATGATCGCCAACTACATGGGCACCATCGACCAGGCCAAGGACACCCTTTCGACTTCCGCACGCAGCGAATTCCCGCGCACCTTCAACAGCCAGTTCGTCAAGGCCCAGGAAATGCGCTACGGCGAGAACCCGCACCAGAGCGCGGCGTTCTACGTAGAAGCCAAAAAAGGCGAAGCCAGCATTTCCACCGCCACCCAGCTGCAGGGCAAGGAACTGTCGTTCAACAACGTGGCCGACACCGACGCCGCGCTGGAGTGCGTGAAGAGCTTCGTCAAGCCCGCCTGTGTCATCGTCAAGCACGCCAACCCGTGCGGCGTGGCCGTTGTGCCTGAAGACGAAGGCGGCATCCGCAAGGCCTACGACCTGGCCTACGCCACCGACACCGAGTCGGCCTTCGGCGGCATCATTGCCTTCAACCGCGAACTGGACGGCGAAACCGCCAAGGCCATCGTCGAGCGCCAGTTCGTCGAAGTGATCATCGCCCCGAAAATTTCCCAGGCTGCCCGCGACGTGGTAGCTGCCAAGCAGAACGTACGCCTGCTGGAGTGCGGCGAGTGGCCAGCTGAGCGCACTGCCGGTTGGGACTTCAAGCGCGTCAACGGTGGCCTGCTGGTGCAAAGCCGCGATATCGGCATGATCACCGCAGACGACCTGAAGATCGTCACCAAGCGTGCCCCGACCGAGCAAGAAGTCCACGACCTGGTGTTTGCCTGGAAAGTGGCCAAGTTCGTCAAGTCCAACGCCATTGTCTACGCCAAGCAGCGCCAGACCATCGGCGTCGGCGCTGGCCAGATGAGCCGCGTCAACTCCGCCCGCATTGCTGCAATCAAGGCCGAGCATGCTGGCCTGCAAGTGCAAGGCGCAGTCATGGCATCGGATGCGTTCTTCCCATTCCGTGATGGCATCGACAATGCGGCTAAAGTGGGTATCAGCGCCGTGATCCAGCCGGGTGGCTCGATGCGTGATGCCGAAGTCATTGCCGCTGCCGATGAGGCAGGTATCGCGATGGTATTCACCGGTATGCGCCACTTCCGCCACTGATTTACGGCAATCGGCCGCACTGAAGCAGGCATCTGCTGCGTTGGGGCCGGTTCCGCTGATGCTCATTGCCAGAAGGCAACTCCGCTCATCGGAACCGGCCCCGCCTTGCATCTACCTGCTTCATTGCGACCTCGTACAGCGTGAGGCTTCGCTTTGCGCCCGAAAGAATTCGAGGTTTTGACATGAAAGTTTTGATCATTGGCAGCGGCGGCCGTGAGCACGCCTTGGCCTGGAAAGTTGCACAGGACCCACGCGTCGAGAAAGTCTTCGTTGCCCCAGGCAACGCGGGTACCGCCATTGAAGCCAAGTGCGAGAACGTCGCCATCGACGTGTGCGCCCTGGAACAACTGGCCGATTTCGCCGAGAAGAACGTCGACCTGACCATCGTCGGCCCAGAAGCACCGCTGGTCATCGGTGTGGTCGACCTGTTCCGCAGCCGTGGCCTGGACTGTTTCGGCCCAACCAAGGGTGCGGCCCAGCTGGAAGGCTCCAAGGCCTTCACCAAGGATTTCCTGGCGCGTCACAAGATCCCGACCGCCGACTACCAGAACTTCACCGAAATCGAGCCGGCGCTGGCCTACCTGCAAGAAAAAGGTGCGCCGATCGTGATCAAGGCCGACGGCCTGGCTGCGGGCAAAGGCGTGATCGTCGCCATGACCCTCGAAGAAGCCGAAGCCGCCGTGCGTGACATGCTGGCCGGCAACGCCTTCGGTGAAGCCGGTTCGCGTGTGGTGATCGAAGAGTTCCTCGACGGCGAAGAAGCCAGCTTCATCGTCATGGTCGACGGCCACAACGTGCTGCCCATGGCCACCAGCCAGGACCACAAGCGCGTCGGCGACCAGGACACCGGCCCGAACACGGGTGGCATGGGTGCCTACTCCCCTGCCCCGGTCGTTACCGCCGACGTGCACCAGCGCGTGATGGACCAGGTAATCTGGCCAACCGTGCGCGGCATGGCCGAGGAAGGCAACGTCTACACCGGCTTCCTCTATGCTGGCCTGATGATCGACAAGGCAGGCAACCCCAAGGTCATCGAGTTCAACTGCCGCTTCGGCGACCCAGAGACCCAGCCAGTCATGCTGCGCCTGGAGTCGAGCCTGGTGCTGCTGATCGAAGCCGCCTTCGCCAAGGCGCTGGACAAGGTCGAAGCCCAGTGGGACCCACGTCCGAGCCTGGGCGTTGTGCTGGCGGCTGGCGGTTACCCGGGCGACTACGCCAAGGGCGACGTGATCAGTGGCCTGGACGCAGCAGCCAAGATCGAAGGCAAGGTATTCCATGCCGGTACTTCGCTCAAGGACGGCCAAGTGGCCACCAACGGCGGGCGCGTGCTGTGCGCCACGGCAATGGGCAGCACGGTTGCCGATGCGCAGCAGCAGGCTTACCGCCTGGCCAGGGAAGTAAGCTGGAACGGTAGCTTCTACCGCACTGACATCGGCTACCGGGCCATCGCCCGAGAGCGCGGTGAGCACCAGCAGTAAGCACTACCGGAGCGCCGTGCCGCCCAGGGCTGTCAACCGCCCGGCGTACGGCATCCGGCTCGTCGACAAGGCCCGGCACGGGCCTTGCCTTCGACTTGGCGCGCCGCGCATAGTTAGTATCCGGCACATCGGCTAAGAAGGGATTTCGTAGTGCGTCGGCTTCGGATTGCCTCAGCTCTGATCGTCACCTTGTTGACCTTGCTCTGCATGTTCCCGGCTGCAGCCGAACATGACGGAGGCTGGACCGTTTTGCTCGACGAACAGGCCAACCTGCAACTGAGCGATGTACGCTCGGAGCGCTACCGCAACCAGTTCAGCCCGCTGGTGCTTACCGAGCTGGATGCCGCCCCGCCGGAACAGGCCTTGTGGCTGCACTATCGCCTGGAGCCAGGCGACCAGGAACAACTCCTACGGGTATTCGCCCCCGACCTGTCTGGCCTTGATCTCTACGCCCTCGAAGGCGACCAACTTCTGCGTCAGCTGCACCACGGGCGCCAGGCCGGCAATGCCAGCCCGACCCTGCGTGGCAGCGACCATGTACTGCCCCTGCCCAACAGCAAGCAACCGCTGGATATCTACCTGCGCCTGGTCTCCGAGCACCAGTTGCGCCCAGCCATCAGCCTGGAACCTGCGGCCGTAGCCGCCTCGGACCAGAGCCAGCCACTGCTGTTCGGCATGCTGTTCGGCGGCCTGGTCATGTTGATCCTGCACAACCTGATCCGCTTCCTCTACAGCCGCTCGACCACCACCCTGATCCTGGCGCTGTACCACGGCCTGATGCTGCTCAGCGGCCTGATCCTGCTGAACCTCAGCGGCCCCTGGTGGCACGTATGGCACAACGCACAAACCCCGGCCGCCTACCTGACACTGGTACTGGCCGGCCTGGCGGGGCTGTATTTCACCCAACACTTCTTCAACCCGTGCAACTCACCCCGGCTTAACCGCCTGCTGCAGGGCGAAATGCTGGTGGTGGGGGTCAGCGGGCTGGTGCTGTTATTTGTCGACACCCTGCCCCTCAACCTTATGACCTACGCCCTGATGGCCCTGGGCAGCGTGAGCATGCTGCTGGTCAGCAGCTACCACTGGTACCGGGGTTACGCGCCTGGGCGCCTGCTCAGCCTGGCCATGGTGGTGTTCAACCTGGGCGGCCTGGTGCTGCTGCCGGCACTGCTGGGCCTGACCCGCACCTCGACGCCCTGGCTGCTGTGCGTGCTGCTGGGGCTGGCCGTTGCCAGCGGCCTGCTGCTCAACCTGGCAGTCAGCGAGCGCCTGCGCCGCATGAGCGAGGAGCGCTTCAGCGCCAGCCGCGCCCTGGCCGCCAGCGATGCCGAAATAAACGCCAAGGCCGAGTTCCTGGCCAAGATCAGCCACGAAATCCGCACCCCCATGAACGGCGTGCTGGGCATGACCGAGCTGCTGCTGGGCACACCGCTGTCCGTCAAACAACGTGACTACGTGCAGACCATCCACAGCGCCGGCAACGAGCTGCTGACGCTGATCAACGAGATTCTCGACATTTCCAAGCTGGAGTCCCGACAGATCGAACTGGATGACGTGCAGTTCGACCTCAACGCGCTGATTGAGGACTGCCTGAACATCTTCCGCGCCAAGGCCGAACAGCAGAACATCGAGCTGATCAGCTTTACCCAGCCGCAAGTACCGCGGGTGATCAGCGGCGACCCGACACGCCTGCGCCAAGCCTTGTCGAGCCTGCTGGAAAACGCCCTGAAAAACACCGACCAGGGCGAGATCCTGCTGGTCGTGGCACTGGACCAACGGGGTGAGCTACCGCGCCTGCGCATCGCCGTGCAGGACAGCGGCGAGCCGTTGGCCGCCGCAGACCGTGAAGCCTTGTTGCAGGCCGAGTTGCACAGCCACCACTTCCTGTCCAGCAACAAGCTGGGTGGCCATCTTGGGTTGGTCATCGCCAAACAGCTGATCGGCCTGATGCAGGGCGAGTTCGGCATCAAGAGCAGCACCGGCATGGGCAACACCCTGTGGCTGACCCTGCCGCTGGACCCTTCTCGCCTGGAACAGCCACCGACCGACCTCGACAGCCCGCTGCGCGATGCCCGCGTGCTGGTGGTGGACGACAATGACACCTGCCGCAAGGTGCTGGTGCAACAATGCAGCGCCTGGGGCATGAATGTCAGCGCAGTGCCCTCGGGCAAGGAAGCCCTGGCCCTTCTGCGCACCAAGGCCCACCTGCGCGACTACTTCGACGCGGTGCTGCTGGACCAGAACATGCCCGGCATGACCGGCATGCAGCTGGCCGCCAAGATCAAGGAAGACCCGAGCCTGAACCACGACATCCTGGTGGTGATGCTCACCGGCATCAGCAATGCGCCGAGCAAGGTCATCGCACGCAATGCCGGGGTGAAACGGATACTTGCCAAGCCGGTGGCCGGCTACACGCTGAAAACCACCCTGGCCGAAGAACTGGCCCAACGCGGCCGCGATCAGGCAGTGCCGGCCAGCCTGCCCGGTGTCCCGCAGGCACTGGACCTGCCCGGCGACTTCCGCGTGCTGGTTGCCGAAGACAACAGCATTTCCACCAAGGTGATACGCGGCATGCTTGGCAAGCTGAACCTTGAGCCGGACACCGCGTGCAATGGCGAAGAGGCCCTGCAGGCGATGAAAAACCAGCGCTATGACCTGGTGCTGATGGACTGCGAAATGCCGATTCTGGACGGTTTCTCGGCGACCCAGCAGCTGCGCGCCTGGGAAACCGCCAACCAGCGCCAGCGCACCCCGGTGGTGGCACTGACCGCGCACATTCTTACAGAACACAAGGAACGCGCCCGTCTGGCGGGCATGGACGGCCACATGGCCAAGCCGGTCGAGCTGTCGCAGTTGCGCGAGCTGATCCAGTACTGGGCCAATCACCGGGAAGCCAAGGTAGACCCGGCGCATACTTCCTAGACTACGCTGTCGAGCAGTGAACACTGCTCACAAGATATCTACGGCCCCTGTGGGAGCGGGCGCGCCCGCGAAGAAGCCACCTCGCTGTATGGCACCGGCTCTGCCGGTGTTCGCGGGCATGCCCGCTCCCACAGAGATAGCGCACTTGTGCACCGAGCGCGCATCCTTTTTAAGTTTCCGAGGATCAGCACTCATGCTCCATGAGTTGTTCAGCGTCTACCTGAAAATGCTTGTGCTCTACAGCCCGTTCTTCGTGCTGTCGTGCTTCATCAGCCTGACCCGCGGCCACTCCAGCAAGGAGCGCAAGCAACTAGCCTGGAAGGTCGCCTTCGCAGCCCTGCTCGCCAGCGTGCTGCTGTACCTGTTCGGTCGGGTGATCTTCGGCATTTTCGGCATCACCGCCGACGCCTTCCGCATCGGTGCCGGCAGCGTGCTGTTCATCTCGGCATTGGGTATGGCCCAGGGCAAGCCAGCGGTGCAGGCCGACAACGTGCAGCAGGATGTGACCATCGTGCCACTGACCATTCCGCTGACGGTTGGTCCCGGTACCATCGGGGCCCTGTTGGTGATGGGTGTGAGCCAGCCGCACTGGGACGACAAACTGCTGGCCATCGTCAGCATCGCGCTGGCCAGTTTCACTGTCGGCCTGGTGCTTTACCTGTCGCACGGTATCGAGCGGATCCTGGGCGACCAGGGCCTGCAGATCGTCAGCCGTCTGATGGGGCTGTTCGTCTGTGCCCTGGCGGCGCAGATCATTTTTACCGGGATCAAAGGGTACCTGGTGCCTTAGATGGCATAGTCATGAATGCGCGCCAGGGATACCTTGACGACGCTTTCCTGCACTTTTGGCATTACGCTGTTCTCGAAGGCCAGAATATTGAACCGGACCAGTTCCGCACGCACATTCTTGTAACTGCGCTTGCGGCTGATGAACCCTGCACTGAAAACAGACTGCTTGTCCGTTTCGTGGTAAATCACCATGTCGACACGGTTATTACCGGCCGGCGCGCAGGCCAACACTTGAAAGTGCTGCATCTCAAATGCCTTTTTCTCAAGTTCCTTCAGCACCGACGGCTTGGTCAGCAACGCTTGAATGGACACTTTGACCGACGACGCAAAGCTGTCCCCGGCAGTTTTGGACAGGGTCTGCAGAACGTGATCCGTCTGTTGCGTACGCGTCTTGTCCGGCCAATGGATCTGCTCAGCCGTTACCGCATCCCACCCCATGAATTTGAGCTGGTTACGGTAATAAGCGAACCAGTCTTTAATCAGCCCCTCTTTGAAAGCGGCCTCGGTGGCTCTTTCGGCCATTGCCAACGCCAGCTTTACCTTGTTTTTCTGCGCGGCGTCGACGCCCGGCAAGAACGAAACAATCCCAGCGCCGATCACGGCAGATGTGGCTTCACTCATGATGCTGCTCCTGTAGGTTGTGCGTAAGGGTCAAACCGGTAAACGGCCTGTGCATCCTTGGTTTTCATCAAGGCCTGCAATTCATCACGCTGGCGTTGGAAGCGTCCTTCATCCAATGCCAGAGAAACGCCGTTGAACTCGGCCTCGCCCTCAAGTACTTGTTCGCCCAGAAATGTCTCCAGCGAAACTAGCGAGAGTGGCTTGTCGATTTGCAGCGAGATGCTGCACAAGTCCAGCGCCGGGCCCGGCTTGAGTACGCCGAGTTCGATGACCAGGGTGGAGCACTGCGCCTGATCATGCGCGCAGAAACTCAGCAGGTGCCGGAAGCCTTCAGCAGACTGGCCAAGGCCCGTCTTTATCGCCGCCAGCACCGCCTCATGGCGAAGCGAACGCATCTTCAGCCACGCTTCAAGTGGCTGTATATGCGCGTTGCGCACAGGTCGCCCCAACGGTTTCAGGTCATGGGTACTGGCCAGCTTGATCCAGCCCAGTTGGCGGTAGGCCTCCCGATACGCGGCATACCAGTTTTCATAATTGTCCACGCGTGAACCGGCGTGCTTGTTGGCTACCAACTGCGCGTACAGGACTGAATCGAAAGCGGCCTGGCGTTGTGCCTCGACTGCGCCTGGCGAATACAACAATGCTGTTCCGCCAATCAACATCAGTTGCTCAGCTGCTCTATCCATCGTGTTACCTCGTCACAAAGAACCGAACAAGGCGGCGTTGCGACTACGCCGCCGAGCAATCAGATGTCGTACTCGAGCACGTTCTCGACACTGCGCACGCCGAGTTTGTTTTCTACGGTTTCGCGGACTTTGTCGTAGACAAAGTTATTGAGGGTGAGCACTGCCGTGCCGGCGTAGTAAGCGGACCTGTCCAGCTTCCACTGGATGCCGAGCACATCGTCGTCCAGTGCTGGGGCAGATGCCTGGATGCAGCTCACCACCATGACCACATCGTTTTCTTTGGTTTCAATGCAGGCGGCCAGGCCGACCAGGCCCCTGGCTTTGTTCTTGCGCTTGTGGTGGAGCACCTTGGCGTCGTTTTCGACTGTGGTCATTTTGTCAAACGCCCGCTTTGCCACTTCACCCAGCTTGGTGCCGCCCAGCATCGCATTGCCGACCACACCAATCGCGCGGATGGCCACGGCGCCTACGGTGACGGACAGTTCCACCGAGGTTTCAAGTTCGAAGGTACGGCGTGGGATGGTAAAGCCAAGGTCTCGCATGACATCGATGAATTTGTCGTACCACTCCCGGCTCTGCTTTTCAGCGTCAAAAGCTTTGTCGGCGACCAACGTGGCAAAGTGGAAGGCATTTTTCACATCATAACGGCTCTGCGCAGACATGCCCGCGCCGAAGGCAAGCAGGTTGCCGTCTACCAGGATGGCGGAATCGGTGGTGGTGATTTGGGTTGCATCGGACATTGGAAACTCCTTGATGGTTGCCCCTTGAGTCAGGGGCAATCACCTTAGCCAGCGCGCTGGCCACAAAGCGCGCTGAAGAGTTTCCGACGCAACTAGTTGGCGGTGGGGTACCAACGCGGCGTGTAGGCCCACACCCCACCCGACAGGCGAGGGAATACACAGGTTGTAGAGGAGCCAACCAGAACCATGGTGCGCATATCGACCATTTCCGGCAGCAGCTCGGCCAAGGTGACTACCTTAAGCGTCTGCCCCGGCCTACCGATGTCGCGCCCAAGGACTACAGGCGTGTTCCCCTCGCGGTGGCGACGCACAACTTCCAGGGCCACCCCGAGCTGGTGCGGCCTGGATTTGGAAATCGGGTTGTAGAAGGCCAGCACCAGGTCAGCCTGGGCCGCCAGGTCCAGGCGCTTTTCAATGATCGACCAGGGCTTGAGATTGTCCGACAACGACATCACACAGAAGTCATGGCCCAGCGGTGCCCCCGCCTGCGCAGCTGTAGCGAGCGAGGCCGACACCCCTGGCAGGATCTCGAGGTCGACGCGATGCCAGGCGGGGTCGCTGGATTCGTGCAGCGCTTCGAGCACTGCAGCGGCCATGGCGAACACGCCTGGGTCGCCCGACGAGACCACCACCACCGAACGGCCTTGTGCCGCCAGCTCGAAGGCATGCCGGGCGCGCTGCATCTCTTCACGGTTGTCGGTGCAGTGCATTACCTGGTCGTCACGGAACGGCCCGGCCATGCGCACGTAGGTTTCGTAGCCGAGGATGTCCTCGGCGCGTGCAAGTTCGGCCTTGACCGCCGGCACCATTAGCTCGGCAGCGCCGGGGCCGAGGCCGATCACCGCCAGCCGGCCACGACGGCGGCCGACCTGCGCGGCATCCACCGGCGCCGGGGCCACGGCGATGACGGTATCCGCCTGCTCGATCAGCTCGGCGCCGGGCAGCGCCTGGGCCAGCATGCCTCGCAAATCGCCAGGCTTGGCCGCAAAACGCAGCGCCACGCCAAGGGCCTGCGCGGCCTCGTGCAGGGCTGCATCAGCCATGGCGTGCTCGCCAGCCAGCAGGCAAGCCAGCGATTGTTCGGCGATACCCGCCGCCTGCAGCGCGGCGCGGATGCGTTGCAGGTCGGCGGTATCGACGCCCACCACCACCGAACGCGGGTGGATCAGCAGCTCATCACGGCTGCTCGGGCGTGCCTGATGGCCGACATGGATGGTGCGCCGGGCGCTCTCGCTGGCGGGGAGCTGCGCGTGCTCCAGCCAAGGTGCATCGCCTTCGACGCGCACCGCCTCGCCGGCCAGCAAATCGGAGACAAAGCGCTTGCCTTGCTCGATATCCGCCAGTGCATAACCCTGCGGCGGGTTCAGCAGGCAAGTGCCGAAACGCAGCTCGCCACTGGTGGTGATCGCAGCAGCAACGCCCAGAACCTCTGCGATTTCGCGTGCCATCACATTCACGCCAGCCAGGCCACCGAGCAGCGGCACCACCGCACTGCCATCTTCGGCCACGGCCAGAACCGGCGGCTCGCTGCCCTTCTCGCTGAGCAGGCTGGCCAGGCTACGGATGACAATGCCCGCAGCGCACAGGGCGATGATCGGCGTATCCTGCTGATACAACCCGCGCAGGGTGTCGCCGAACGTGCTGTAAGATTGGTCTGCACCCTCGACACGCCCCTCCAGGCCATGGATCGTGGCCTGTGGATAACAGTGCTGGATACGCTGCGCCGTCGCCAGGCTGCCCGGGCCAAGAATGATGATCGCCGGCGCCTTGTGGATGTTCAGCCCTGCCATTTTTCCCCCGGCACGATGATCAGCGAGAAGTACGGCGACGACTGTGGATCAACCTGATCCAGCGGCACGATCTTCTGGTTGGCCATGGTGGCCCGCTCCACATACAGCGCGCGCCCGTCCAGGCCCAGTTCGGTCAGTACTTCGCGTACTTTCGGGAAGTTGCGCCCAAGCTTCATGATCACTGCTGCATCGGCGTCGGCCAGGCGACGCTTGAGCTCCTCGGCGGGCAACACGCCAGACAAGACCGAGAGGCTCTGGTTGCGGTACACCAGCGGCGCACCCAGCACCGAGGCGCCACCGAGCATCGAGCACACGCCAGGGATCACTTCAGCCTCATAGCGCTGCGCCAGGCGGTCGTGCAGGTACATGTAGGACCCGTAGAAGAACGGGTCACCTTCGCAGATCACCGCCACGTCGCGACCGGCATCCAGGTGCTCGGCCACCTGCACGCTGGCTTCGTCGTAGAAGTCGCTGATCACCTGCTCGTAGGACAGCGGCGCCGGCAAGGCTTCGGTGGTGACCGGGTACACCAGCGGCAACAGCGTCTGCTGCGCTTGCAAGTGTGCCTCGATGATGCCGAAGGCATTGCCACGCTTGCCCTTGGCCACGAAGTAGCCGACCACTGGCGCTTCGCGCAGCAGGCGCAGGGCCTTGAGGGTGATCAGTTCAGGGTCGCCCGGGCCCACGCCCAGGCCAAGCAGACGTCCACGCGGCGCCATCACTCCACCTCCGTGGCCAGGGCGTTGACCGCGGCGGCGGCCATCGCGCTGCCGCCCAGGCGGCCTTGCATGATCACGAACGGCACACCACGGCTGTCGGCGGCGAGCATCGCCTTGGACTCGGCAGCACCGACGAAACCTACCGGGAAGCCGAGGATCAGCGCCGGCTTGGGTGCACCGGCGTCAATCATCTCCAGCAGGTAGAACAGGGCGGTGGGCGCATTGCCGATCACCACCACACTGCCTTCAAGGTACGGGCGCCACAGCTCAAGGGCTACGGCAGAACGGGTGTTGCCGGCGTCCTTGGCCAGGCCCGGTACGCTTGGGTCGCGCAGGGTGCAGATGACTTTGTTGTCGGCTGGCAGGCGGGCCCGGGTGATGCCTTCGGCGACCATGTGCGCATCGCACAGGATTGGCGCGCCGTTGAGCAGCGCCTCGCGCCCGGCCCGGCCGGCACCTTCGGAGAACTGCAGGCCATCAATGGCATCGACCATGCCACAGGCGTGGATAACGCGTACGGCGAGCTTTTCGAGGTCTGCGGGGATCCGCTCGAGTCGGGCTTCCTCACGGATGATCCGGAAGGAATTGCGATAGATCTCCTGACCATCGCGGATGTAGTCAATCATCAAGGTGCTCCGTCGGCAGGTCGAGCATGGCGCCTGCTTCATTCAAGGTAAGGTCGGTGGCGCGCAGGGCGCCGAAGCCCGGCTGGCGCGCGTCACGCAGATAGAGGTCATATCGGCCCGGCGAGCGGGCCAGCAGGGTGGCCGGGGCAACATGGGCCACGGCGCAGGAACGGGGGCAGCCAGACAAGTGCACGCTGGCAGGCACGCCAGGGCCCAGCAGCGCGGCAAGGGCAACGGCGTCGGCCTTGGTTTCGCCAAGGGCCTTGGCGCAGCCGCTGGCACCGGTGCAGGCGCTGATACGCGCCAGCGGCTCGTGGTCGTGGCACAGCAGGCCCAGGGCCGAGAGATCAGCCTGGGCCTGGTCGATGAAGTCGGCTTGCAGGTTGGTCAGCACCAGGCTTTGCCAGGGGCTGAGATGCAAGCTGCCATCGCCCCGCTCACGGGCAACCTGCGCGGCGCCGCGCAGCATGGCCGGGGTCAGGCGGCCTTGCGGCGGGGCGACGCCAAGGGCAACGCCATCTGCCTGTGGCAGCGTGCCCAGCCAGGAGGCGCGGTGATGTTCACGGCGCCAGGCAAGCACGGCGGCATCGCGGCGGATGCCCAGGCCGAGCCCATCGACGAAATCGCTTGCCGGGCACACCTCGAGCAGCTGGCGCATGCGCGATTGCATCGGGGTTGCCAGATCGAGAAAGCGCTCCAGCACCGCACGCACCAGCGCCAGGCCCTGCGCCAGCGGCACGGCGCCAAGCACCTGGCCGTCCGCCGGGCAGCCCGCCAGGCCGAACGCCAGCCAGGTCTGCTGCTCCAGACGCAGGGCCGATAGCCACAGGTCGTGGGGGTGTCGGAGCATGGCCAGGCGTTCGCCGGCATCCAGCTGCACGGCAAACTTGGCCGACAACTGGTGAAAGCGCGGGGTGCCTTCCAACAAGTCGAGGATCTGACCTGCCAAGGGCCGTGCGTCCAGCAGCATCGCCGGGTCATGCCCGGCCAGCGGGCTGAGCATCAGGTTGCGCACATCGTCACCGGCCGCGTCGCGCGGACCCAGGCCAGCGGCGAGCAGGGTCTCGACCAGGGCCCGATGCTCGTTGCCAATGCCGCGAATCTGCAAATTGCCACGGTTGGTGGCCTCGATCACGCCGCCGGCGAAGCGCTCGGCCGCCGTCGCCACCGCTTCGGCCTGGTCGGCCAGCAGCAGGCCGCCCGGCAGCTTGATGCGGCAAATGCCGCCATCACGGGCACTGACAATGCGCCACAACCCCGGGCAGGCCGAGGGGCGGGGCGAAACGTTGGGGGCATGGGCCTGCGTCAAAGGGGCGTCCGGCAATCTGTGAAAATGCGCTTGAGTGTAGAAGGCGCGGTATTATGCCTGCTTTGTCCGGCGGCATGAAAAGCCGGTGGTCGAGCATCCTCAGCGATTGAGGAGAAATCCAGGGCTGTGTCGCCCTCTTCGCGTGCACGCCCGCTCCCACAGGATCATCGCTACCCTCAATGGCTGCGCTGTACCTGTGGTAGCGGGCGTGCCCGCGAAGGGGCGCGAAGCGGCCCCAAAAAATGGCGGAATGAAATACATGGCACCCTGGCTGACAGTAGTAGGCATCGGCGAAGACGGCTTCAGTGGCCTGGGCAAGCAGGCCCGGCGCGCGCTGTTGGGCGCTGCGCGGGTCTTCGGCAGCCCGCGCCAGCTGGCCTTGCTGCCGCGCTGCGTGCCCGGCGAGCGGCTGGGCTGGCCAAGCCCGTTTTCCTTAGGTCCAGTGTTGGCCCTGCGCGGCGAGCCGGTGTGCGTGCTGGCCAGCGGCGACCCGATGTTCTTCGGCGTCGGCGCCAGCCTGGCGCGGCAGGTGCCCGCCGATGAAATGCGCGTGCTGTCGATGCCCTCCTCCTGCGCCCTGGCCGCCGCCCGCCTGGGCTGGCCGTTGCAGGAGGTGCAGGTTGTGTCGCTGGTGGCGCGGCCACTGGCGGCGTTGAATGCCCACCTGCACAGCGGCATGCGCCTGCTGGTGCTGAGCAACGATGGCGACAGCCCGGCGGCAATTGCTGCACTGCTGCGCGAACGTGGCTTCGGGCCAAGCCGCCTGCGGGTTTTCGAGCACCTGGGTGGCCAGGAAGAACGCGAGTTGCCCGGCACCGCCCAGGACTGGCCGCACGCCGATATCGCCACGCTCAACCTGGTGGCCATCGAGTGCCTGGCCGCGCCCGATGCGCCACGCCTGCACCGGCTGGCCGGGCTGCCCGACAGCGCCTTCCGGCACGACGGCCAACTGACCAAACGTGACGTGCGCGCCATCACCCTGGCGCGCCTGGCGCCCCAGCCCGGCGAACTGCTGTGGGACGTGGGCGCGGGCTGCGGCTCGATCGGCATCGAATGGATGCGCGCCCACCCGGCCTGCCGCGCCCTGGCCATCGAGGCCGACGAAGGCCGCCAAGGCTTCATCGAACACAACCGTGACGCGCTGGGTGTACCCGGCCTGCAACTGGTCTGCGGCAAGGCGCCTGCGGCACTGCAAGGCCTGGAGCAGCCCGATGCAATCTTCATCGGCGGGGGCGTCACCCGCGAAGGCGTGCTGGACCTGTGCTGGGCCAACCTGCGCCCAGGCGGGCGGCTGGTGGCCAATGCAGTGACCTTGCAAAGCGAACTGGCCCTGGCGCATTTCCGCGAGCAGCACGGTGGCGAGCTGACCCGCATCCATGTCGCCCATGCCCAGCCCCTGGGCGCGTTCGACACCTGGCGCCAGGCGCTGCCGATCACCCTGCTGGAAGTGGTGAAGCCCGTCGATGCGTGAAGAAACCCGCGAACAGCCCGCGCCCCTGCGCAGCGGCCTGACCACCGGCAGCTGCGCCACCGCCACAAGCCTGGCAGCCGCTCGCTTGCTGCTGAACGGCGAAAGCAGCGACGCCGTCAGCATTACCCTGCCCAAGGGCAAGGTGGTGCAGATGCGCCTGGAATTCTGCCGCCTGATTGACGAGCGTGCCGAAGCGGGCACCCTCAAGGATGCTGGCGACGACCCGGACGTGACCCACGGCGCCCTGCTCTACAGCCAGGTACGCCTGCTGGGCGAACCGGGTATCCGCTTTGTCGCCGGGGCCGGCGTTGGCACCGTGACCCGGCCGGGGCTGGTGCTGGCGGTGGGTGAGCCGGCCATCAACCCGGTGCCACGGCGCATGATCACTGAACACCTGCAACGCCTGGCCGACGAGTGCGGCTACCTCGGTGGCTTCGAGGTCACGGTCAATGTGCAGGGCGGCGACCAACTCGCTCTCAAGACCATGAACCCGCGCCTGGGCATCCTCGGCGGGCTGTCGATCCTCGGCACCAGCGGCATCGTGCGGCCGTTCTCCTGTGCGGCCTACATTGCTTCGATCCATCAGGGCATCGACGTGGCCCACACCAACGGCTACACGCACATCGCCGCCTGCACAGGCAACGCCAGTGAAGACACCATGCGCCGGGTCTACGGCCTGCCGGAAATCGCCCTGATCGAAATGGGCGATTTCGTCGGCGCAGTACTCAAGCACCTGCGCAAGGTGCCGGTGCCACGCCTGACCCTGTGTGGTGGCTTCGGCAAGATCAGCAAACTGGCCGCCGGGCACATGGACCTGCACAGCCGCCATTCCAGCATCGACCTGCCGCAACTGGCCGGCTGGGCGGCAGACATTGGCGCTGACGAAACGCTGCAAGCGGCCATCATCGGCGCCAACACCAGCCAGCAAGCGCTCGCCCTCGCGCATACTGCCGGTATCGCCTTGGGAGATGCAGTGTGTGCTCACGCCTTGGCCTTCGCCCGCAGCGTCGTGCCGGCGCAAGTGCAAGTGGAAGTGTTCGCCATCGACCGCCAGGGCGGCATCGTTGGCCAGGCAGGTGTGCAATGACCACGCGCATCCTGCTGCTGGGCGGTATTACTGAAGCCCTCGCCATCGCCCGCCGCCTCGGCCCACAGCATGTTTATAGCCTGGCCGGTATCGGCCGCGTGCCGCAGGACCTGCAATGCCAGGTGCGGGTCGGGGGCTTTGGCGGTGCCGAGGGCCTGGCCAGCTACCTGCGCGAGGCGGGCATCACCCTGCTGATCGATGCCACCCATCCCTATGCCGCGCAGATCAGCCGCAATGCCGCCAGCGCCGCACGCAACGCTGGCATCCCGTGCTGGGCCTTGCGCCGCCCGGCCTGGCAGGCGCAAGCGGGGGATGACTGGCGCGAAGTCGAGGACTGGGCGGGGCTGATCGACGCGCTCAAACCGTTCCGCAGGCCGCTGTTTACGCTGGGGCGTGAGCCACTGCAGCACCTGGACGAGATCCCACCGGAGCAGTTCTGGACGCTGCGTGCGCTGGAAGCGTGCCCTGGCAACGAGCGCTGCGAAGTGATTGGCGCGCGCGGGCCATTCCACATTGTGGATGAACGGGCGTTGTTCCAGCGCCGCACTATCGATGTGCTGATCAGCAAGAACAGCGGCAGTGTGGCGACCGAGCCGAAGCTCGAGGTGGCGCGGGAGCTTGGGGTGCCGGTGCTGATCCTCAAGCGCCCGGCGTTGCCGGATGTTGACCGCGCATTCGAATCGCAGGCTGACATGGCAGCAGCACTCGACTTGCATCAACACATCTCGCAAGCACGCTAGGGGCCCCTGTGGGAGTGGGCAAGCCCGCGAACACCGGCCAAGCCGGTGCCATACACCGAGTCGTCTTCTTCGCGGGCACGCCCGCTCCCACAGAAGACCGTGCCAGGCTTAAAACCTGTATCGGACCATTACCCTACAGCCCTTTCGGATTTTTCTTTCAGGCCCACACGTGGTCCCAGGTCGTACTGCTGCCGTAAACTCAACTTCCCCTCCCCCGGAAGGTTTCACCCATATGGAAATGCAATGGTGGATCTGGCTGGTCTTTGGCATCGCGCTGATCCTGCTCGAACTGGTCCTGCCGACGTTCTTCATCCTCTGGTTCGGCATCGGTGCCGTGCTGGTCTCGCTCATCTCGCTCGCCGCCCCCAGCCTGCAACTGGACATGCAGGTGCTGCTGTGGGTACTGCTGTCGTCTGTCACCACCGCGCTGTGGTTCAAGGTATTCCGGCGCAAGCAGCCAGACGTGCGCTGGACTGCCGACAGCGTGATCGGCGAGGTGGGCTTGCTGACCGCTGGCGTTTCAGAGTTTCAGAAAGGCCGCGTGCGTTTCCAGAAGCCGATTCTTGGCAGCGAAGAATGGATCTGCATTGCCGACAGCGAGATCCCGGTTGGCGAGCGGGTGCGCCTTACCGCCATTGAGGGCAACACTGCCCGTGTCATCCGGGCCTGAATCCGCACTAAAAGGAATTTCGCATCATGACCAGCCTCATCGTTGTCGCCGCCATCGCCCTGTTCGTCCTGATCACCGTGTTCAAGGGGGTACGTATCGTGCCCCAGGGCGAGGAATGGATCGTCGAGCGCCTGGGCCGCTACCACAGCACCCTCAAGCCCGGCCTGAACATCCTCATCCCGTACATGGATGTGGTCGCCTATCGCCTGCCGACCAAGGACATCATCCTTGATGTGCAGCAGCAGGAAATCATCACCAGAGACAACGCCGTGATCGTCGCCAACGCCCTGTGCTTCGCCAAGGTGGTCGACCCGCAGAAAGCCTCCTATGGCGTGCAGAACTTCTCGTTCGCCGTCACCAGCCTGACCATGACTTCGCTGCGCGCCATCGTCGGTGCCATGGACCTGGACGAAGCGCTGTCCAGCCGCGAGCAGATCAAGGCACGCCTGCGCGAGGCGATGTCGGAGCAGACCGAAGACTGGGGCGTGACCGTGCGCTCGGTGGAAATCCAGGACATCAAGCCTTCGGAAAACATGCAACTGGCCATGGAGCGCCAGGCGGCGGCCGAGCGTGAGCGCAAGGCCGATGTAACCCGCGCCGAAGGTGCCAAGCAGGCCGCGATCCTGGAAGCGGAAGCACGCCTGCAGGCGGCCAGGCTGGATGCCGAAGCACAGATCAGCCTGGCCGAGGCCTCGGCGCGGGCGATTTCGCTGGTCAAGGAAGCGGTGGGCAACGAGACCGTGCCGGCGATGTATTTGCTGGGTGAGCGTTATGTCGGGGCCATGGAGAACCTGGCGAGCAGCAACAACGCCAAGGTGGTGGTGTTGCCGGCGGATCTGCAAGAGACCGTACGCGGGCTGATGGGCCGAAACAAGGCTTGAGATTGATTTCACCCTCTTCGCGGGCACGCCCGCGAAGCCGGCGACACCGATTCAACTGCCTGCCTGCGTCACTTCACCGCACCCCGCCATTTTTACCTATACTCCGCCTTACAATAGCCACCACGATTCCTGACCGGATCTCTCCATGCCCCCACGTCGGCACATCGCCTGGATAGCCTGCCTTGCAGTGCTGTTCAACCTGCTGGCCATGCCGCTGGCCTCTGCCGTGCCCAAGGGCCCGGCCGAGCAGCTGCTGTGGGGGGCTTTCTGTTCCAGCATGGCCAACAAGGCCAAGGTCGACGTCCAGGCCCTGGCCAAGATCGACCTCGGCCCGCAAAGCGACGACAGCGCCAGCATGATGAATTGCTGGTGCTGCTCGGGCGCTGCACCACTGCTGGCCCTGCCCGGCTACCCGCCGCAGCTGCACAACCCGCCAACACTGTTTGCCGGCCTGCTGCCGCCCCCCGCCGACTACCAGCCCACGCCGCGCCAGCTCTGGCCAGCGTTAAATCCCCGTGCCTCTCCGCTGGCCTGAGTTCATCTCGCTGTCTGCCTGAACCTGAACAGAACGGAGATTCACCATGCTCAAGCACGCCCTCGTCATGGCCGCCCTGCTGCTGCCCGGCGCCTTTGCCAATGCCCACGAATACAGCGTGGGCGACCTGCACATCGCCCACCCCTGGTCGCTGCAGCTGCCGCCCAACGCCCCCAATGTCGCCGCGTATTTCGTGGTGCACAACAATGGCCAGGCCGATGACCGCCTGTTGAGTGTCGACAGCCCCATCAGCGATGACGCGCAACTGCACGAGCACGCCATGAGCGCCAGCGGTGCCATGAAGATGCAGCAAGTACCCAGCGTTGTAGTGCCTGCCGGCAAGGACCTGACCTTCGCCCCCAGCGCCTACCATGTGATGCTGATGCAGCCCAAGGACCGCAGCCTGCTCAGCGACGGCAAGCGCTTCCCGTTGACCCTGCACTTCGAGAAGGCCGGCGACGTCACCGTCGAAGTGGCCGTGCAGAAGCAGGCGCCAACGGACCAGCCGCAAGCCCACGAACACGCGCACTGACACCTGCTGACAGGCACTCGCCATGAGCCTGCCGCGCAACAGCATCAGCCGTACCACCCGCCCTGACCGCAGGCGCGCCGGTGGCGGATGGCTGAGCCTGTTCGCCATGTGGATGATCTTCATCGGCCCGCTGATTTCCCAGTCGATGCCGATGGACCACCACGCCGGTATGAGCATGCCGATGGACATGCCGATGGCGGCTGCCCATGAGCATGGCGGAGACGCCCATCACGGCCACGGCGGCGATGGCCAGCTGCATGTGATGTGGGAAAAGTGCGGTTATTGCAGCCTGTTGTTCAACTGCCCGGCCCTGCCCCAGGCCCTCAGCCCGCTCAGCGCCGGCAGCGTCGTCCCCACCACCCACCTGCTTGCGCCAACGCACCAGGGCCATGCCCGGCAGGCTGTATTCCCCGGTGCGCGCAGCCGCGCCCCACCCTCCTCGATCAGCGTCTGAACCCACATTTTGCGCACGGAGCCAGGAGGCTTCGCGCTAACTCATGACTGATCGACTGGAATCATTATGTCCGGCTGTACCCCTGTTTTTGCCTTGTCCCTGCGTGGGGCCCTCGCCGCCGTGTGCGGCTCGCTGCTCGCGCCCGTGGCCCTGGCCGCCGACCCTGGCCATGAAGGCCATGCGCACGACGCACCCGAGCTGAGCCCGACGGTAATCACCGCCGTGGCCCCGAGCTCGCCGCTGACCGTGGTCACCAACCCGAAAGACCCGCGCCAGCCAGTGCCGGCCAGCGACGGCGCCGACTACCTGAAGACCATCCCCGGCTTCTCGGCGATCCGCGCCGGCGGCACCAACGGTGATCCGGTGTTGCGCGGCATGTTCGGCTCGCGCCTGAATATCCTCACCAATGGCGGCCTGATGCTGGGCGCCTGCCCCAACCGCATGGACGCGCCCACGTCCTATATTTCGCCGGAAACCTACGACCGCCTGACCGTGATCAAAGGCCCGCAAAGCGTGATCTGGGGCCCGGGCGGTTCGGCAGGCACCATTCTTTTCGAACGCGAACCCGAAAAGTTCGGCACCCTCGGCAGCCGGGTAAACGCCAGCCTGCTGGCCGGCTCCAACGGCCGCTTCGACAAGGTGCTGGATGCCGCCGCCGGCAACAGCCAGGCCTACGCCCGCTTCGTCGGCAACCAGTCGCGCTCGGATGACTACCACGACGGCAACAACGACACCGTGCCGTCGCGCTGGGAAAAATGGAACGGCGATGTCGCCCTCGGCTGGACGCCCGACCAGGACACCCTGCTGGAGCTGACGGCCGGCAAGGGCGATGGAGAGGCCCGCTATGCCGGGCGCGGCATGGACGGCTCGCAGTTCAAGCGTGAAAGCCTGGGCCTGCGCTTTGAAAAGTCCAACCTTGGCGAGGTGCTCGACAAGGTCGAGGCGCAGGTCTACTACAACTACGCCGACCATGTGATGGACAACTACAGCCTGCGTACCCCATCGGGCAGCGGCATGATGGGCATGCCGATGGTCAGCAACGTCGACCGTCGCACCATGGGGGCACGCATCAAGGCCACCTGGCGCTGGGCCGATGTGCAGCTGATCAGTGGCATCGACGCGCAAACCAACGAACATCGCCAGCGTGGGGGCATGGGCGTAGACGCACACAAGGGCCAGGCCTGGACCAAGGACGCCGACTTCCACAACTACGGTGCCTTCAGCGAACTGACCTGGTACGTCAGCGGTGACGACCGGCTGATCACCGGTGCCCGCCTGGACCGCGCCTCGGCCCGAGACTTCCGTAAAGGCAGCGCCACAGAAGGTGATAGCCGCGCCGACACCCTGCCCAGCGGTTTCATACGCTATGAGCACGACCTGGCAGCCATCCCGGCCACCACCTATATCGGCCTCGGCCATGCCCAGCGTTTCCCCGATTACTGGGAGCTGTTCTCGCCCAAGCTGGCACCGCCCGGTGCAGCAAATGCCTTTGACGGCATCAAGCCAGAGAAGACCACCCAGCTCGACTTCGGCATCCAGTACCGCACCGAGCGCCTGGAAGCCTGGGCTTCGGGCTATGTCGGGCAAATCCGCGACTACATCCTGTTCGACTACCGCACGGGCATGATGGGCATGAGCACCTCGCAGGCACAGAACATCGACGCCCGCATCATGGGCGGCGAACTGGGTGCCGCCTACCAGCTGACCGAAAACTGGAAGGCCGACGGCACGCTGGCCTACGCTTGGGGCAAGAACAGCAGTGATGGCAAAGCGCTACCGCAAATGCCACCCCTGGAAAGCCGCCTCGGCCTGACCTACAGCCGCGATGTATGGAGCGTCGGTGCACTGTGGCGGCTGGTGGCGGCGCAAAACCGCATTGCCGAGAACCAGGGCAACGTGGTCGGCAAGGACTACGACAAGAGCGCCGGCTTCGGCGTGTTCTCCCTGAACGGCGCCTACAAGGTGAACAAAAACCTCAAGCTCAGCGCAGGGGTCGACAACCTGTTCGACAAAACCTACGCCGAGCACTTGAACCTGGCCGGGAACGCCGGGTTCGGCTACCCGGCTACCGATCCACAGTCGGTCAACGAGCCAGGCAGGACCTTCTGGACCAAGGTCGACTTCAGCTTCTGACAACAACCACGGGCGCAGCTTCGGTTGCGCCCATCTGCTGGTCAAACAGGAGGTTCCCATGAGAGGAACACGCACCAATTTCTATAACCTGGCCTGGCGTTGGCACTTTTATGCGGGGCTGTTCGTGGCCCCGTTCATGATCCTGTTGGCGATCACCGGGATCATCTACCTGTTCAAGCCGCAGCTCGACCCGCTGCTGTACCGCGACCTGATGGTGGTCGAAGCCGGCCACCACCGACAGGGCGCCGATGCGATGCTGGCGCAAGTGCGCCAGGCTTACCCCAAAGGCCACGTCGGCCAGTACCTGCCGCCCATCAACGCCGAGCGCAGTGCGCAGTTCGTGGTGCATGACAGCGGGCGCGAACTGAACGTGTTCGTCGACCCGTATAGCGGCAAGGTGCTCGGCGAGCAGGACGCCAAGCAGAATCTGCAGGCCATCGCCCGCGCCCTGCATGGCGAGCTGATGGTTGGCACGGTCGGTGACCGCCTGGTGGAGCTGGCCGCAGGCTGGGGCATCGTGCTGGTGGTGTCGGGCCTGTACCTCTGGTGGCCACGCGGGCGCAATGGCGCTGGCGTGCTGTGGCCACGGCTGTCGGCACGCGGCCGGTTGTTCTGGCGCGACCTGCACGCAGTTACCGGCTTCTGGGGCTCGGCCTTGCTGTTGCTGATGCTGGTCAGCGGCATGACCTGGACCGGGCTTTGGGGCAAGCAGTACGCCGATTTGTGGAACCGTTTCCCGGCAGCCATGTGGAACGACGTGCCCAAGTCGGACCAGCAGGCGGGTGAGCTTAATAGTGCCCACCGCCAGACCGTGCCCTGGGCGATGGAAAACACGCCGATGCCGCAGTCCGGCGCACACGCCGAACACGCCGGGCACCACATGATGTCGGACCTGCCCGCAGCGCCCCAGGTGAGCGTGCAGCAGGTCGAAGACATCGCCACCTCCCGCCAGGTCGAGCCGGGCTACAGCATTACCCTGCCGACCACGGCTGACGGAGTGTTCACCATTGCCGTGTTCGCCGACGACCCTCGCAACGACGCCACCCTGCATGTGGACCAGTACACCGGCAAGGTCCTGGCCGATGTGCGCTGGCAGGACTACAGCCCGGTCGCCCGCGCCACCGAGCTGGGGGTGATGCTGCATGAGGGCAAGATGTTCGGGGCGTTCAACCAGATCATCATCCTGCTGGTGTGCCTGATGATCCTGCTGGGGTCGGTGAGCGGGCTGGTGATGTGGTGGAAGCGCCGGCCTGAAGGCGGGCTGGGTGTGCCGCCGCTGCGCCATGACCTGCCGCGCTGGAAGGCGGCGGTGGGGGTGATGCTGGTGCTGGGGCTGATGTTCCCGTTGGTGGGCGTATCGATGGTGGTGATGTGGGTGGTGGACAGCCTGGTGGTGCGCCGCCGCCGGGAGCTGGCCAGCGCCTGAGCCCTGCATAACCTGCACTGGCCTCTTCGCGGGCTTGCCCGCTCCCACAGGATCTCTGCCGCCCTCAGGCGTGGCGCGATACCTGTGGGAGTGGGCATGCCCGCGAAGAAGCCGGTGAAGGTCTCGAACTTTTCCTGCGAAAGCACGGCTGCCATCTGAAAATCGTGGCGATCTGTCGCGATCTCGAATTGGAACGCCCGTGTTAGCCTAGCCGGCGACTTTCAAGGGAATGCAGCTTATGACCGCAATTTCACCAAAACCACAAGAAGAGCAGCACCTGCAACGCAACCTGACCAACCGCCACATCCAGCTGATCGCCATCGGCGGCGCGATCGGTACCGGCCTGTTCATGGGGTCGGGCAAGACCATCAGCCTGGCGGGCCCGTCGATCATCTTCGTCTACATGATCATCGGCTTCATGTTGTTTTTCGTCATGCGCGCCATGGGCGAACTGCTGCTGTCGAACCTGAACTACAAATCGTTCATCGACTTCTCGGCCGACCTGCTCGGCCCCTGGGCCGGTTACTTCACCGGCTGGACCTACTGGTTCTGCTGGGTGGTCACCGGTATCGCCGACGTGGTCGCCATCGCCGCTTACACGCAGTTCTGGTTCCCCGACCTGCCGCAGTGGATACCGGCGCTGACCTGCGTAGGGCTGCTGCTGTCGCTGAACCTGGTGACGGTAAAAATGTTCGGCGAGATGGAGTTCTGGTTCGCCCTGGTCAAGATCATCGCCATTCTCGGCCTGGTCGCCACCGGCCTGTACATGGTCATCACCGGCTTCACCTCGCCCAGCGGGCGCACTGCACAGCTGGCCAACCTGTGGAATGACGGCGGCATGTTCCCCCATGGGCTGATGGGTTTCTTCGCCGGGTTCCAGATCGCCGTGTTCGCCTTCGTCGGTATCGAGCTGGTGGGCACCACCGCCGCCGAAGCGAAAAACCCGGAGCGCACCCTGCCGCGGGCGATCAACTCGATCCCGATCCGCATCATCGTGTTCTATGTGCTGGCGCTGATCGCGATCATGGCCGTGACACCTTGGCGCGACGTGGTCCCGGGCAAGAGCCCGTTCGTCGAGCTGTTTGTGCTGGCCGGCCTGCCGGCGGCGGCGAGCATCATCAACTTCGTGGTGCTGACCTCGGCGGCCTCGTCGGCCAACAGCGGCGTGTTCTCCACCAGCCGCATGCTCTTCGGCCTGAGCCAGGAGGGTGATGCACCCAAGGCGTTCGAGAAGCTTTCGAGCCGCTCGGTGCCGGCCAACGGCCTGTACTTCTCCTGCACCTGCCTGTTGCTCGGTGCAGTGCTGATCTACCTGGTGCCGAACGTGGTCGAGGCGTTCACCCTGGTGACCACGGTTTCGGCGGTGCTGTTCATGTTCGTGTGGACGCTGATTTTGCTGTCGTACCTGAAGTACCGCAAAAACCGTGCGGCGCTGCATCAGGCGTCGAAGTACAAGATGCCGGGCGGGCGCTTCATGTGCTACGTGTGCCTGGTGTTCTTTGCCTTCATTCTGGTGTTGCTGAGCCTGGAGGCGGACACGCGTTCAGCGCTGGTGGTAACGCCGATCTGGTTCGTATTGCTGGCGGTGACCTATCAGTTTGTACGCAGCAGGCGCCATCCGCGTTCGGCTGTGCGCAACGGCTGATAGCCTCGGGGGCTGCTCTGCAGCCCCAATCCTGTGCACATCAATGTCCCAGGCACCAACCTGGACCTCGCAAACGCCCCAACACCTCGCACAACCCCTCTATTACGCCCATTTCGCCACTAGGCACACCCCTTGCAACGCCCCTCCCCGCTTGCCCAACACTCTAAAAAACTCAGCGGAGAGAGCACATGAAGCGTCGCAGTCTGATCAAGGCTTTTACCCTCAGCGCATCGATTGCGGCGATGGGCCTGAGCTGGAGCATCCAGGCCGCCGAGACCATCAAGGTTGGCATCCTGCATTCGCTGTCGGGGACCATGGCCATTTCCGAGACCTCGCTCAAGGACATGGCGCTGATGACCATCGACGAGATCAACGCCAAGGGCGGCGTGAACGGCAAGATGCTCGAACCGGTGGTGGTCGACCCGGCCTCCAACTGGCCGCTGTTCGCTGAAAAGAGCCGCCAACTGCTGACCCAGGACAAGGTCGCGGTGGTGTTCGGCTGCTGGACCTCGGTGTCGCGCAAGTCGGTGCTGCCAGTGTTCGAAGAGCTCAACGGCCTGCTGTTCTACCCGGTGCAGTACGAGGGTGAAGAGATGTCGCCGAACGTGTTCTACACCGGCGCCGCCCCCAACCAGCAGGCCATTCCTGCCGTCGAATACCTGATGAGCGAAGATGGCGGCAGCGCCAAGCGGTTCTTCCTGCTGGGCACCGACTACGTCTACCCGCGCACCACCAACAAGATCCTGCGCGCTTTCCTGCACAGCAAAGGCGTGGCCGACAAGGACATCGAAGAGGTGTACACGCCGTTCGGCCACGCCGATTACCAGACCATCGTCGCCAACATCAAGAAGTTCTCCGCCGGCGGCAAGACGGCGGTGATTTCCACGGTCAACGGCGACTCCAACGTGCCGTTCTACAAAGAACTGGCCAACCAGGGCCTGAAGGCCACCGACGTACCGGTGGTGGCGTTCTCGGTAGGCGAAGAAGAACTGCGCGGCATCGACACCAAACCGCTGGTGGGGCACCTGGCCGCGTGGAACTACTTCGAGTCGGTGGATAACCCGGTGAACCAGAAGTTCGTCGCCGACTGGAAGGCCTACGCCAAGGCCAAGGGCCTGCCAGGCGCTGACAAGGCGGTGACCAACGACCCGATGGAAGCCACCTACGTGGGCATCCACATGTGGGCGCAGGCCGCCGAGAAGGCCAAGTCCACCGACGTCGACAAGGTGCGTGAAGCACTGGCCGGGCAGAGCTTCAAGGCACCGTCGGGCTTCACCCTGACCATGGACAAAACCAACCACCACCTGCACAAGCCGGTGATGATCGGCGAGATCCAGGATGACGGGCAGTTCAGTGTGGTGTGGGAAACCGAGCAGCCGCTGCGGGCGCAGCCTTGGAGCCCGTTCATTCCAGGGAATGACAAGCGACCTGACTACGCAGTGAAAGGTAACTGAGTGCACTGGGGCCGCTATGCGGCCCATTCGCGGGCTTGCCCGCTCCCACAGGTCCCCACTGCCCTCTGGACCAGTGAAATACCTATGGGAGCGGGCAAGCCCGCGAAGAATCCACCACTGTATTCCAGGATTGCCCGCATGCTCAGAATGCTGCTCACCCTGCTTCTGCTACTCCCCATGGCCACCCAGGCCAGCGAGGGCGAATTCTTCCTCACCGCCAAGCCCGCCGAGCAGGCCCGCCTGCTCGAAAGCTGGGCGGCGCAACCCGATGCCGCGCGCCTGCCACTGCTGGACAACCTGCGCCAGGGCCGCATTGCCACTGACGACACCCGCAAGGTGCGCCTGAACAACCGCCTGCGCGGCCTGATCGACAACGCCCTGGCCAGCCACCAGCTGCTCAGCGACAACAGCGAAACGCGCCTGGCCGCCGCCCAGCAACTGCAAAAAAGCGCACAACCCGCGCAAATGGCCTTCCTCGACCGGCGCTTCGCCAGCGAGCCGGATGCTGCCGTGCACGCCGCCATCGGCCTGGCCCTGGCCAACCTGCAACTGGGCGCCAGCGAACCGGCAGTACGCCTGGCCGCCGTGCGCCTGCTGGGCGAAACCGGTGACCCGCTGGCCCGCACCCGCCTTGAAGCGCTGCTGCAACCCGACGCTGAAGCCGACCCGGGGGTGCGCACCGCTGCCGAAACCAGCCTGGCCCAGGTCAAACGCAAGCTGCTGGTGGGCGAACTGCTCGGCCAGGCCTTCAGCGGCCTGTCGCTGGGCTCGATCCTGCTGCTGGCGGCGCTCGGCCTTGCCATCACCTTCGGCCTGCTCGGGGTGATCAACATGGCCCACGGCGAGATGCTGATGCTGGGCGCCTACAGTACCTATATGGTCCAGGTGCTGGTGCAGCGCTACGCCCCGGGTGCCATCGAGTTCTACCCGCTGATTGCCCTGCCGGTGGCCTTCGCTGTGAGTGCCGGGGTCGGCATGGCGCTGGAACGCACCGTGATCCGCCACCTGTACGGCCGCCCGCTGGAAACCCTGCTGGCCACCTGGGGCATCAGCCTGATGCTGATTCAGGCCATCCGCCTGCTGTTTGGCGCGCAGAACGTCGAGGTGAGCAACCCGGCGTGGCTCTCGGGTGGCATTCAGCTGCTGCCCAACCTGGTGCTGCCGTACAACCGCCTGGTCATCATCGGCTTCGCCTTGGCCGTGGTGCTGCTCACCTGGCTGCTGCTCAACCGCACACGGCTGGGCCTGAACGTGCGCGCAGTCACCCAGAACCGCAACATGGCCGCCTGCTGCGGCGTGTCTACCGGGCGCGTCGACATGCTCGCCTTTGGCCTGGGCTCTGGCATCGCCGGCCTCGGCGGCGTGGCCCTGAGCCAGGTCGGCAACGTCGGCCCGGACCTGGGCCAGAGCTACATCATCGACTCGTTCCTGGTGGTGGTGCTGGGCGGTGTCGGGCAGCTGGCCGGCAGCCTCTGGGCCGCGTTCGGCCTTGGCATCGCCAACAAGCTGCTGGAGCCGCAGATCGGTGCCGTGCTCGGCAAGATCCTCATCCTTGCGTTGATCATTCTGTTCATACAGAAGCGCCCGCAAGGCCTGTTCGCCCTCAAGGGACGGGTAATCGACTGATGAACCAGCCACTGCTTGTCACCGCTACGCAAAA
The DNA here is from genome assembly GCF_029873175.1 of Pseudomonas sp. BN505. Taxonomy (NCBI): domain Bacteria; kingdom Pseudomonadati; phylum Pseudomonadota; class Gammaproteobacteria; order Pseudomonadales; family Pseudomonadaceae; genus Pseudomonas; species Pseudomonas sp. BN505. Next base: position 94,616 of record NZ_SSOI01000023.1, read on the forward strand.
GGCCGGGCCGCGCCTCACACTGGCCATCGGCGCCGTCGTCGTCCTGTTGTTGCTGGCCCTGCCGCTGCTGTCGCTGCTGCCGGCGGATCACGCGCTGCAGGTGTCGGCCTACACCCTGACCCTGGTCGGCAAGATCCTCTGCTACGCCATCGTCGCTCTGGCCCTGGACTTGGTCTGGGGCTACGCCGGCCTGCTGTCGCTGGGCCACGGCCTGTTCTTCGCCCTGGGCGGCTACGCCATGGGCATGTACCTGATGCGCCAGGCGGCCGGTGACGGCCTGCCGGGGTTCATGACTTTCCTGTCATGGACCGAGCTGCCGTGGTACTGGGCCGGTACCCAGCATTTTGCCTGGGCCATGTGCCTGGTGGTGCTGGCGCCTGGGCTGCTGGCACTGGTGTTTGGCTGGTTCGCCTTCCGCTCGCGGATCAAGGGCGTGTACTTCTCGATCATGACCCAGGCCCTGACCTTCGCTGGCATGTTGCTGTTCTTCCGCAACGAAACCGGCTTCGGCGGTAACAACGGCTTCACCAGCTTTCGCACCATCCTCGGCTTCGACATTGCCGCACAAGGCACCCGCGCGGTGCTGTTCCTGCTCACCGTCGGGCTGCTGCTGGCCAGCCTGTACCTGTGCTGGCGCCTGACCCGCAGCAAGTTCGGCCGCCTGCTCACCGCCGTGCGCGACGCCGAGAACCGCCTGATGTTCTGCGGCTACGACCCACGCGGCTTCAAGTTGCTGGTGTGGGTGCTCAGCGCCGTCCTGTGCGGCCTGGCGGGCGCGCTGTATGTGCCGCAGGTGGGCATCATCAACCCCAGCGAAATGTCGCCGACCAACTCCATCGAAGCCGCCGTGTGGGTAGCCTTGGGCGGGCGCGGCACGCTGATCGGCCCGCTGCTCGGCGCCGGCCTGGTCAATGGCATGAAAAGCTGGTTCACCGTGGCCTTCCCGGAGTTCTGGCTGTTCTTCCTTGGCGCGCTGTTCATCCTCGTCACCCTGTACCTGCCCAAGGGCGTGGTCGGCCTGTTGAAGAAAAGGAGCCAGCCATGAGAGGCGTGCCCCCGGTCCACCCTGAATTCATGCTCGAACCGGTGTTCGACACCCTCGGCGCCAGTCGCGACGCAATCGGCCTGGGCCAAAGCCGCAAGGCCGGCCTCGACACCCGTCACGGCACAGTGCTGAGCCTGGAGGACATCAGCGTCAGCTTCGATGGTTTCAAGGCGCTCAACGGGCTGAACCTGTACATCGGCGTGGGCGAACTGCGCTGCATCATCGGCCCCAACGGCGCCGGCAAGACCACGATGATGGACGTGATCACCGGCAAGACCCGCCCCGACACTGGCAGCGCCTACTTTGGCGACACCCTCGACCTGACCCGCATGAGCGAATACCAGATCGCCCAGGCCGGCATTGGCCGCAAGTTCCAGAAGCCCACGGTGTTCGAGGCACTGACGGTGTTCGAAAACCTGGAGCTGGCGCTGAAGACCGACAAGTCGGTGTGGGCCAGCCTGGCCGCGCGCCTGGGTGGCGAGCAGCGCCAGCGCATCGAAGAAGTGCTGACCACCTTGCGCCTGCTGCCCCTGGCCCAGCGCCAGGCCGGCTTGCTGTCGCACGGGCAGAAGCAGTTTCTGGAAATCGGCATGTTGCTGGTGCAAGAGCCGCAATTGCTGCTGTTGGATGAGCCAGTGGCCGGCATGACCGACGCCGAGACCGAATTTACCGCCGAGCTGTTCAAGGGCCTGGCTGGCAAGCATTCGCTGATGGTGGTGGAGCATGACATGGGCTTTGTCGGCAGCATTGCCGACCATGTGACCGTGCTGCACCAGGGCAGTGTGCTGGCAGAAGGGTCGCTGGAGCAGGTGCAGGCAGATGAGCGGGTGGTCGAGGTGTATCTGGGCCGCTAGACATTGAAGCCTGTACCGGCCCTATCGCCGGCAAGCCAGCTCCCACAAGCCCGCGAAAGGGCCAGCACAGGCACAGTAACTCTTTCAGGAACACTCACATGCTCAAGATCGACTCCCTGCACCAGTACTACGGCGGCAGCCATATCCTGCGCGGCCTGTCCTTCGAAGCCAGGGTCGGCGAAGTCACCTGCCTGCTGGGCCGCAATGGCGTGGGCAAGACCACCCTGCTGCGCTGCCTGATGGGCCTGGTACCCGCCCGTGACGGCAGCATCGAATGGGAAGGCAAAACCATCACCAGCCTCAAACCGCAGCAACGGGTCCAGGCTGGGATCGCCTATGTACCCCAGGGCCGCGAAATTTTCCCGCGCCTTACCGTCGAGGAAAACCTGCTGATGGGCCTGTCACGCTTCCCGGCCCGTGAAGCCCGCGAAGTCCCTGCCTTCATCTACGAACTGTTCCCGGTGCTGGAGCAAATGAAGCAGCGCCGTGGCGGCGACCTGTCTGGTGGCCAGCAGCAACAGCTGGCCATCGGCCGCGCCCTGGCCAGCCGCCCACGGCTGCTGATTCTCGACGAGCCCACCGAAGGTATCCAGCCCTCGGTGATCAAGGAGATCGGCGCGGTCATCCGCCGCCTGGCCCAGCGTGGCGACATGGCGATCCTGCTGGTGGAGCAGTTCTACGACTTTGCCGAAGAACTGGCCGACCAGTACCTGGTCATGGCCCGTGGCGAGATCGTGCAACATGGCCGCGGCGAAAACATGCAAGCCGAAGGTGTGCGCGGGCTGGTAACCATTTAATCTGCGAGCAACGACCCTGCGAGACGCTGTCATGAGTTACGAAATCCGCGACGCCCTGCCCACCGACGTGCCGGGCATCCTCGACATCTACAACGACGCGGTGCGCAACACCACGGCGATCTGGAACGAAACGCCGGTTGACCTCGGCAACCGTCAGGCCTGGTTTGAAGCGCGGGCGCAGCAGGGGTATCCCATTTTGGTGGCAGTGGATGAGACGGGTGTACTGGGGTATGCCTCGTTTGGCGACTGGCGGCCGTTTGAAGGGTTTCGTAACACCGTTGAGCACTCGGTGTATATCCGCGCAGACCAGCGTGGCAAAGGGCTGGGGCCGGTGTTGATGGCAGCGCTGGTGGAGCGTGCGCGCGGGTGTGGCAAGCATGTGATGGTGGCGGCCATCGAGAGTGGCAATGCAGCGTCGGTGCGCCTGCATGAGCGGCTGGGCTTCGTGGTGACCGGGCAGATGCCGCAGGTGGGGGTGAAGTTTGGCCGCTGGCTGGACCTGACCTTCATGCAGCTGGTGCTGAACCCCCGGGCCGAACCGACCTGAAATTGATGTCGGCTGTGCTGGCCTCTTCGCGGGTAAACCCGCTCCCAAAGGGACCTCACATGTCTTGGGCAATGTGGGATCTCTGTGGGAGCGGGTTTACCCGCGAAGAGGCCGGGCCCTGCAAACCTTACATCTGGGTAAACCTGCCCAGCCGCTGGCGCAGCATGGTGTTCTCGCTGCGCAACTGCTGCACTTCCTGCAACAGCTCCAGCGCCAGCGCCACCCCTTCCCACTCCAGTTCCAGCTCCTGGTGCAGCTTCGCCGCGCGCTTGGCCACCAACGGCGCCTGATCGTCGAACAACCAGTCCTCAGGCGTTCGCCCGGAGGGTTCGACAATGCCGTGTTCGACGATCTCGATCACGCAGTCCGCCGTGACATCGGCTTCCTGACACAAGGTACGCATGTCCAGTTGAACGATCAGGGTGCTGCTCATGATCACTTACTCCATTGTGTCCTCGGGTTGAACGCCGCTTTCTCGGAAAGCTTGGTCCACAGTTCGCGGGCAGCCTCGTCGGAGGTCGGCGGCATGACCACTTTCAGTTGCGCATAAAGGTTGCCGCGCTCACCGCTCTTGTTCGCCAGGCCCTTGCCCGGTACACGCAGGCGCTGGCCGCTCTGGCTGTCGGGGCGGATGGTCAGGTTGATCTTGCCTTCCAGGGTCGGCACCGCAACCTTGGTGCCCAGCGCCGCCTCCCACGGTGCCAGCGGCACAGTGATGATCAGGTCATGTCCTTCGACATCGAACAGCGGGTGCGGTGCCATGCGGATGGTCAGGAACAGGTCACCATTGGCCCCACCACCGCTGCCCGGCGCGCCCTGGCCCTTGAGGCGGATACGCTCACCGTCGGTCACACCGGCCGGGATCTTCACGTTCAGGGTCTTGGTGGTGAAGCCGGTGCGTTGGCCCAAGGCATTGGTTTGCGGCACCTGGAAGCTGATCTGCTTGGACTCCTTGCTCAGGGTCTCTTCAAGGAACACAGCCAGTTCAAGCTCCACATCCTGCCCTCTCCTGCCGGCACTGCGTTGCTGCTGCCGGGCACCACCGAAGGGGTTGCCACCCCGCCCACCGAAGACCGAACTGAAGAAGTCGGAGAAGTCGCCGCCCTCGAAGCCGCCGCCACCGCCGCGGCTCTCCCAGCCCGGTGGTGCCTGGAACGGCCGGCCATGTTGGCCGCCGTACTTGCGAATTTCGTCGAACTCGGCACGTTTTTGCGCGTCGCCCAGCACTTCGTAGGCCTCGTTGGCCTCCTTGAACTTGTCCTCGGCGTCGCGCTCCTTGCTGACATCGGGGTGATACTTGCGCGCAAGCTTGCGGTACGCGGCCTTGATCGCCTTCTCGTCCGCCGTGGGCTCTACGCCGAGTATCTTGTAATAGTCTTTGAAGTCCATCTGTGGATCACCAATGTGAATGTGCGTGTTGCAACAGAAGATAGGGGTCAAGCATAGCCTTTCAAGACCGCCTTGGGTTTGCGTCATGGCAGACGACTGGTCTTGATTCTGTAGCCAAGTGGCATAAACTGCGCGGCCGTTTTCCTTCCGGAAGCTGATTTCCCATGTCTGACGTATCCCCGGCCCGCGCCCTGGGCATCGACTTTGGCACCTCCAACTCCACGGTCGGCTGGCACCGCCCTGGCGTGGAGTCGCTGATTGCCCTGGAAGACGGCAAGATCACCTTGCCCTCGGTGGTGTTCTTCAATATCGAAGAGCGGCGCCCGGTGTATGGCCGCCTGGCACTGCACGAATACCTGGAAGGCTACGAAGGCCGCCTGATGCGCTCGCTGAAGAGCCTGCTGGGCTCCAAGCTGATCAAGCACGACACCAGCGTGCTGGGCAGTGCCCTGCCGTTCAAGGACCTGCTGGGCATGTTCATCGGTGAGCTGAAAAAGCGCGCCGAAACCGCCGCTGGCCGCGAATTCGACCAGGTGGTGCTGGGCCGCCCGGTGTTCTTCGTCGACGAAGACCCGGCTGCCGACCAGGAGGCCGAGGACACCCTGGCCGACGTGGCGCGCAAGATCGGCTTCAAGGATGTGTCGTTCCAGTACGAGCCGATTGCCGCGGCCTTCGACTACGAGTCGGGCATCAGCCGTGAAGAACTGGTGCTGATCGTCGACATCGGTGGTGGTACTTCGGACTTCACGTTGATCCGCCTGTCGCCCGAGCGCCACCTGATCGCCGAGCGCCAAAGCGACATTCTCGCGACCGGCGGCGTGCACATCGGCGGTACCGACTTCGACAAGCAGCTGAGCCTGCAAGGCGTGATGCCGCTGTTCGGCTACGGCAGCCGCATGAAAAGCGGCGCGCTGATGCCCACCAGCTACCACCTTAACCTGGCCACCTGGCACACCATCAACGCCCTGTACTCGCAGAAGTCGCAGCTGGCGCTGGGCAGCATGCGCTATGACATCGAGGACAGTTTCGGCATCGACCGCCTGTTCAAGCTGATCGAGCAGCGCGCCGGGCACTGGCTGGCGATGGAAGTGGAGGCCAGCAAGATCGAACTGACCGAGCAAGACAGCCGCCACATCGACCTGCGCCGTGTCGAGCCCGAACTGACCGCAGCGCTGACCCGGGCGCTGTTCGAAGAGGCGATCGAAGGCCTGCTGGAGCGCGTACGCGGCAGTGTGACCGAGCTGCTGGCCAAGGCTGGCGTGAGCGAAAGCCAGGTTGACACCGTGTTCTTCACGGGCGGTTCCAGCGGCATTCCGGCGCTGCGCAACAGTGTGTCGGCGATGTTGCCGAATGCGCGGCATGTGGAAGGCAACATCTTTGGCAGCATTGGTAGCGGCCTGGCCATCGAAGCCCGCAAGCGTTACGGCGCAGCCTGATTCATCTCTATGGCCTGGACTGGCCTCTTCGCGGGTAAACCCGCTCCCACAGGGATCGCACAGTACTTGAGACTTGTGCAGTACCTGTGGGAGCGGGTTTACCCGCGAAGAGGCCGCTACAGGCTAATGAAGAATCAGACCAGCTCTTCGCGCTTCAGCTCGCTCTTGAGGTAGGCATAGTAGATCGGCCCCGCCACTACCCCCGGCAGCCCGAATGCCGCCTCGAACACCAGCATCGCCAGCAGCAGTTCCCAGGCCTTGGCACTGATCTGCCCGCCAACGATCCGCGCGTTGAGGAAGTACTCGACCTTGTGGATGACGATCAGGTAACCCAGCGCTGCCGCCGCCACCCAGATCGACAGCGACAGGCCGACAATGGTGATCAGGGTGTTGGACATCAGGTTGCCGATCACCGGCAGCAAGCCCAGCAGGAAGGTCAGCACGATCAGCGTCTTGGTCAGCGGCAGATGCACGCCGAACAGCGGCATCACCACTGCGAGGAAGATGCCGGTAAAGGCCGTGTTGAGCAGCGAGATCTTGATTTGCGCGAACACGATGTTGCGAAACGCCTTCACCAGCAGGTTCAACCGTTCGAACAGCGCTGCCGCCAGCGGCTTGCGCCGGGAAACATCGGGGATGCGCTGCAAGGCGATGATCGCGCCGAGGATCATGCCGATCAGCAGCGTCACGAACATGTGCGCCATGCCCTTGCCCACCAGTTGCAGGTCGCTCAGGTGGCTCTTGATCCAGTCACCGATGGCCACCTTGAACTCAGCGGCACTGGCGGGCAGGTAGCCCTCGATGAAGGGCGGCAGCTGACCGCGGGCACGCTCCACCAGGGCCATGAACTTGTCCAGCGAGGCGCCGGGGTTTTCCGCCTCGTGCAACAAAAAGCTGAAGGCACCGGCAATCAACAGCGTCAAGGTAATGACCACCAGCGTACCGAGCAGCGCTACGGCCAGCCAGCGCGCGCGTTGGCCGGCCAGTAGCGGTTGCAGGCGCGGGGTCAGCATGTTGACCAGTTCGAACACCAGCAGGCCGGCCAGCAGGCTGGGCAACAACTTCAGGGGCAAAGCCAGCAGCAGGCCAGCCATGACGATGATCAGGCTGGCCAGAGTGATCTGACGGGGGGTAAAGGTCATACAGCCTCGACGGCAGACAGCGGGAATGCCCGCAGTCTGCCAGCCTTGGCGGCGCAGGCATAGGCGCAGGTCATTTCTTCTTCAGGCAGTCGCTCATGTACGCCTTGCGCTCGTCACCCTTCAGGGCTTTGGTGGTGGCGTCGGCGTTGCAGGTCTTCATCTTCTCCTGCTGGGTTTGTGGCACGTCCTTCTTCAGGCAGGTGCTCATGAAGGCTTTGCGTTCATCGCCCTTCAGGGCTTTGGTGGTGGCGTCGGCGTTGCAGGTTTTCATTTTTTCCTGCTGCGCGGTATTGGCCGCGAAGCCTTGGGCGCTGAACAACACCGCCAACGCCAGCAATGGAATTTGCAGCACTTTCATGGAGTGGTCTCCTTGGCTCCGTGCCCGACGCACGGGGGTCGAGCTGAGTGTAGCCAAGAATTTCAGCGCCCCGCCCGTGCCTGCCGACGGTACTGCTCGGGGGTGCACTGGGCCTGGCGCTGGAACATGGCGATGAACGCCGACGCGCTGCTGTAGCCAAGGTCGAAAGCAATGGCCTGAATCGGCAGGCCAGCCTCCAGCGCTTCGATGGCCCGCAGAAAACGCAGGCGCAGGCGCCATTCGCCAAAACTGATGCCCAGTTCGCGCAAGAACTGGCGGGCCAGGGTGCGTTCGCTGACATGCACACGGGCGGCCCAATCGGCCAGCGGGCGATTGTCACCGGGCTCGGCACCAAGGCCGTCGAGTACCTGGCGCAGGCCATCGCTGTGGGCAAACGGCAGGTAGCAGGCCTGGGTGGGCGCCAGCAGCAACTGGTCGAGCAGTACCTGCACCAGGCGCTGGTCGCGCTCGTCCTCGGCTACCTTCAGGTCACGCCGGGCGAAGTCGCCAAGGATGGCCTTGAGGATATCGCTGATCATCAGGCTGCACGGTTGCTGCGGCAGGGCTGTGCACAGGCTGCGGTCAAGATAGATGGAGCGGTAGACGATGGCCTGCGGGTTGTAGCAGCCATGCGCGGTGTCGGGCGGTACCCAAACGGCGTATTGCGGCGGCGACAGGAAACGCTGGCCGGCCACATCCAGGTGCATCACGCCGTGAGCGGAGTAGTTGAGCTGGCCCCAGGCGTGGCAGTGCACGGCGCTGTGGGTGTCGGCAACGAACTCGTCGTGGCGGAAGTACACCGGGGCCGGCAGTTGGGTGAACTGGGGGATATCGAGGAGTTTGCGCGGCATGCTGTCTGCTTTGCGGGGCGGTTTGTCTGGATAGGAGTATAGGCTTATGAACAGACAGTTGATAATGGCTGGTACCGGGGCCTGCAGCCACATCGAGCCCCTGTAGGAGCAGCCTTGTGCTGCGAAGAGGCCGGCACCGTCGTGAAAGATCTTTCGCCCACACAGGCCCTTTCGCAGCACAAGGCTGCTCCTACAGGGACCGCGCAAGCAGTACGACTCGCCCCAAAACCGCCATACCGAGTACCTGCAACATGAATTACCTTTTCCCCCTCACCGCCATCCTCATCTGGGCCGGCAACACCGTGGTCACCAAGATGTCCGCTGGCGCCATCCACCCTGCCGAAATCGGCTTCTACCGCTGGCTGCTGGCCGGCTTGCTGTTCACGCCGTTCCTGTTGCCCGCCGTGTGGCGCAACCGCGCAGCCATTCGCCCGCACCTGGGCAAAGTGTTCGTGCTGGGCGTGCTGGGCATGGCGATGTACCAGAGCCTGGCCTACTTCGCCGCCGGCATCACCAGCGCCACCAACATGGGCATCATCCTCTCGCTGATGCCGCTGATGTCGCTGGCGCTGTCCATCGCCTGGCTGGGCCAGCGCCTGAGCTACGGCGCCCTGCTGGGGGCGGTGGTGTCATTTTTCGGCGTGCTGGAAGTGGTCAGTGCCGGCCACCCCGCCAGCCTGCTGGAACAGGGCCTGAACGGTGGTGACCTGTTGATGCTGGTGGCCACCCTGGCCTACGCGCTGTACAGCTTCCTGCTGAAGAAATGGCAGTTGCGCCTGCCACCGCTGCAGTTGCTGTACTTGCAGGTGCTGGTGGCAATCGTGGTGCTGCTGCCGCTGTACCTGCTGTCGGAAAAGACGGGCCTGCACAGCCATAACATCGGCCTGGTGCTGTACGCCTGCGTGCTGGCTTCGATGATCGCGCCGCTGCTGTGGATGCAGGCCGTGCACCGCCTGGGCCCAAGCCGCACCACGCTGTTTTTCAACCTGCTGCCGCTGGTCACCGCACTGATCGCCGCCGTGGTGCTGGACGAGCAACTGGCCAGTTACCACTTGGTCGGCGGCGTGCTGACCCTGGTCGGTGTGGTGCTGGCTGAGCGCTGGACCACGCCGATACGCCGCTAAAGCCCGGCTGCCTTGAGCCGGGCTGCATGCTCGGTGAACAGCCGCACCGGCTCGGCGCCCTTGCCCACGGCGCCGAGCGACTGGTTGACGATATCCAGGTGATCAAGTGGATAGTCATCGCCGATCACCTGCCCCAGGTGCGAACTGAAACGCCCGACCATGCCGTCGCACTGGCCCTTTTCCTTGACGAAGCTGCGCGCGAACAGGCGGCAGAAGCGGTTGCTGCCGTCAAAGCGGTTGCGTCCCTGGTCAGTCAACCCGGGCTGCAACGTGCCGGACCACGAGTAGTAGCGCACGCCATTGACCTCATAGGCCCCTTCCCCGCCCCAGGTGTTCGGCAGGCCCTGTGGATAAGCCTGGTTGAACAGCGCGACCCCGGCGCTGGTCAGTGCCTGGTGCGAGGCATGCACATCAACCGGCAGCGGGTCGCGGCGCCAGCCGGTTTCCAGCCACACCAGCAACACGGCAAAGCCATGCAGCACGGCCTTCAGGATACGCCCCTGGGGTGAATGGCCCGGTGCCGTGCGCTCAAGGTGGTCGGCCAGTTCCGAGCCGTGATTGGGGCCGGCCACCGAGGTGACCGAAGCCACCCGACCAGGCCGCTTGGCCGCTGCGTAACGGGCGCTCAGTGCACCCTGGCTGTGGCCGATGAGGTTGACCTTGTCGGCGCCGGTGCGCTGGCAGATGTCTTCGATGATCGCCAGCAACTGCTCGCCGCGCACCTCGCTGGAATGCAGCGGCGAAACCTGCACCGGGAACACCTGCGCCCCGCCCTTGCGCAGGGCAGGCACGATGCCGAACCAGTAGGGGTAGAGCACTAGCCGGACAAACCCGAGCATGCCCGGCACCAGCACCAACGGGTATCGCGTGGCCAATTCCTGCTGCATTGCCCCAGCCCCTTTCCGTGGACGACCGGCCAACACTACAGCGCCAATCATGACCATCGCAATCGAACTCCCGGCGCGCGCTGTGGTTCCAAACCACACAGACCCTTTGCAAGGAGCGGGACCATGTACAAGCAGACCCTGGCAATCCTTCTGGCAAGCGCCACCCTGGCCGCCTGCGGCAGCCGCCCGGAAAACCCGGTGGACTACGTCACCTACCGCGACGAACCGCTGGTCAAACAGGTGGAGCACGGCATGACCATGCAGAAGGTCATCGCCATCGGCGGCAGCCCGTCGAACGTGATCGACCTGCCGCACGGGGGTACCTGCAACGACTACATCCTCAACCGTGACGGCAAGCAACAGCCCTACTACGTGCGCTTCGATGCCACCGGCCACGTCGATGCCAAAGGGTTCAAGACCTGTAAACAACGCCAAGAGGACAGCGACGCCGTCCCCGGCGCGTAAGCCTGCGTCCCCACCCTGACCCTGATCCGCCTGGAGATAAACATGAGCAACGTTGAACTGACCGATGTGAAAACCCTGCGCGAACGTGCCCGCCAGCATGTGGAGCAAGGCGCGGTGACCGAGGGTTACCACGCCGACCGTCAGGAAATCCTGCGCCTGCTGAATGAATCGCTGGCCACCGAGCTGGTGTGCGTGCTGCGCTACAAGCGCCACTACTTCATGGCCAGTGGCATCAAGGCCAGCGTGGCTGCCGAGGAATTTCTGGAGCATGCAAACCAGGAAGCCGAACATGCCGACAAGCTGGCCGAGCGCATCGTGCAGCTGGGCGGCGAGCCGGATTTCAACCCCGATAACCTGACAAAAAACTCCCATGCCCAATACGTGGCGGGTAATTCGTTGAAGGAGATGGTGCTGGAAGACCTGGTGGCTGAGCGGATTGCCATTGATAGCTACCGCGAGATCATCCAGTACATCGGCGACAAGGACCCGACCACCCGACGCATCTTCGAAGACATCCTGGCCCAGGAAGAAGAGCACGCGGACGACATGTCCGACCTGCTGCAAGGGCTGTAATCGCAAGGGCTGCCTTGCAGCCCGTTCGCGGCACAAGGCCGCTCCTACAGGGGAAAGCGATCCCTTGCAGGAGCGGCCTTGTGCCGCGAATGGGCCGCAGCGCGGCCCCCATCATTTCTTGCCTTTCACTGCAGCCGGCGCCTTGCCAGCCTTCATCTGCTGCAACAGCGGCGTACACTGGTTGGGATCATCCCCGCTGCTGGGCGCAATCAGCGCCAGCAACCCCGCCGCCGGCCCGGCCACGACACCCAGCGCCACCATTCCCGCCCCGCGCAGTGCCAGCGGCAACGCCTGCACGCCGGCATTGGGCTTGGCAAACGGCCCACGCACATACAGCGGCGAACGCAGCGAGAACAGACGCAGCCCTTTCGATTCCGGAGTGATCTTCAAGTCCAGCTGCTCGCTGGCGAAGTTGGCGGTGCCGTTGATGTAGATGATCGCGTTCTCAGTGTCGAAGATGAACAGCCGCGTAGTCGCCAGGCCGTCTTTGAGCCCGACATCGGCCGCTGCGCAATTGATCTTCACATCCTCATCACCAAACAGCTTGCCGACCACATAGTTGCCCACGTTCAAGCCGGCGATCTCCATCAGGCTGCGGCTGATCGCGCCATCGTTGATCAGCATGCGCAGGTCGCCATTGGCCGTCCCCAGCAAGGCCGCAACCGAATTGCCGCGACCGCTGATGTCGGCATCGCCGTTCAGCTCGCCAAAGCTGGTCTGCATCGGCGCGAAACTGGGGAACAGCTGCTTGAGCTTAAAGCCCCGGGCAGTCAACTGGGCGCGGCCCTGCAAAGGCACGCTGCGACCGTCCAGGCGGATTTTGGAGGCCAGGTTGCCGCCTGCCACGCCAAACCGCAGGGGCTCCAGGCGCAGCAGGCCGTCTTCAAGCATCACGTGGGCCGAAAGGTCGTTGAACGGCAGTTGCGTGCTGTGCACGATGCGCTTGCCGGCAAAGGTGACGTCGGCGTCCATCGCGCGCCAGCGCTCTGTGCGGAATTCTTCAACCGGCAGCACCTTGCCCGTTGGCTGCTTGCTGGCACCACCACGGGCCTTCTGCTCGGCGTTGGAGTCGGCGCCGATAAGTGGCGCCAGGTCCTTGAACAGCAACTGGTTGGACACCAGGTTGCCGGACAGCTTGGGCCGTGGCTGGCTGGCGACAAAAGCCAGGTCACCGTGGATGTCGCTGTCACCGATCTTGCCGTTGAAGCCCTGGTAGTTGAACGTCGCGCCTTGCGGCGCATGCAGGTTGGCGCTGAGACGACCGTCGGTCGAGTAGGCCGGGGTGTCTGGCAGGGTTACCCCGGTCAATGGGTAGAGGTTGCCCAGGCTGGCACCGGACAGGCGCAGGCGCAGGTCGAGCGCGCCGAGGTTGCGCGGGTCGGTCAGGGTGCCGGCGAGCACTACATGGGTGTCGGCGATGCGCACGTCGGCTTGCAGCGGAAAAGGCTGGCTGGCGTCCTGCAGGGCCAGCAGGCCGCCGATCTTGCCGGTGCCGGACACCGGCTGGCCTTTGTAGCGGCCTTGGGCCTTGAGCCCGAAGGCGTAGTCCTGTGCACCGCCGGCCTTCTCGGCGCTGGCCTTGCCGACAATGTCGCTGAACGGGATCGGCTTGCCCAGCGGGTCGATCTGCACCTTCATGCTGGTTTTCAGGGTCTGGTCGTCGAAGCTGACATTCCCCTGGTCGAAACCGATCGCACCGATATCCAGCTGCCATTTGGACGGTTCTGCGTTTTCATCCTTGGGGCCGAAGTCGAACGTCCAGTTGGCACGGCCATCGGCCAGGCGGGTGAGGCTGGCAGTGGGCTTGGTCAGGTCGATGCGCGGGATGCTGATCTGCTGGAACAGCAGCGGCAACGGCGCCAGGCGGAACTCCACGCGCTCCAGGCCGACCATCTTCGGCTCTTTGAGCCAGTCCGGGTTGCCCAGGGTCAGGTCCTCGGCGGTGAAATGCGGCCATGGTACCCAGGCACGCCAGCCGCCCTCTTCAGGCTCGGTGCGCCAGTGAAGGGCCAGGTTGCCGTTGATTGCGAAGGGCCGCTGCAGGGCCTCGGAAACCTTTTCGTTGAGCAGGGGTTTTACGCGGTTCCAGTCGAAGGTAGCGATCACCACCACCAGAATCGCCAGCAGGGTGAGCAGGGTGGCGAGGGTCCAGACGAGGATTCTGGCGGGACGCGTCATTGCGTGATTCTCCTTGCGGCATGGCACAAAACGGGTGCAGCGATGGCAGTCAATATGTCGGACTGTGGAAAACCCGTGGGGTTTTATCGAGAGCGGCATGATAGCGAAGTTTTCCTGGCCTTTTGCTCAGCAATACGTCGCGCCAAGCGATGCCTGCTACCCGGCAACAGCCCAACCAAATCGTCATCAGCCGGCCTGTATGGCGCTGCCTAGAGCGCTTGCAAACCTCTATCAATGCGGTCGATTGTTACCATTACCCGTATGAACTTCTCTCTGGCGTTACCGAGCGTAGCATTGGCTCCGTACCCACTTTCCAGCCCCCGAGAGGAGCACCGAAATCATGAAACGCCACCTGCTGACCCTGACCCTGTCCATCCTGGCTGCCAACGCTTTTGCCCTGCCAGCCGACGAACAACACCTGACCGCCGAATCCCGCTCCAGCGCTGCCGAAATCGCCCAGCCGCTGAAAACCGTTGCCGAAGGGGGTTCTGACCGCCTGATCGAACGCAGTGGGCGTGTTGCCGAAGGTGGCTCGGATCGCCTGATCGAACGCACTGGCCGCGTCGCTGAAGGTGGCTCGGATCGCCTGATCGAACGCAGTGGCCGCGTCGCTGAAGGTGGCTCGGATCGCCTG
>NZ_SSOI01000024.1:0-11507 GCF_029873175.1 Pseudomonas sp. BN505
GCTCCTTGTATGTTGTGCCTAGCCTGATGAGAGAGGTTATTCTCGTCAGGCTATAGAAGCACTTCCGGGGAGGCCGATCGCTCCTGAAGGCAGGGTTTGCCCCTGACCTTGTCTGTAGAGAGGCCCCCCGCCTCATTGCCCACTACGAAGAGTATCGAGAAGCCGACAAGTCGGACTTCGCATTACAAGGTTGCAGCGGCATGAAGTTCGAGGTCGGGGAACCGGAGGCCATTGTTACCTAACTCGCTTGGGAGTGGGAAGAATGAATGTCTGTGTGGGCCTGGATATTGGTTCTCGTACGTCGATCGTTGGGGTGCGTAAAGATGGGCGTCCCGCTGGACAGTGGGATATCGCTCAAACCCCTGCTGGTCGTAAGGCAGCGGTGAAAAAGCTGCAGGCGCTCAAGCCCAAGTCGATCGTGATGGAGGCGACCGGAATCTATTACCTGGACCTGGCCCTTGAGCTGCATGCTGCGGACCTTCCTGTTTCGGTGATCAACCCCAAGAGCTTCCATAATTTCGCCAAGCTGATGCTGGTGAACAGTAAAACTGACTCGATAGATGCTCAGTTGCTGTCCGAGTACGGTGAACGTATGACACCGCGCTTGTGGACACCGCCAAGCTCCGTACAGCTTGAGCTGAGGGCTCTTGGCCGGCACATCAATCGTCTGGTCGGGCACCGCACCAGGGCGAAGAATGAGCTGCATGCATTGCAGGCGACCGCTACGACCGTGTCGATGCTGATCGAAGATCAAGAGGAAGCGATTGCCACTTTGGACAATCGCATTGAGCGTTTCCGCAAAGCCGGACGTGAGTTGATCGCTCAGTGTCCGACGCTTAACCGGCAGTACAAGCAGTTACTAGCGGGCCCGGGAATGGGAGAAGTCTCGGCACTTGCTGCCTTGGCTGAGCTGACCACCCTTCCTCAAATGCTCAAGTCCTCTCAGGTCGCTCGTCATGCTGGTCTAGATGTTCGACAGACACAGTCGGGGACAAGCATTGATAAACCTGGTCGGCTCGGCAAAAGCGGGAATGCCTATTTACGGGCGGCCATGTACATGCCGGCGCTGACGGCGGTGCGCTGCGATCCTTACGCGAAGGCCTTTTATGAATCGCTGGTCAGCAGGGGGAAGAAAAAAATGCAAGCGATCGCCGCTGTCATGCGCAAGTACCTGACAGGCATATGGGCATGCATGCGCGGCGATGAACCATTTGATACGGCCAAGCTTTTCAGCTCTGAACACCTTAGAAAAGCTTGACCGCCAACAGAGTATCTACAGGGACCGTACAGGTCTTGAGAGCCGTGCTGCCCGTGTAGGAGCAGCCTTGTGCTGCGAAGAGGCCGGCACAGGCAACACAATTTTCACAGACCCAGCGCAAAGATTTGTTTCTGGTAACCACTACAGTGGTACCTGAGCGCCAGCAAGAGCGCCATTTTGACCTGATGACGAGGACCGATCATGGTTTCATCCACCCCCACGACCCATTACGCGCGCCTGTCCATTGCCCTGCATTGGCTGATGCTGGTGCTGCTGGCCGCTGTCTATGCACTGATCGAATTGCGCGGCCTGTTCCCCAAGGACAGTGCCGAGCGCAACCTGATGAAGGACCTGCACTTCATGCTCGGGCTCAGCGTGTTCGTGCTGGTCTGGCTGCGCCTGGCCATGCGCCTCAGCCGCCCTACCCCGCCCATCGTGCCCAAGCCGCCGGCCTGGCAGACCGGCCTTGCGCACCTGATGCACCTGGCGCTGTACCTGCTGATGATCGGCATGCCGCTGGCCGGCTGGCTGATCCTCAGCGCCGCCGACAAACCGGTGCCGTTCTTCGGCCTGGAGCTGCCGCACCTGATCGGTCCGGACCCGGACCAGGCCAAGTTCATCAAAGGCTGGCATGAACGCGTGGGCAGCTGGGGCTACTGGCTGATCGGCCTGCACGCGGTGGCCGGGCTGTACCACCACTATGTGCAGCGCGACAACACGCTGCTGCGCATGCTGCCCTACAAGTAACCTCGCCGGCCCTGCAGGCCACCGGTATGTACCACGATCAGGCGGGTGCCGGGCGCGAACAGCCCGGCCTCGACCTGATCACGCAAGGCCAGCAGGGCCTTGCCGGTGTAGAGGGCTTCAAGCGGTACACCGCTGTGCAACTCGCACTCGGCAACGAAGGCCAGCAGCTCATCGTCGAATTTGCCGAAACCGTCACGGCAAGCGTCGTGGAGCTGGAAACCGTGCGCACCGGCCAATGCTGCCACCGC
Source organism: Pseudomonas sp. BN505 (assembly GCF_029873175.1). Taxonomy (NCBI): domain Bacteria; kingdom Pseudomonadati; phylum Pseudomonadota; class Gammaproteobacteria; order Pseudomonadales; family Pseudomonadaceae; genus Pseudomonas; species Pseudomonas sp. BN505. The sequence goes on from NZ_SSOI01000024.1 coordinate 2,254, forward strand.
GTCCGGCACACCATGATCCCTGGGCACAGCCAGCGCGCCATGGACGGCATGTGCACCCGCCTCGGCCAGTACCAGGCCGGCCAAGGTAGTACCGGTTCCGGCAGCCAGCCACCAGGCATCGTAGCCCGGCCAGCCCAGTGCCGTGATCTGCGCGCGTGCCTGTTCCACGATCAGGGCACAGCCCTGCGCACCAGCCGGCCCGCCGCCGCCTTCAGGAATGCAATGCCAGCCGGGGTAGCGTGCCTGCCAGGGCCCCCAGAATCCGGGTTCGTTGCGCGCGCGGTAGCCGCCGTAGCCCAGCCAGTGCAGCTCCATGCCCAGCGCCTGAAGGTCACGCACCGTAGGTGTTTCCTGAGCGTGACCCCGCAGCAGGCCGGCGGTGGCGAAGCCGAAGCGCTTGCCGGCGGCGGCCAGGGCGTGCAGGTGGTTGGAGTGGTTGCCGCCGAGGCTGATCAGGCCCGGGGCTTTGCTGACGCTGGCTTGCTGCAGGTGATGGCGAAGCTTGAACCACTTGTTGCCGCTGACCAGCGGGTCGATCAGGTCCAGCCGCAGGATGGCGGCCTCGACATTGGCAGTCGCCAGCCAAGGCAGGCTCAGGGGTTGCAGGGGCGCTTGAGGGAAGTCGAAAAGCATCGTGCGAGTTTACCAGCGAAATCCTGGGGCCGCTGTGCGGCCGTTCGCGGGCTTGCCCGCTCCCACAGGTTTGGCGCTGGCTTCAGGCGTGCGCTATCCCTGTGGGGGCGGGCAAGCCCGCGAAGGGCTGCAAAGCAGCCCCAGCAATCTCAGAGTTCCGCCGCCAACCTTGAACCTTGGTTGATCGCCCGTTTGGCATCCAGCTCGGCCGCCACATCGGCCCCGCCAATCAGGTGCACCGACTGCCCCTCCGCCACCAGGCCGTCCTGCAGCTCACGCAGCGGGTCCTGCCCGGCGCAGATCACAACGTTGTCCACCGGCAGCACCTGCGGCTCGCCGTCCGCCACGCGAATGTGCAAACCGGCATCGTCGATACCCAGGTACTCGACGCTGTTCAGCATCTGCACCCGCTTGTTCTTCAACCCGGTGCGGTGAATCCAGCCGGTCGTCTTGCCCAGGCCATCACCCACCTTGGACTTCTTGCGCTGCAACAGGTAGACCTGGCGCGCCGGGGCATGCGGCTCGGCCTTGACCCCGGCCACGCCACCACGCGCCTCAAGATGGGTATCGATGCCCCACTCCTTCCAGAACGCCTCACGGTCCTGGCTGGTGGCCACGCCCTGGTGCACCAGGTACTCGGACACATCGAAACCGATGCCACCCGCACCAATCACCGCAACCGCCTTGCCCACCGGCTTGCGCTCAAGCAGCACGTCCAGGTAGCTGAGCACCTTGGCATGCTCGACACCTGGGATGGCCGGGGTACGCGGTGCGATGCCAGTGGCCAGGATGATTTCGTCGTAGCCGCCGCTCACCAGCGCCTGTACGTCGACACGGGTATTCAGGCGCAGGTCCACGCCCGTGCTTTTCACCTTGTTGCGGAAATAGCGCAGGGTTTCGAAGAACTCCTCCTTGCCCGGCACCCGCTTGGCCACGTTGAACTGGCCGCCGATTTCGCTGGCGGCGTCAAACAGCGTCACCGCATGGCCACGCTCGGCTGCCACGGTGGCCGCAGCCAAACCGGCGGGGCCGGCGCCAACCACGGCAATGCGCTTCACTGCCCGTACTGGCAGGTAGTTGAGCTCGGTTTCGTGGCAGGCACGCGGGTTGACCAGGCAGCTGGTCAGCTTGCCGCCAAAAGTATGGTCCAGGCAGGCCTGGTTGCAGCCGATGCAGGTATTGATCTCGTCGGCGCGGCCAGCCGCTGCCTTGTTGACGAAGTCCGGGTCGGCCAGGAACGGCCGGGCCATCGAGATCATGTCGGCATCGCCTTCGGCCAATACGGCTTCAGCCACTTCCGGCGTATTGATACGGTTGGTGGTGATCAACGGAATGCTAACCACGCCACGCAGCTTGGCGGTGACCTTGCTGAATGCCGCACGCGGCACCTTGGTGGCAATGGTCGGGATACGCGCTTCGTGCCAGCCGATGCCGGTGTTGATCAAGGTCGCGCCGGCCTGCTCGATGGCCTTGGCCAGCAGCTCGATCTCGTCCCAGGTGCTGCCACCCTCGACCAGGTCGAGCATCGACAGGCGGAAGATGATGATGAAATTCGGCCCTACCGCGCCGCGCACCCGACTGACGATTTCCACCGCCAGGCGCATGCGGTTTTCGTAGCTGCCGCCCCAGCGGTCGGTGCGGTGGTTGGTATGGGCAGCCAGGAACTGATTGATGAAGTAGCCTTCCGACCCCATGATCTCGACGCCGTCGTAGCCGGCGCGCTTGGCCAGCGCCGCGCAATTGACGAAGTCGGCGATCTGTTTCTCGATGCCCTCCTCGTCCAGCTCTTTGGGCTTGAACGGGTTGATCGGCGCCTGGATTGCGCTAGGTGCTACCTGCCGTGGGCTGTAGGCGTAGCGCCCGGCATGCAGGATTTGCAGGCACACCTTGCCACCGGCGGCGTGCACGGCTTCGGTGACGATGCGGTGCTTGTCGGCTTCTTCCTCGGTGCTGAGCTTGGCCGCGCCGGAATACACCCCGCCTTCATCGTTTGGCGCAATGCCGCCAGTGACCATCAGGCCGACGCCGCCGCGAGCGCGCTCGGCAAAGTACGCGGCCATGCGCTCGAAGCCGCCGGGGCGCTCTTCGAGGCCGGTGTGCATCGAGCCCATCAAGGTGCGGTTGCGCAAAATGGTGAAGCCCAGGTCCAGCGGAGCGAGCAGGTGCGGGTAGCGGTCGGCGGCCATGGAAGGTCCCCTGGTGGCGTGATCACGGTATGCGGGCACCTCACTGGTCGGCGGGGCCCGTCGTTTGTCTGTCAGCGACATTAAACAGCTGTTTGAATTGGCTCAATGATTGAAACTGACAATTTAATGATCAAAACGAACAGGAAAACCTCGCGCTTCGTCATGAATCGTAAAAATATTTTAATGTGCTTATTGAAAACGAAAATCAAATGCAAATAATTCACATCCGATAATAAATACCGATTGGATGCTGCCTTCATGGTCAAAACCCGCCTCACCCGGCTGTCTCCCCTGTCGCTGCACCTATGCCTCGGCGTCGCCGCGGCACTGCCAACCGGCGTACTGCGCGCCCAAACGCCGGACCCGATGACACAGGAGGCTGCCAAGGATGGCGGCATACACGTACCCCCCCCAATGGAGCTGTCAGCGACCAACGTCGAAAGCCAATGGCTGGGCGCCAGCACGGAAAACACCGGCAGCTATGCGCCGGGCACCACCACCATGGGCGGCAAGGGGCCGCAGAAACTGCGCGAGATACCGCAATCAGTAACCGTCATCACCGATCAGCGCTTGCAAGACCAGCAACTGCGCAACATGGACCAGGTGATGAACCAGATGACCGGTGTTACCCGCAAGGAGGCATGGGCCAAGAACACCTATGTGTCCCGTGGCTTCGAAATCAACGATGTGCGCTACGAAGGTGGCGCCACGTCGAGCATGCTCGACAGCAGCCGCTACGAAGACCTTGCCCAGTTCGACAGCGTCGGCTTGCTGCGCGGTGCCGACGGTTTGTATGGCGCAGGTGAACCGGGCGGCGTGATCAACTTCAGCTACAAGCGCCCGCTGTCGCAGCCGCAGGTAAAAACCCTGACCTCGGCCGGCAGCTGGGACAACTACCGCGGCGAATTCGATGTAACCGGCCCTCTGGCAATGGATGGGCGTCTGCGCGGGCGCTATGTAGGCGTACTGGAAGACAAACGCAACTTCGTCGACTACGACCACAAGAAACGCAACCTCAATTATGTGTCGTTCGAGTTCGATGCCAGCGACGATACCCTGCTGTTCTTCGGTGCCAGCCACCAGCGTGACGACCTCAATGGCGTGCGCAATACCCTGGGCCGCTTCTCCGATGGCAGCGACCTGGGCCTGTCGCGCAGCACCAACCTGACCACCCCCTGGAGCTGGAACGATATCGAGAACACCACGGTGTTCGCCCGCCTGGACCAGCAACTGAGCGACAACTGGAAAGCCGTGGCCAACGTGCGCCACAACATCAACCGCAACGCGCAGAATGTGGTGGAGCTGGAAAACCCCATCGACCCGGCCACTGGCAACGGCGGCTCGTGGTGGAACAACCAGCATGATTTCAAAACCACCAACACCACCCTGGACCTGAACCTGCAAGGCTCGTTCGACGCGTTCGGCCACATGCACGACCTGACCGTGGGGGTGGACGGCAGCAAGCTCAAGAGCCGTGGTGGCAGCTACTGGAACTTCCTTTACGACGACCTGATCTTCTCGCCGACCCTGCCGGACCGCTTCCCCACGGCGCAGAACTTCCCGGACACCAGCACCGATGTGCGCAAGGCAGGCGCCTATACCTCGCTGCGCATCCGCCCGGTGGACGACCTGTCGCTGATCATCGGTGGCCGCTACACGCTCATGGAAGACACCGAGTATGTCGGTGCCAATGGCCAGAAGCTCAACTCTATCGATGAGGACCGCCAGTTCGTGCCGTACTACGGCATCGTCTACGACCTCAGCGAAACCACCAGCCTGTATGCCAGCCACGCTGAAATCTACAAGTCGCAGGCTACCCTGCTGCAAGGGCCGCCACCAGGCAGCAAGGCCCTGGAGCCGTTGACCGGCACCAACTACGAGGTCGGCATCAAGCAGGAGATTGCTGACGGCAAGCTGCTGGCCAGCTTTGCCTTGTATCGTATCGAGAAGAAGGGCGAAGGCCAGATCGATCCCGACTACCCACGTCAGTGGGGGTCTGTCACCTCATGCTGCTATGTCGGCAATGGTTACCAGCTGAGTCAGGGCTTCGAATTTGAACTGAACGGCGAAGTGCTGCCAGGGCTGCAAGTGGCGTTGGGCTATACCTACAACGCCAACGAGAACAAGCGCGAAGGTGATGCCCGCTTCAGCACCCATACCCCGCGCCACCTGTTCAAACTGTGGACCGACTACCGCTTCCAGCGCCTGCCGGCACTGAGCCTTGGCGCCGGGGTGATCGCCCAGAGCGAGCACAGCGAGTCGGGCACCGTGGTGCCTTTGGGCGGTAGCGAATCGCTGGACTACTCCTTCGTGGAAAGCGGCTACGCCATCTACTCGGCACGTGCCGCGTATGATCTGGACGAACACTGGACCCTGGCCCTGAACGCCAACAACCTGTTCGACAAGACCTACTACAGCACCGTGTCTTCGACCGGCTACGGCAACCTGTATGGCGAACCACGCAGCTTCCTGGTCAGCCTGAGCGGCAAGTTCTGATGCTGCCTCCGGGGCCGGTTGCGGCCCCGGTACAACCAAATCGCACAATTGACCTTCCGCTGGGCGCCGGTTTGCTCGTACCCTTGTCACAGTTTCAACTGAATAGACACGGCCAATGCGAAAACTGCTTGCTGGCGCCCTGGCGCTGGTCTTCCTCGCCGCCCTCTGTGGTTATGGCTTCTGGACCCAACAGCGCCCGGAAGGCCACTACCTGTCCGACCTGCGCATCGAACTGGCACTGAACCATGGCGTGCCAGGGGAACACGGCAACCTACTGGGCGTCGAGCCGCTGCTGTACCCGGGGGACTACCAGAACCTGCAGCGCCTGCACCGCAAGCTCGCCGCTTACCTCGAACAGGCCCGCGCACAAGGACTGATAAGCCCGCGCACGGTAGTGGTGCTGCCGGAGCACATCGGTACCTGGCTATGGGCTCGCGGCGAAAAGAACGAGCTGTATCAGGTCACGCAAAGCCGCGAGGCCTTGCAATGGCTGGAGCTGAGCAACCCGCTGCGTTACGGCCTGGCCATGCTGGGTGCCGACGGCGACGATTGGCGCGCGGATGCACACCTGCGCATGAAGGCCGAGCAGATGGCCGCGGACTACCAACAGCTGTTCGGCGGACTGGCCAAGGAGTTTGGCGTCACCCTGGTGGCCGGCTCCATCGTGCTGCCTGCGCCTTACGTGAAACAGGGCGTGCTGCACGCCGGCAGTGGCCCGCTGTTCAATAGCAGCCTGGTGTTTGCCGGTGATGGCTCACTGCTGGGCCAGCCACAGCGCCAGCAGTTCCCCGACAGTGAAATGCGCCGCTATGTCCACGATGGCCGCCAACAACCCCTGCAAGTGGTGCAAACCCCTGCCGGGCGCCTGGGTGTACTGGTGGGCAGTGACAGCTGGTACCCGGAAAACCATCAGCAACTGGCACAACAAGCGGTACAACTGATCGCCAACCCGGTATTCCTCAGCGGCAAGGGCAGTTGGGAAGCGCCATGGCGTGGTAATCGCCACCAGGAGGCCAGCGCCGGGCTGCCCCTGCAACGTGGCGAAGTCAGCGAACAGAGCGCCTGGCAACGCCTGACCGAGGCCGCAGGGGCCAGCGTCAGCAGCATGAGCGTGTTCATGCGCGGGCAGTTCTGGGAACAGGCCAGCGACGGCCAGGGCTTTGCCCGCCAGTCGGGTGAGTTGCTGGCGGGTACCCCCAGCCATGGCGCTCGCCTGCTGAACCTGTGGCTATAGGCCCATGGCCCGCCCCCGTGTACGCCTGGGCGACCTTTCAGTAGGCTTTGTCCAGCCGCTGGCCGATGCCCTGCGCGAGCTGGGGCACGAGCCTGAGCCTCTGCTGCGCCGCTATGGCCTGGATGCACCCCGCCTCGCAGAGGCCGGCGCGCGCTTGTCGATCCCCCGTTACATGCACCTGGGCCACGCCGCCATCGAGCTGTGCGGTGAGGCCGCGCTGGGCCTGCACATGGGGCGCCTGAGCCGACTGGCGCATGCCGGCCTGGCCGGGGTCACCGCCGCCCAGGCGCCGACTCTGGGCGATGCGGCGCGCACCCTGCTGCGCTTCGAGCCCCTGTATGCGGCCAACTACCGTGGCCATTCCAGCTTCGAGGAAGATGCCCAGGGTGCCTGGCTGCGCTTCTACTCCATCAGCCCCTACAACGCCTACAACCGCTTCGTGGTCGATTCACTGCTTGCCGGCTGGCTGGCGCAGCTGGCCGATCTGGCTGGCACAACGGTGCAGGCCGAGCGCCTGGACATCGAATTTTCCGCGCCCACCTATGCGGCGCGCTATCAGCCGCTGTGCAGCGCACCCATACAGTTCGCGGCCGAGGGCAACCAGCTGCGTCTGAGCCGCGCCACACTGCAGCTGGCCAACCCCAGGCACTGCCCGAGCACCTGGCAGCATCTGCTGCAGCTGTGTGAGGCGCAAATGCAACAGCTTACGCGGGTGCGCAGCCTGGGTGAGCGCATTACTCATCTGCTGGGCCCGCTGCTCAATGGCGGCCGTGAACCGGACCTGGAAGAAGTGGCGCTGCACTTGCAACTGCCCACCTGGACCCTGCGCCGCAAGCTGGCCGAGGAAGGCACGCGCTTTCGCGACTTGCTCAATGAAACGCGGCGCGACCTGGCCGAGACCTATATCCGTGACACGGAGCTGGCCTTTGGCGAGATTGCCTATCTGTTGGGGTTTGCTTCGGCCGAGGCCTTCCAGCGCGCGTTCAAGCGCTGGACGGGCCTTACGCCGGGGGAGTTCCGCCGCAGCCAGCGGCGGGCGGGCTAAAGCTCGGTAGCGTCTTCAGCCGGTTCCGGGGTGTCCAGTTCGTAAGCCTGGGTTTCGAGTAGTTCTTCCTGGTATTCATCCATCGCCCTGCGTCCTCTTTGCTCGTTTTGTCTTCGTAGGTATCACCTTCAGCCTAGGCAGGTGGGATGAAGAGATGATGACAAGCTTATGAGTGGTAAACGTAGCAGGTGTTCAGGAAGTTATCGCGGGGTGTCTGTAACAGGGAATGTTTACAGCCTGTACCGGCCTCTTCGCGGGTAAACCCGCTCCCACAGGTACTGCACAGAGTTTGAGATCGGTGCAGTACCTGTGGGAGCGGGTTTACCCGCGAAGAGGCCGGTACAGGCAAACAGTCAAAGGGAAGGCGATGCGGCCTCGGCAGGCTGGGCTTCGTGCTGCACCTGAATCGGCGCCGCTTCGGCCGGCGGCGCGACAGGCTGCGAGCCCTGGCTATCATTCACCACCGGTGCCGCTGCTGCTTCACTGGCCGGGGCAACGGCCGTAGCCGCTGGTGCAACTTGCGCCACAGGTACGGCTTCCGAAGCCGGGGCAGGTGCCACCGGGTTCGCAGCCGCCTGCTCCGGCAGCCCCAGTTCCACCGCGGGTTTCTGTACCTTGGGCGCCTCGACCTTGGCCTCTTCGACCTTCTTCGGCTTGGGCTTGGGCAGGTAGCTCTCTACCAGGGCGAAATACCGGTCATAGAACTGCGCCGCCGTCACCGTTTCGCTGGCCACCTTGACCATCGAGTCGTCGCTGGAGCCGATCGGCATCGATACCGAACCCAGCACGCCCACGCCAAGGCTGGCGGAGGTGTTGGACTTTTTCAGCGCGTAACGGTCCTGCAGGGCGTTGGCGAACATGGTCGAACGCTGTTCATCACTTACATCTGGCGCACAGGTCACGTTGAAGCTGATCTGCAGGTGGTTCTCGCTGTTCTGCTGGAAGCTCTTGTTGCCCACCACCTGGTTGGCGCCGCTGTTGGTGATGATGTAGCCCTGGCTGAGCAAGGCACGCCGGGCGGCCTCGCAAGAGCCGGCATCGCTCACCGGAAAACTGCGCGAGAAGGTACCCGAGTCATCGAAGTTCTCGTGCTCGTACACGGCGGTTTTTTTCGAGGAACAACCGGCCACCCCCGCCAGCACCAGGGCCAGCCCGAGCGCACCAAAGACGGAAGATCTGATCATTGCGAATTCCGGGTAAGTCGAGAAGGTGCCTATTGTGCAACACAGCAGGCAGGCACAGGAACCACTGGTCGGTGAAGAGTCTGTCAGGTTGGTGTAAATCTGGGTAAAGCCGGGGGTTTCCAGCCGTAGAAACAAAAAAAGCGACCCGAAGGTCGCTTTTTTCGTGCTTCAAGGCGTTCAAGGGGCCTTGAGGCTAAGATGGCGCAGCGGACGGGACTCGAACCCGCGACCCCCGGCGTGACAGGCCGGTATTCTAACCGACTGAACTACCGCTGCGTATCATTCAGGCTTGCGCCCGATTGAAACCTGGGTCTACCCTTCCGCCGCAATGGCCTCAGGGCAGGCACAAAAAAAGCGACAACAGGATCGCTTCTCTTGTGTTTGCTTCAAGGTGTTCTAGGGACCTTGAAACGAAGATGGCGCAGCGGACGGGACTCGAACCCGCGACCCCCGGCGTGACAGGCCGGTATTCTAAC
>NZ_SSOI01000025.1:0-31714 GCF_029873175.1 Pseudomonas sp. BN505
TGTAGATACTCTGTTGGCGGTCAAGCTTTTCTAAGGTGTTCAGAGCTGAAAAGCTTGGCCGTATCAAATGGTTCATCGCCGCGCATGCATGCCCATATGCCTGTCAGGTACTTGCGCATGACAGCGGCGATCGCTTGCATTTTTTTCTTCCCCCTGCTGACCAGCGATTCATAAAAGGCCTTCGCGTAAGGATCGCAGCGCACCGCCGTCAGCGCCGGCATGTACATGGCCGCCCGTAAATAGGCATTCCCGCTTTTGCCGAGCCGACCAGGTTTATCAATGCTTGTCCCCGACTGTGTCTGTCGAACATCTAGACCAGCATGACGAGCGACCTGAGAGGACTTGAGCATTTGAGGAAGGGTGGTCAGCTCAGCCAAGGCAGCAAGTGCCGAGACTTCTCCCATTCCCGGGCCCGCTAGTAACTGCTTGTACTGCCGGTTAAGCGTCGGACACTGAGCGATCAACTCACGTCCGGCTTTGCGGAAACGCTCAATGCGATTGTCCAAAGTGGCAATCGCTTCCTCTTGATCTTCGATCAGCATCGACACGGTCGTAGCGGTCGCCTGCAATGCATGCAGCTCATTCTTCGCCCTGGTGCGGTGCCCGACCAGACGATTGATGTGCCGGCCAAGAGCCCTCAGCTCAAGCTGTACGGAGCTTGGCGGTGTCCACAAGCGCGGTGTCATACGTTCACCGTACTCGGACAGCAACTGAGCATCTATCGAGTCAGTTTTACTGTTCACCAGCATCAGCTTGGCGAAATTATGGAAGCTCTTGGGGTTGATCACCGAAACAGGAAGGTCCGCAGCATGCAGCTCAAGGGCCAGGTCCAGGTAATAGATTCCGGTCGCCTCCATCACGATCGACTTGGGCTTGAGCGCCTGCAGCTTTTTCACCGCTGCCTTACGACCAGCAGGGGTTTGAGCGATATCCCACTGTCCAGCGGGACGCCCATCTTTACGCACCCCAACGATCGACGTACGAGAACCAATATCCAGGCCCACACAGACATTCATTCTTCCCACTCCCAAGCGAGTTAGGTAACAATGGCCTCCGGTTCCCCGACCTCGAACTTCATGCCGCTGCAACCTTGTAATGCGAAGTCCGACTTGTCGGCTTCTCGATACTCTTCGTAGTGGGCAATGAGGCGGGGGGCCTCTCTACAGACAAGGTCAGGGGCAAACCCTGCCTTCAGGAGCGATCGGCCTCCCCGGAAGTGCTTCTATAGCCTGACGAGAATAACCTCTCTCATCAGGCTAGGCACAACATACAAGGAGCAGCCTTGTGCTGCGAATGGGCCTCGTAGAGGCCCCTGGGCGATTGACTACCTCCCTTGAGGTGGCTAGAGTGCCGCCTCTTTTTACCCACCACCTGCGTAGTAGCCAAAGCAATGCGCCGTAACCCGTCCCTCCCACATGCCCGCCAGCCTGCCCTCCAGGCCCTGCGTCGTGCGTGGCCGAGCGATACGGTACTCAAGCGTCGCCGCAGCGTGCTGTTTGCCTTCACCTTCTCGCCACACCTCGCCTGAACTGATCTGCGCTTTTGCGTCGCTCGCCCCCCGGCGTGCGCGCCTGTGTCTGCACGTCTTTCTGGTTTGCAAGGAGTGGTACATGAACATGCGTTTGCTGGCGGGCCTGTTGTTCGCCGTTTCTGTCGTGGGTTTCAGCCTGGGGGCCAGCCTGCCGCTGGTGTCGTTGCGCCTGCATGAGGCCGGCGCCAGTACCCTGGAAATCGGCATCATCTCGGCCATCCCCGCTGCGGGCATGATGCTCTCGGCGTTTCTGGTCGACGCCTGCTGCCGCCACCTCACCCGGCGCACCATCTACCTGCTGAGTTTCAGCCTGTGCACCGTCAGCATCGCCCTGCTCGAATCGGCCTTCGGCTCGATGTGGTTGCTGGCGCTGCTGCGCCTGGGCCTGGGGCTGGGCATGGGTATCGCGATCATCCTCGGCGAGTCGTGGGTCAACGAGCTTTGCCCTGAGCACAATCGCGGCAAGATCATGGCCCTTTATGCCACCAGCTTTACCGGCTTCCAGGTGCTGGGCCCGGCCATGCTCGCGGTGCTGGGGGCCAACAGCCCGTGGATCACCGGAGTGGTCACCGCCTGCTATGGCCTGGCGTTGCTGTGCATCGTGCTGACCGTTCCCAATGACCATGTGGAACATGAAGAGGGCGACAAGAGCTTCGGCCTGGCCGGCTTCTTCCGCGTGGCACCGGCGTTGTGCGTGGCGGTGCTGTTCTTCTCGTTCTTCGATGCCGTGGTGCTGTCGCTGTTGCCGGTGTACGCCACCAGCCATGGCTTTGCCGTGGGCGTGGCGGCGCTGATGGTGACGGTGGTGTTTGCCGGCGACATGCTGTTCCAGCTGCCGTTGGGCTGGCTGGCCGACCGGGTGGAGCGCACCGGGCTGCACCTGGTGTGCGGGTTGGTGGCGATGTCGATTGGCATCGGCCTGCCGTGGCTGCTGAACATGACCTGGCTGCTGTGGCCGCTGCTGGTGGTGCTGGGCGCGGTTGCGGGGGGCATTTATACCCTGGCGTTGGTGCTGATCGGGCAACGTTTCAAAGGCCAGGATCTTGTCACTGCCAATGCCAGCGTGGGGTTGTTGTGGGGCGTTGGTAGCTTGATCGGCCCGCTGGTGAGTGGTGCGGCGATGGATGTGGCCCCGCATGGCCTGCCCATGGCGCTGGCGCTGATGGCCGGGTTGTTCGTGTGTTTTGCCCGGCAATCGTACCGACGCGCGGGCCGGATGCGCGCCGTGGCGGAGTGATGTGCTTTTCAGGCTGCGCCAATGCTTACCCAGTAGCGCGTTTTGTAGTCGACACGCACCGGCAGGCTGCGGGTGAGCAACTGCAGGATCTGAGCGGTATCGGCCAACTGATAGGTGCCTGACACCTTCAAGTTCGCCACCTCAGGGGCGCAGCGCAACAGGCCCGGGCGGTAGCGGGCGAGCTCTGCGACAAACTCGCCCAGTGGCATCTGCTGCACGCTGAGCACGCCGTCGGTCCAGCCCCAAGGGTCGCTGTGCAGCGCCACCGCGTGGACACTGCCATTGGCCCCAACCTGTACCGTTTCGCCCGAATGCACCTGACGCGGTGAGGCCGACGTGGGAAACAGCGTAACTTCACCACGTCGCACTGCCAGCAGCAGGCCTTGGTTGTTTTCACGCAGCAGCAACTGGCCGTTGAGGGTGGTCAGCGGGCCGATGCGGGTGTCGATGTAGAACGGACGGGTATCGTTGGGGTTGCTGTCCAGGCTGACCTCGCCACGTACCAGTTCCAACTGGCGTTGCTCGGCGCTGTAATGCAGGTCGATGGCGCTGGCAGTGTTGAGCTGTATATGGCTGCCATCGCTGACTTGCCACTGGCGCCGTTCACCCGTGGCGGTGCTGCTGTCGGCCAGCAGTTGCGGCAGGCCCAGAGGTTCGCGCGTGGCCCAGCCCAGGCTGCCGCCCACGGCCAGCAGGCTCAGTAACTTGAGGTGGTCACGGCGGCTGCTGCGCTGGCGCTGGCTGCCGTCCAGGGTGCGCCGGCTCAGGTCCTTGGGCAGCCCGGCCAGTTCGTCGCCCAGTTGGCTGACCCGTTGCCAGGCCAGGGGGTTGTGCGGGTGGCTGGCCAGCCAGTGCTGGAATTGCTGCTCGGTACGTGGGCTGGGGCGGTCGAAGCGCAGCTTCACCAGCCAGTCGATGGCTTGGTCGACCTGCGCCTGCGCTGGCGCGGGCTCATGCATCGGCATAACGTAACCGGTAGCAGACGCCCAGGGCTTTGGCCAGGTCGCGCTCGACGGTGGCCCGCGACACTTCCAGCTGCTGAGCAATCTGCACGATGCTCAAGCCGTCCAGTTGAGCCAGCAGAAACGCCTGGCGAACACGCGGCTTGAGCTGGTGCAGGGCACGGTCGAGGCGGCCTAGGGCATCGAGAATGACCAGGCGGTGCTCTTCGCTGGGTACCTCGGCTTCGGGCAGGTGGGCCAGGCTTTGCTGGTAGGCGTGTTCCAGTGCACGACGGCGGAACTGGTCGATCATCAGGCCACGGGCGATGCTGCTGAGATAGGCGCGTGGCTCTTTCAGTGGTGAAGCCTGGCGGGCCCGCAGCAGCCGCACGAAGGTATCCTGAGCCAGGTCGGCGGCATGCTCGCTGCAACCTACCCGGTTGCGCAACCAGCCGCGCAGCCAGCTATGGTGGGCCTGGTAGAGCAGAGCGACCTCGGTCGGCTTGAGCGTGTCGTTGATCTGCATCGTAGCGAAGGCCTTGCCCTGTGAACTGTGCGATTGTGAATAGTTCTCAATTCTATGCGGGGAATGTGACGCAGGGCAATGGTATGCCAGGAATTAGCCGCGCAAGAAGCGGGGTTTAGCCGATGAACGGCTGAGCTAAGCTGGGCCTGCATTCAACCTGTTGGAGGCGCCATGATTCTGGCCGACCTTTCACCCGAGGCCTATTGCGAGGCCACTCGATATTTGGCAGCGCTCGACCCGGACTGGTCGCGGCACATTGCTGCAACCGGGCCCTGCCTGCACCAGGCCACGCCGGGGCGTGAGCCTTACGAAGCGCTGGTGCGGGCGATTGCCTACCAGCAACTGCATGCCCGGGCTGCCGAAGCGATCCTTGGCCGGTTGCTGGCATTGTTCCCGGGGGATGCGTTCCCGACGCCACAGCAGTTGCTGACGGTCAGCCCGGAAACCCTGCGCGCCTGTGGGTTCTCGGCAAGCAAGATGGCCACGGTGCAAGGCATTGCCCAGGCACGGCTGGAAGGCTTGGTGCCGACGCGGGAAGAGGCATTGGCCATGGCCGACGAAGCCCTGATCGAACGCCTGGTAGCCTTGCGCGGGGTAGGGCGATGGACGGTGGAGATGCTGCTGATCTATAGCCTGGAGCGTTCGGACATTCTGCCGGTGGACGATTTTGGCGTGCGCGAGGGGTACCGACGGCTGAAGGGGCTGGACAAGGCGCCGACACCTGCGCAGATGCGCTCGCTGGGCGGCGGCTGGCGGCCGTTTCGAACCGTGGCGGCCTGGTACCTGTGGCGGGCCTGAGGTTTTTGCAGCGCCTGAACGGGCCCCTTCGCGGGTGAACCCGCTCCCACAGGTACCTCTGCCGGGTTCGAGCCTTCTGCAGTCCCTGTGGGAGCGGGCATGCCCGCGAAGAGGCCAGTACAGGTAACTCACAGGGACTGCCCAATGCTCGAGCCTTGTGCAGTCCCTGTGGGAGCGGGTTTACCCGCGAAAGGGCCGGTACAGGCGACAACTTATCTGGATGCTAACCCATGAATCTCTACATCACCCCCGACCAACGCTGGCAAGCCGTGGAGTCCCGCGACTCCACCGCTACGGGCCACTTCGTCTACGCCGTCCGCACCACCGGTGTCTACTGCCACCCCGGCTGCAAATCACGCATGGCCAAGCGCACCAATGTCGAGTTCTACGACACCCCCGCTGCCGCCGAAGCGGCGGGTTACCGTGCCTGCAAGCGTTGTATCAGCAAGGCCAGCACCACCCGCCACAGCCAACTGGTCACCCGCGCCTGCCGCCTGATCGAAACCATCGACCCTGCGCCCAGCCTCGACCAGCTCAGTGCGCAACTGGCCGTAAGCCCCTTCCACCTGCACCGCCTGTTCAAGGCCGAAACCGGCGTTACTCCCAAGGCCTATGCCACCGCCTTCCGTGCCCGCCGCCTGCGTGAGCACCTGGAAGATGGCCAGCGTTCAGTCACCGACGCCATCTACGATGCCGGCTTCAACTCCAACAGCCGCTTCTACGAAAGCGCCGATCAGCGCCTGGGCATGCGCCCCCGGCAGTACCGTGCCGGCGGCGCAGGGGCCACCATCCACTTTGCCCTCGGCCAGTGTTCGCTGGGGGCCATCCTGGTGGCCCAGAGCGAGAAGGGCATTTGCGCGATTTTGCTAGGCGACGACCCTGAGGGCCTGCTGCACGACCTGCAAGACCAGTTCCCTAAGGCCCGCCTGATCGGTGGCGATAGCGCCTACGAACAGTTGGTCGCCGAAGTGGTGGGCTTTGTCGAAGCCCCGGCGTTGGGCCTGGCGCTGCCGTTGGATGTGCAAGGTACGGCGTTTCAGGAGCGGGTGTGGCAGGCGTTGCGCGAGGTGCCGGCCGGCAGCCGGGTCAGCTACACCGATATTGCCGAGCGTATCGGTGCGCCCAAAGCGGTGCGCGCGGTGGCCATGGCCTGCGCGGCCAACCACATCGCGGTGGCCATCCCCTGCCATCGGGTGGTGCGCCGGGACGGCGACATCAGTGGCTACCGTTGGGGTGTCGAGCGCAAACAGCAACTCCTGAAGCGAGAGACGGCACTCTCCTGATTGCCTGAAGCCGCGTAGAATCCCCCGCCAAATCGAGTTGTAAAGAGGAAACTTCGATGAGGCGTGTGAGCCTTGCCCGTTATTGCCCAGGCCTGATGGCCCTGCTGGCCCTGATGCTGGTTATTGCCAGCCCGGCTTGGTCGGCCCCGGCCACGCCATTGTCCAATCTTGCGGCTGCCGAAGCGCCAGCGCTGGATGAAAACGCCAGCATCGAACAGCTGAGCGACCGGCTGGACCTGATCCGCCAGGGCGTCACCAGTGAGGCCAACGACGACTTGCTGTCGCAGTTGCGCCTGGCGGCGATGCAGGTTCAGCGCCAGGCGGATGCATTGAGTGCACAGCGCACCGCCGACATAGAAAAGCTCGAGGACAAGCTCAAGGTCATCGGCCCGGTGCAGCCGGACGAAGCCGCCACCCTGACCCAGCAGCGCAAAGCGCTGGAGGCCGAAAAAAAAGCGCTGGTAGCCCAGCAGGACCAGGCCACCAAGCTGAATCAGTCGGCCCGCGACCTTTCCACGCAAATCGTCAACCTGCGCCGTAGCCAGTTCAACTCGCAAATCACCAGCCGTGCGGCCTCGCCACTGACCCCGGCGTTCTGGCAGAGCATCATCCGCCCCACTCAGGACGACGTGGCGCGTCTGCGTGACCTGCGCGGCGAGGCGGCCGACGCCATCGGTAGTGCCTTCAGCGCCGAAAACCGCTGGCTGTTCATTACCAGCCTGGTGGCGGCGATTCTGGTCTGGACCTTGGTGCGGCGCGTGCTCGAGCGCCTGCTGGCCAGTGCCATGGTCGGCTGGTTGCCCGAGGGCCGCTTGCGCCGCAGCGCCTTGGCCCTGGGCGTCAGCCTGGCAACCCTGGGTACCATTGCCGGCTCTGTATCGCTGCTGCGCTGGGGGCTGGAGAGCAGCGCCGAGCTGGGCTCGGATATCGCCAGCCTGGTCAACCACATTCTCACCCTGGTGGTGTTCAGCGCCTTCATCACCGGCCTGGGCCGCGCCATGCTGATGCTGCAGCGCCCGTCCTGGCGCCTGCCGCCGATGCATGACGAAGTTGCCAGTGCGCTCGGTTGGTTCCCCAAGGTACTGGCCTTGGCGCTGATGGTGATGATGACCATGGAGCGCATCAACAGCGTCATCGGCGCCAGCCTGGCGTTGACCGTGGCGGTCAATGGCCTCACCGCGCTGGTCGTGGCATTCATCTTTGCCGGCGCGCTGCTGCGTTATCGCCGAACCTTGCGCAAGCATGACCTGGAGCGCCCCACGGGCCTCGCCGGGCTTATCCCGTTCGTGATGGTCATCTGGCTGACGCTGATCTTGCTGGCTCTGCTCGCCGGCTACCTGACGCTCGCCTACTTCCTCACCGCCAAATTGCTATGGGTCAGCCTGGTGGTCACCTGTGCGTACTTGCTGACCACCTTCTTCGGTGACCTGTGCGAAACCTTGCTGTCGCCACGTCAGCCAGGTGGTTTGGCGCTGGCCTCAACCTTGGGCCTGGCGCCTCGCCACCAGGCGCAGGCCAGCACCATCCTGGCCGGCATCGGCCGTACCATCGTGCTGTTCCTGGCACTGTTGCTTGCGCTGATGCCGTCGGGCACCAGCCCCAGCGAGCTGCTGATGAGCCTGGGCGACTGGGACGGCACCGGCGGCAAGCTGCTTGGCAACCTCAACATCGTGCCGCAGGACATCCTGCTGGCCCTGGCGATTTTCTTCGGTGGCCTGTTCGCCATTCGCGTAGTCAAGCGCTGGCTGAGTGAACGCCTGCTGCCGGAAACCGACATGGACGCCGGCATGCGCGCCTCGCTGGTGACCCTGGTCGGTTACCTGGGCTTCCTGTTCCTGGCCATGCTGGTCATGTCGACCCTGCGCATCAACCTCACCAGCCTCACCTGGGTAGTCAGTGCCCTGTCGGTAGGTATCGGTTTTGGTCTGCAGCAGATCGTGCAGAACTTCATCTCCGGCCTGATCCTGCTCACCGAGCGCCCCGTCAAGGTGGGCGACTGGGTCAGCCTGGCGGGCGTCGAGGGTGATATCCGCCGCATCAATGTGCGTGCCACCGAAATCCAGATGTCCGACCGCTCGACGGTGATCGTGCCCAATTCGCAGTTCATTTCGCAGAACGTGCGCAACGTGACCATGGGCAATGCGCTGGGCGTGGTCGGCATTACCCTGACCCTACCACTGGAGACCGATGCCAACCGGGTACGCGAGTTGCTGCTGGCGGCGTACCACGAGCATGAGGCGATTCTGGATGCGCCCGCCACTTCGGTGTCGTTCAAGGACCTGACGGCCAGTGGCATGGTGATTGGCGTCAGTGGTTACGTGGCGGGGCCGCGGCAGGTGTCAGGCACTCGTAGCGACCTGCTGTTCACCATTCTTGGTCGCCTGCGTGATGAAGGCATTCCGCTGTCTTCGCCGCAGAGCATGGTGCTGGTGCAAGAGGGTACGCGCCCCGCTGACGAGTCGGTGTAATGAGCGGGGGCTGCTGCGCAGCCCTTTCGCGGCACAAGGCCGCTCCTACAGGGAATGCGAACGCTATCAGGGTACGCGATCCCTTGTAGGAGCGGCCTTGTGCCGCGAAAGGGGCGCGTAGCGCCCCCGAATTCAATGCTGCTTGGCCTGCTTGATCCTCAGCAGAATCACCAACAATACCAGCAGCACCGGCGGCGCCATGGCCAGCAACCCATCCCGCGCCGTCAGCCCCAACCCCAGCACATTAAGCCCGCCATACAGCAGCTTGAACAAATTCAGCAGGTAGTAGGTGATGGCAATGATCGACAGCCCCTCCACCGCCCGCTGAATTTTCACCTGGGCGTCGGCCCGGGCATTGAGGCTGCGCAGGATCTCGGCGTTCTGTTCTTCCATTTCTACCTGAACACGCGCCTGCAACAGGTCGCCCAGGTTTGCCACGTTCTTCGCCAATTGCTCCAGCCGCTGCTCGGTCGCCGCGCAATAGCGCACAGTCGGCTTGAACCGACGCTCGATGAACACCCCCAGGCGCTGGCAGTCGCCTACATGGCTTTCCCGCAGCTCGCCCAGGCGTTCGAACACCAGTTGCGCATAGGCTTGGGTGGCGCCGAAGCGGTGGCGGGTTTTTACCGTGTGGCTGACCACCTGGCGTGACAAGTGGGCAATGGCGTCCAGCAGCCCTTTGGAGTCATGGCCGTCCCCCCCGGCACTGCGCTCCGAGAGGCTGACCAACGTCTTGTCGAAGGTGTCCAGTTCTTGGCTCAGGGCCTTGGCCGTGGCCAGGGTCAGCGAGGCCATCATGCGGTACGTCTCGATTTCCAGCAGACGGCGGATCATTCGGCCCTGGCGGTAGGCATTGAGGCGGCGGTTGATGAACAGGAAACGGTTGGTGCCATCTTCGGTCAGGCGGAAATCGCTCCACACCACAGCATCGCCCCCGCCAACGCACGAGCCGCACGGGTCTTTGAAACCGTAGCGAGGCAGCTCAAGCCCCTGTTCGTCACGCACCAGCACCTGCACGGCGTTGATCACCTGCGCCGCCTGTGGGGCGATGGCTTCGGCCAGCACGGGAGGCAGGGGCCGCCATTCGGTGTCGGTGGCAGCGCACGGCACCACCAGTGTCAGGGTGAAGAACTCGGTGTGCCGTTCCCACTTGAACGGGTGGCCATCCAGGCGGGTAATGCCTTGGGCGGCAGCGGTGTCCAGGGCCTCCGGGCAGCAGCGTTGCAGCAGCGCTGCACAGGCAGCATCACCGCCGAGCAAGGCCAGGTGGAAGACATGCGCAGGGCCGTCGAAGTAAAGCGACGGGCGGGCGTGCAATTCGTTGTGCAAGGCGGTGCGTTGAGGGTGCATGGGTGGTCCGGCCTGGTGTTGTGATTGTTGGGGTACCAGGAGGTGGGACTTTGCAGCGGGCGGGGAAAGTCACGCGGGGCGGAGTTTTGTTCTGCCTGTGCCGGCCTCTTCGCGGGTAAACCCGCTCCCACAGGTACAGCGCAACTTTCAACGACAGCGCCGTACTGGTGGGAGCTGGCTTGCCTGCGAAAGGGCCGCAAAGCGGCCCCTGATAATTCAGCCCAAACACCGGGTCACATGCTTGACCGATTGGTAGGCGGACAAGCCCCAAGGCCCCAGCTCGCGGCCGATGCCACTACCCTTGGTACCGCCCCACGAGGTTTCGACGAACACCGCCTGCACCGAGTTGATCCACACATGGCCAACCTCCAGCGCATCGGCCACACGCTCGGCGCGTTGCAAATCGGCAGAGCACACGGTCGCCACCAGCCCGAAGCGGCTGTCATTGGCCTCGGCAATCGCCTGCTCTTCACTGGCAAACCGGCGTGCGCACAGCACCGGGCCAAAGATTTCCTCGGTCCACAGGCGGCTGTGTTTCGGCACATCGGTATACAGCGTAGGGCTGACGAACCAGCCGTCGCGGTCCAACGCCTTGCCACCGGCCAGGCACTGCAAGCCTTCTTCCCGCGCCGTGGCAAAGTAGCCGGCCACCTTCAGCCACTGGGCCTGGCTGGTCAGCGGGCCCATGTCGACCTCTTCGGTCAGCGGGTTGCCAACCCGCAGGTTTTCCAGTGCCGCCTGCAAGCGTGGCAGCAGCGCATCGGCAATACCGTCCTGCACCAGCAGCCGCGAGGTGGCCGAACACATCTGCCCCGCGTTCCAGCTGATACCGGCGACAATCCACTCGACCGCCTGGTCGACATCGCAATCGTCAAACACCACGATGGCCGACTTGCCGCCCAGCTCCAGCGTCACCGGCCGGCACTGTGCCGACGCGCTGCGCATTACCTGGCTGCCGACGCTGTTGCTGCCGGTGAACGACAGTTTGTCCAGGCCGTTGTGGTTGCTCAGTGCGGCGCCGGTCTCGGCCTTGCCGTTGACGATGTTCAGCACCCCGGCCGGCAGGCCCAGGGCGTCGGCGATCTGGCCGTAGGCCTGTTCGATCAGCGGGGTGACTTCCGATGGCTTGAGCACCACGGTGCAGCCGGCAGCCAGCGCCGGGGCTAGCTTCCAGGCGCTGGTCACCAGCGGGAAGTTCCACGGCACGATCAGGCCGACCACACCCACCGGCTCAAGGCGAGTGCGCGCGGTGAAGCCTGGGGCGGCCAGTGGCACGTCGCGATTCTTGGCAGGCAGTTGCTCGGCCAGCTCGGCGTAGTAGCCGAAGGTGGCGATGGCGTCGTCCAGGTCGATCTCGGCTTCGTGGCGCGGCTTGCCGTTGTTGCGCATTTGCAAGGTGATCAACGCTTCGCGGCGTTGCCCGAGCTGTTCGGCAAAGCCGCGCAGGTAGGCCGCGCGTTCGCTGGCGCTGGTGGTTTTCCAGGAGGGCAGGGCGCTGCGGGCAGCGGTTACGGCCTGGTCGACCTGGGCCACGCTGGCAGCCATGAACTCGGCGAACGGTTGCCCCAGCGCAGGGTCGTTGACGCTGATGCAGTCGCTGCCTTGGCCTTCGACCCAGCGGCCGGCGATGTAGTGGGAATTGGTCATGGTCGGTTTCCAGTCAGGCCATTTCGGCAGTGGTCACAGGCGTGTGCGCGGTGCTTTTGCAACGCACCCAACGCGGGCCCCGGGGGCCATACACGCCAGCAGGTTCAGGGAACAGGTTGAGCAGTACCAGGTACAACACGCCGGCCAGCCCCAGGGTGACCGGCAGGCTCAGGTCGATGCCGCCAGCCAGGTCGCCCAGCGGGCCGACGAACTGCCCCGGCAGGTTGACGAAACACAGGCCGACCGCCGCGCTGGGGAGCCACGCCCCCATGCCGCGCCAGTTCCAGCCATGCAGGAACCAGTAATGGCCGCCACGCTGGCCGCGGGTGAATACCTGCAGGTCATCGGCGTGGTAGAAGCCGCGGCGAGTGATCAGGCCGAGGATCATGATCACCATCCACGGGCTGGTGCAGGTGATGATGAGTACCGCAAAGGTCGACACGCTCTGCACCAGGTTGAAGGTGAAACGGCCGACGAAGATGAAGCCGATCGCCAGCACGCCGATCAGCAGCGTGGCGCCGGCGCGGCTGAGCAGGCGCGGGAACACGCTGGACATGTCCAAGCCGGTGCCATACAGCGCAGTGGTGCCGGTGGACATGCCGCCGATCACCGCAATCAGGCACACCGGCAGGAAGAACCAGCTTGGCGCCACCGCCAGCAGGCCACCCACATAGTTGTTGGCGGCAATGTAGTCCGGTGCCTGAGTCGCGACCAAGGTGGCGGTGCACAGGCCGAACAGGAACGGAATCAGCGTTGCGCCCTGGGCGGCAATCACCGCCAGCATGATGCGCGTCTTGGGTGTTGCACGCGGGATATAGCGCGACCAGTCGCCCAGGAAGGCGCCGAACGACACCGGGTTGCTCATGGCCAGGATCGCTGCGCCGACGAACGCCGCCCAGAAGCCCGCCTGGCCGTGGTTGACGCTACCTGCGTAGCTGGCGTCGAACGGCCCGGCAAAGGCAACGATGCCCAGCAGGAACAGCAGGCTTGAAGCCCACACGGCAATCTTGTTGACCCACAGCATGAAGCGGAAGCCGAAGATGCACACCACCAGTACCAGCACCGCGAACAGGCCGTAGGCCAGGCCCAGGGTGAGGTCGGTTTCCGGCAGGCCGGCCAGGCGCTTGGCGCCGCCGACCAGGGCATCGCCCGAGCTCCACACCGACAGCGAGAAGAACGCCACCGCCGTGAGCAGCGACAGGAACGAGCCGACGATACGCCCGTGCACGCCAAAGTGTGCGCCCGACGACACGGCGTTGTTGGTGCCGTTAAGCGCACCGAACAAACCCATCGGCGCAAGAATCAGCGCGCCCACGCCAACGCCGAGCAGAATGGCCCACACACCCGCCTGGAACGACAGCCCGAACAGCACGGGGAAGCTGCCCAGCACGGCGGTGGCGAAGGTATTGGCGCCGCCGAAAATCAGGCGGAACAGGTCCAGCGGGGAGGCGTCGCGTTGATCGTCGGGGATCTGTTCGACACCGTTGGTCTCGATACCGGTCGAGTGGCTCATGGTGATGCTCCAGCGCGGTTGTTGTGGGCCTGCGCGTGCGCGGGCCTTCTTGTGGGTGCGATGGCAGGGCGGCAGGGCCGCGTAAAAAGGTGATCAGGCCGGCGAGACGACCGACAGGTGCTCATGGCAGGCCAGCCACTGGTCACCCTGGTGGCGGAAGACGATGGTCTCGCGTTCGCTCAACTGGTGTTCCTCGCCGGCGATGCGGATATGCGTGGCCACATCGTGCATGAAGATCGCCACGTCACCTTGCAGGCTCACGTGGGCATTGCCCGACTCGCAAGCAAGCACGGCAAAACCTTCGGCCTGCCACTGCGCCCAGAGGTCTTCGTAGGCACGGCGCGACAGCAGCGGTTGCGGCAAGGTGTGGAAGAGGAACGTGGCGTCTTCGCTGAAACAGGCGAAATAGCGGGCGGTGTCGTTGCTGGCGAACGCGGCAACGAGGTTGGCGGCGGCTTGGCGCACCTGAAGGGTCTGGTCCACGGGAGTGGCCTCACGGTTTTTGTGATTATGGTGAAGCGATTCTGGTGATGGTTGGCGAGGGAACAAATCGCTGGAGGCAAATAATCAGTTCAGGAATTTGTGAAGTGATGGCAATGCTTCCTTTACCCTCGCGTAATGTGTCGACTAAGGTGTCTGCAGCTGTGGCATCCAGCATTTGGACGATCCCTTCCATGGCCGGCGTCGTTCACCACCCCTTCAGGTTGCAGGCAATGAGCAATTACCAACCACCGCTGACGGTGACCCCCCGGATTCTGGCTCTGGTTGCCGAAGTCAGCGAGCAAGTGGGGTTATTGACTGCCTATCGCAATGCAGCGCTTAGATGCATGGCCTGATAGACGACGCTGGGCGTTACAGGCGCGGTGGTGTGGGGATTTATCGGGGTTCTCGCCTGTTACATATGGCACCACCGGCCAGCCGGGTGGCGACACTGGTGCACGATTTACTGGATTGGCTCTCGAACAACGATTGGCATCCGCTGATTACCAGCTGTGTATTCCACTACGAATTCGAATTCATCCACCCGTTTGCTGACGGCAACGGGCGCATGGGACGGCTATGGCAAACCCTGCTGCTTAGCCGGTGGCGACCAGCGATGGCATACCTGCCGGTCGAAACTGTTATCCGTGAGCAGCAGGACGCTTACTACGCTGCGCTGGCTGCGGCTGACCAGGCTGCTGAAGCTACCCCGTTTGTCGAGTACATGCTTGAAGCGTTGCTAAGTGCGCTTGTAGAAGCCAAAGAGAGCGACCAAGTAACCGACCAAGTAACCGACCAAGTAGCAAATCTTCTCAAGGTGCTGCCCGCTGGTGTTGCTTTGAAGGCAAGTGATCTCATGCATCAGCTGGGCCTCTCGCACCGTGCCACATTCCGTAAGAGTTATTTGCACCCGGCCTTGGCTGCTGGCTTGATCGAAATGACAGATCCCGATTCACCTCGTAGTCCCAAGCAGCAGTATCGTCGGGTTGCAAAGTAGGCTACGTCCCGCTCCCATTGAGATCTGCCGCAGTTATCCAACGTCATCTCACAGCAGCGAATGTTCAGTCGCATTTCTGCCATCTCCCCGTGCCTGATGCCCAAGGAAGACACAGTACCTTGTGGGAGCTGGCTTGCCGGCGATGAGGCCGGTACAGGCAGCAACAAGCGAACCGACTGACGGTCTGTCCCACCCTTGATCCTTGCCTACGCTGATACTCCCAACCCGCTGAAGCAAGGAGTTCACCGTGGCCTTCCAATACAAGCGTCTGGACAAGAACAACGTCGCCGTGCTGCTGGTCGATCACCAGACCGGTCTGCTATCGCTGGTAAGGGACATCGACCCCGACCGCTTCAAGAACAACGTGCTGGCCCTGTCCGACCTGGCCAAGTATTTCAAGCTGCCAACCATCCTCACCACCAGCTTCGAGACCGGCCCCAACGGCCCCTTGGTGCCGGAGCTGAAAGAGCAGTTCCCTGACGCCCCCTACATCGCACGCCCCGGCAACATCAACGCCTGGGACAACGAAGATTTCGTCAAAGCGGTAAAAGCCACTGGCAAGAAGCAGCTGCTGATTGCTGGTGTGGTCACCGAGGTGTGCGTGGCCTTCCCGGCCTTGTCGGCGCTGGAGGAGGGCTTTGAGGTGTTCGTCGTCACTGACGCCTCCGGCACCTTCAACGAACTGACCCGTGATTCGGCCTGGCGGCGCATGGAGGCGGCCGGGGCGCAGTTGATGACCTGGTTTGGCGTGGCATGCGAGCTGCACCGCGACTGGCGCAATGACATCGAAGGGTTGGGGACGCTGTTCTCCAACCATATCCCGGACTATCGCAACCTGATGACCAGTTACAACAAGCTGGCCAAATAGCGCCTCGTGGGGGCTGCAAGGCAGCCCTTCACCAATCTGCAAGCGAAGCGGCAAACCGTCATGGATCGACCATACTGACTCTTCATTCGCCTTCAGGAGAGTGTCATGTCGAAGCCGTCCAGGAAGAAACCCACCCAGGAACAGCCAGAAAAACTGGGCGGCAAGGCGTACGAGAAAGCGCTCAAGCACCTGCATGTGGAGCTGGTGAAGTTGCAGGAGTGGGTGGTGGCCAAGGGGCTGAAGGTATGCATCGTCTTCGAAGGCCGCGATGGCGCCGGCAAGGGCGGCACCATCAAGGCCATTACCGAGCGCGTCAGCCCGCGAGTGTTTCGCGTGGTGGCGCTGCCGGCACCGACCGAGCGGGAAAAAACCCAGATGTACCTGCAGCGCTACCTGGGGCATTTGCCCGCAGCGGGCGAGGTGGTGATCTTCGATCGCAGCTGGTACAACCGTGCGGGCGTCGAGCGGGTAATGGGCTTTTGCTCCGACGAACTCGTCGACAAGTTCCTCACCGGTGTGCCTGTGTTCGAAAAGGTCATGGTCGAGTCGGGGATCATCCTCATCAAGTACTGGCTCGAGGTCAGCGCCGAGGAGCAGACCCTCCGCCTGCAGGATCGCATCAACGATGGCCGCAAGCTGTGGAAGCTTTCGCCCATGGACCTCAAGTCGTATACCCGCTGGGATGACTACACCCAGGCGCGTGACGACATGTTCGCCGCGTCGGATACCGCCTGGGCGCCGTGGTTCATGGCCCATTCCAACGATAAGCGCCGCGCCCGCCTGAACATCATCAGCCATCTGCTCAGCCGGATTCCGTACAAGGACATCACCCGTGACCAGGTGGTGAAGCTGCCCAAGCGCGGCAAGATCGGCAAGTACAAGGCTGTGGCCTACCCGTTCAAGGTCGTCGAAGAACGCTTCTGAACCCCTCCCTGCGGGGAGCTGCGAGGGTAAGAGCTCATGCCACATGACGGCAGCCTGTTGCAGGCGACGGTAGTGTTCCTGCTGGCCGTGGTGCTTCTGGTGCCACTGGCGCAGCGTTTGCGGATGGGCGCTGTGCCTGGGTATCTGCTGGCCGGCATGCTCATCGGCCCCTCGGTGCTCGGCCTGCTGAACAACCCCGATAACGTGGCGCGTCTGTCAGAGATGGGCGTGGTGATGCTGCTGTTCGTCATTGGCCTGGAGCTATCGCCCCAGCGCTTGTGGACCATGCGCCGGGCGCTGTTCGGTGTGGGTACGCTGCAAGTGGGGCTGAGCGCCGTGGTGCTTGGGCTACTGGCCTATTGGCTGTTCGACCAGTCGCGTCCGGCCGCCATCGTGCTGGGCGTGGGCCTGGCGCTGTCTTCCACCGCGTTTGGCCTGCAGGTACTCGCCGAGCGCAAGGACCTGGGCAAGCCCCACGGCCGCCTGGCTGTGGCCATCCTGTTGTTCCAGGACATCGCAGCCATTCCTTTGATTGCCGTGGTGCCGCTGCTCGGTGGCAATGTCAGCACTGCCGACGAAGGGGCCTGGCCGTTGCTGGCTGTGGCTGTGGGCATTGGGGTTCTGATTATCTTTGGTCGCTATCTGTTGACCCCGGTTTTCAAGTGGACGGTGGGTTCGGGCTTGCCCGAGCTGTCGACCGCCACGGCCTTGCTGGTGGTGCTGGGCACTGCTTGGTTGATGGAGCACGTGGGCGTATCGATGGCGCTAGGGGCATTTCTGGCCGGCGTGCTGATGGCCGAGTCGCCGTTTCGCCACGAACTGGAAACCCAGATCGAACCCATCAAAGGCTTGCTGCTGGGGCTGTTCTTCGTGGGCGTGGGAATGAGCGCCGACCTGCACCTGCTGTTGGGCATGCCGCTGGCGGTGTTGGGGCTGACGCTGCTGCTGGTGGGTATCAAGCTGCCGTTGCTGTATGGCCTGGGGCGCATGGCCGGAGGCCTCAACCCGTCCCAGGCGCTGTGCCTGGGCGTGGTGCTGGCCTCTGGGGGCGAGTTTGCCTTCGTGGTGTTCAAGCTGGCGCGGGACCATCAGGTGTTGTCACCACAAGTGCATGACTTGCTGGTACTGGCCATCACCCTGTCGATGGCCGTGGTGCCGTTGGTGATGATGGCCCTGGCGCGACGGCTGCAAGACGTACCACCTGCGCTGGCAGCCCCGGAAACGGGGCACTGAATCGAGACACACGGCGAACAGAACGTTCGGAGGTGCAGCATGCAACCGGGTATCAAGCTTGACAGTGCGCTGTCGCGGGGCCTGCTCGATGTGTTGATCAAGGCGGGTCTGGTGGCCGGCCTGGTGATATTCGCCTTCCAGGTGTTCCAGCCGTTCCTCGAGCTGATGCTGTGGGCGGTGATCCTGGCGGTTACCTTGTACCCGTTGCATTGCCGCCTTCAGCGCCGTACCGGGCTCAAGCATGGCTATGCCGCGACGCTGGTGGTGTTACTGGTATTGGTGGTGCTGCTGGTGCCGATCTATCTGGTGGTAATGTCCATCGGCGAGTCGGTGGACAGCCTGGTGACGTTGCTCAAGAGCGGGGCCTGGAGCGTGCCGACGCCACCTGAGTCTGTGGCCGCCTGGCCACTGATCGGGCCGAAGGTGTATGCGCTATGGTTGGCGGCCTCCGAAAACATGGCCAGCGTACTGAATCAGTGGATGCCGCAAATCAAGGGTGCCGGGCTTACGGTATTAGGCGCTGCAGCCAGCGCCGGTGCGGCCTTTTTTCTGTTCATCGGTGCCATCATCATTTCCGGAGTCATCATGGCCTTCGGTGACCGCGGCGAAGTCGCCGCGCAGCGTATTGCCATGCGGGTATCGGGCGAAGAGCGCGGCAAACCCTTGGCCAAGTTGTGTACCGCCACCATTCGCGCGGTGGCGCAGGGCGTGATCGGCATCGCCTTCATCCAGATGCTGCTGATCGGCGTCGGTTTTGTGGTCAAAGGGGTGCCCGGGGCCGGCATGCTGGCCATCGTCATCCTCATGCTGGGGATTGCCCAGGCACCCGCTACCCTGGTCACGGTGCCGGTGATCATCTACGTGTTCAACGTCGAAGGCTTCACGGTGGCGACCATCATCTTCGCCATCTACACCTTTGTCGCCGGGCTGGCCGACAACGTGCTCAAGCCGCTGCTGCTGGGGCGCGGTGTGGACGTACCGATGCCGGTGGTGCTGATCGGGGCACTGGGCGGCATGGTGGTCAAAGGCATCATCGGCTTGTTCATCGGCCCGGTGATCCTTGGCGTAACCTACGTGTTGTTCTGGCAATGGGTTGCGCTGCAGGTGCCGGAGCAACCGGCACCACCCGCTGCCTGAGCCATGCCCAACCGCCGCTGTGGCCTGGGCCTGCTGATGGTGCTGGCCGGCTGCACCCAGGTCGGCCCGGATTTCGAAAAGCCCCAGGTGCCGTGGCTGGACGGCTGGAGCACGCCATTGCTGGAGCAGGCAGGGCGTAGCGCCGCAACACCCGACCTGCGCCAGTGGTGGGCGGTGTTTGCCGACCCGATGCTGGACGCGCTGATTGCCGAGGCCGACGCCAATAACACCAACCTGCGTGTGGCTGGCCTGCGCATTGCTGAAGCCCGCGCCCAGTTGGCCATCGTGCAGACCGGGCGTTATCCACAGCTGCAGCAGCTGGGTGCGCAGAGCCTGTACCTGAAGCAAAACCAGTCCGGCACGGCCACTGCGCGCGATTCGGTGTTCTGGCAATCCAGCGTCGGCTTCGACATAGGCTGGGAAATCGACTTCTGGGGCCGCTTCAGTCGCGCCATCGAAAGCGCCGACGCCTTGTACTTCGCCTCTCAGGCCAACTATGCCGATGCCATGCTGTTGCTGCGTGCACAAGTGGCCGACACCTACTTTGCCCTGCGTACCGCCGAGGCGCGGCTGGCGATCGCGCAAGAGAACGGCAAGCGCCAGGCGCGTAGCCTGGAGATTACCGAACGGCTGTTCCGCCATGGCGAGAATGACGAACTCGACTGGCAGCAAGCGCGCACTCAATACCTGGCGACCCTGGCCACCATCCCCGAATTCGAGAACCAGCTCAACGCCCTGCGCAACGTGCTGTGTTCATTGCTGGGCCGCCCACCCGGGCCGCTGGCGCAGCTGGAGGCCGGCCATGGCCAGCTGCCTTTACCAGACCGCGCAGTGCTGCAGGGCGTACCTGCCAGCCTGTTGCAGCGCCGCCCGGATATCCGCGCGGCCGAGCAGGCGGTGGCGGCGCAGTCGGCGTTGGTCGGTGTGGCCGAGGCTGATCTTTATCCACAGCTGAGCTTGCTGGGCAGCATCGGCTGGACCTTTTTATCGGCCAGCCACCTGCCCAATACCTTCGACATCGCCGCCGGGCCCAGCCTGATCTGGAACCCGTTCGACTACGGCCGGCGCAAGAACGCGGTGCGGGTAGAGGATGCCCGCTTGCAGCAACTGATCGAGCTGTACCACCAGGGCGTGCGCGAAGCCGCCCGCGAGGCCGACGATGCTGCCAGTGGGCTGGTGCGCTCGCTGCAGAGTGCAGCCATTCGCGACCAGGCCTCCCAGGCTGCGCAACGCTCGCTGAACCTGGCCAGCTCGCAGTACCGCGAAGGCTTCGCCGACTTCCAACGCGTGCTCGACGCCCAGCAACTGCTATTGCAGCAACAGGACGGCTACCTGATCAGCCGCGGTAATGCCGTAAGTAGCCTGGTGACCTTGTACAAGGCCTTGGGCGGTGGCTGGGACACCGGCCGCGCACCGATCGACCCAGCCACGCGTCAGCAGATGCAACAACGTACCGACTGGGGCGACCTGCTCCACCCGCCAGCCCCCACCGCACATGCAAAAGGTGAAAGCCAATGAGCGACGCCACACCCCCGCCAGCCCCTGATCGCGGCATGCGCTGGGTACTGCTGCTGATCGCCGTGAGCCTGCTCTGGTACCTGCTGGCCGACCGCTTCACGCCTTACACCCAGCAGGCGCGCCTGCAGGCCTACGTGGTGCCGGTGGCCGCCGAGGTGGCAGGGCAGATCAAGCGGGTGGCAGTAGGCAATAACCAGGACGTGCGCCAGGGCGATGTGCTGTTCGAACTCGACCAGGAGCAGTACCGCATTGCCTTGGCCCGCGCCGAAGCAGACCTCGATACGGTGCGCCGGCAGATCGGCGCCAGTACCGCCGGCATCGATTCGGCCCAGGCGGCGCTGGTGGCAGCCCAGGCCAACGAGCGCAAGGCGCGGCAGGATGCCGAGCGGCTCAAGCGCCTGATCGATGAGGACCCAGGCACGGTATCGGTGCGCCGGCTGGAAGGCGCCCAGGCTACCCGCGACCAGGCCATCAGCCAGGTGGCGGCGGCCCGTGCCGAAGTGGAGCGCGCCCGTGAGCAGCAGGGCGGGGCGCAAGATGATAACGCCCAGTTGCGCAGTGCCGCAGCCAACGTGGAAAAGGCTCGCCTGGACCTTGCCCGTACTGTGGTGCGCGCCGACGCCAACGGGCTGATCACCGATTTGCGTACCGACGTTGGCCACTATGTCGGGGCTGGCAGCCCGATGATGACGCTGATCACAATCCATGACGTGTGGATAAGTGCCGACATGACCGAGAACAACCTAGGCCGCCTGCGCCCCGACACCCCGGTGCTGGTAGTGCTTGATGCATTGCCCGGTACCGTGTTGAAGGGGCGTATTCGCAGTATCGGCTACGGCGTGAGCGTGGGCCAGAGCACTCCGCCGGGCACATTACCCACCGTGCAGAACAGCCGCGAGTGGCTGCGTTCGGCCCAGCGCTTTCCGGTGATTGTCGAGCTGGAGCGTGATCAGTTGCCGGACAAGCGCGGGCTGCGGGTAGGCGGGCAGGCAGAGGTCATGGCGCTGCCCAGCGAAGGTAACCCGCTGAACCTTCTGGGCCGGCTGTTCATGTGGCTGATGAGCTGGTTGTCCTATGCCTATTGAATTGCGCCGCCTGCGCGCCCTGCGCCTGGCCTGGGGTGTGGCGCTGTGCCTGGCGGTGAGTTTTGGCATTGGCTTGCCGGTGCCGATCCTGGCACCGGTGTTCGCCGTGCTGTTGCTGGCCATGCGCAGCCAGCCACTGCCCCTGCGAGCGGCGCCGGCCCTGGCGGTGCTGGTACTGCTCGCCTGTGGCAGCGGGCTGTTGCTGATTCCGCTGTTGCGCCACGCACCGCTGAGCGGGGTGTTGCTGGTGGGCGTAGGCGTTTTTCTCACCTTGCGCTACGCCCTTGAGGGCGGCAACGGCCTGCTGGCCAACTTGCTGGTGGTCGGCCTGACCATGATCGCCGCCGCCGGCACCAGCGACTTCACCTTGGCGCTGTCGGTGGTCGAAGCGCTGGCCAAAGGCATGCTGCTGGCAGTGCTGGGCACGGCGCTGGCGCATGTGCTGTTTCCCGAACCTGCGGGAGCACCGGCGCAACCGGTACCACCGCTGCCGGGCAGCGAGCATGTCAGCTGGGTGGCATTGCGCGCCACGCTGATCGTGATGCCTGCGTTTCTGCTGGCGCTGATTGCCCCGGACCAGTACATGCCGCTGATCATGAAGGCGGTAAGCCTGGGGCAGCAGGCCGAGGAAACCCGCGCACGGCATGCCAGCCGAGAGCTGATTGGTTCGACCTTGCTTGCCGGCCTGCTGGCGATACTGATGTGGGGCGCGTTGGGCCTGTTCGTGCACTTGTGGATGTTCTTCCTCTGGGTGCTGCTGTTCGTCCTGTGGCTGGCGCGGCGGCTGTATCAGGCCGTGCCCAACCGGCAGAGCCCGGCGTACTGGGTCAGTTGCCTGACGACCCTGCTGATCTTGCTGGGGCAGTCGGTGCAGGACAGTGCGGGTGGGCAGGATGTGTACAAGGCCTTTGCGGTGCGCATGGCCTTGTTTCTGGCGGTCTCGGTGTATGCCAGTGCCATGTTGATCTGGATTGACCGGCTTCGTGCTCGGCGTGCGCTGCTTCGCGGGTGAGTCCGCGAAGCAGCCAGCACAGAGAACCTAGGGCTGCCAATCAACCCCACTTTCTTCCAGATAGGCATCCACAGCGGCACCCACCGTGGGGTGAAAGGCCTTTTCCCCCATATGCTGAAACAACCCGAACCGCCGCATCTTGTCCTTCACCGGGTCTTTCATCTCGGCAAACTGCAATTCCACCCCTCGTGCCTCCAGTGCCCGGTCCAGCTCGGCCAGCATGTCTGCCGAGGTGATGTCGATACTGGTCACCGGTTCCGCAGCTATTAGCAGCCGCTGCACCGGCGTCGGCGACTCATCTACAGCCGCCATCACTGTGCTCTGGAACTGCTCGGCATTGGCAAAGAACAGCGGCGCGTCCCAACGCAGCAACACCAGCCCCGGAATGCGTCGTGCCTGTGGATAACGCTGCACATCGTGGTACCCCCGGGTGCCGTCCACCCGGCCCAGCACTGCATGGTGTGGCCGCCAGCCGTCCCACAGAAACTCGATCACCGCTATTGCCACCGCAATGCAGATACCGGGAATGGCGCCAAACACCGCCACGCCGACGAAGCAGGTGAACGACAGCCAGAACTCCCACTGCTGCATGCGAAATATACGTTTGAGGTCGGCGAACTCGAACAGCCCCACTGCTGCGGCAATCACCACAGCCGCCAGGGCGCTGTTGGGCAGGTGCTGCATCAGGTTGGGCGCCACCAGCAGCAACAGGGTGACCGCCAGTGCACCGATAATGCCGGTGAGCTGGGTTTGCGAACCGGCAGCTTCGGCCACCGGTGTGCGCGACGCGCTGCTGCTGATGGGGATGCCCTGAAACAGCCCCGAGGCGAGGTTGGCTACGCCCAGGCCAAACATTTCCTGGTTCGGGTTGACCGGCATTTTCAGCCGTGCGGCATAGGAACGTGACAGCACACTGGTATCGGCGAACGACACCAGCGCCACCGCGATGCCGCCAAGCAGCACCTCCACCAGGTCGATATCGGTGACCCAGGGCAAGGCAAAGCTGGGCAGCCCTTGCGGCAACTTGCCGAGCACTTTCACGCCTTGCTGGTCTAGCCCCAGCAGGCTCACCGCCAGCGTGGCCAGTACCACGGCAATGAGGATGCCTGGCAGGCGATTGAATGGCTTGAGCAGCAGGATCAGCGCCAAACTGGCGCCACCGACCATGAAGCTTGGCCAATGCCCCTGGCCGGCGAGCAAGGCCTGAATCAGGTCCCAGATATCCCGCAGTGGGCCTTGGCTGTCCACGGACAAACCGAACAGTTTGGGCAGTTGGCTGATCAACACCGTCAGGGCGATGCCGTTCATGTAGCCATAGCGGATCGGCTTGGACAGCAGCTCGGTGATGAAGCCCAGGCGCAGCAGTCCGGCAATCACACAGAACGCCCCGGCGACCAGCGCCATCATGCTGGCGATGGCGATTGCCCGCTGCGGGTCGCTGGCAGCGTACTGCACCACCACCGCCAGGATCGGCGCGGCCAGTGCCGAGTCCGGGCCCAGCACAAGGATGCGGCTAGGGCCGAACAAGGCGTAGGCCAGCAACGGGATGATGGTGGCGTACAGGCCGTAGATACCGGGTACGCCGGACGCTTCGGCGTAGGCGATGCCCACGGGTACCAGCATGGTGGTCAGCACCAGGCCGGCGGCGATGTCCTTGGCTAGCCAGGCGCGTTGGTAGTGGAGCAGGGTGACCAGGCCGGGCAGCCAGCGTTGCCAGTGGAAGCGCGGTGGTTCGGGCATGGCGCGGGCTCTGGGGGAGGAGGGTGCTCTATCACAGCTTAGATGCTGACATCGGGGGCCGCTTTGCGGCCCATCGCTGACCAAGCAACACCCTGGCCCCGGCTTTTTCTCGGCCGGTGCTGCAAATGCATGGCCCTTACACACAAAACCCCCGTATCGCTTGGCGATTACGGGGGTTTTGAAGTCTTTCAAGTACCGTGGAATTCCACGGGATTCATCAGACGTTGAAGCGGAAGTGCATCACGTCGCCGTCTTTGACGATGTAGTCCTTGCCTTCCAGGCGCCATTTACCGGCTTCCTTGGCACCGCTTTCACCCTTGAACTGGATGAAGTCGTCATAGGCCACCACTTCAGCGCGGATGAAGCCTTTTTCGAAGTCGGTGTGGATAACCCCGGCCGCTTGCGGTGCGGTGGCACCGATGCGAACGGTCCAGGCACGTACTTCCTGCACGCCGGCAGTGAAGTAGGTCTGCAGGTTCAGCAGCTCGTAACCGGCGCGGATCACGCGGTTCAGGCCAGGCTCTTCCAGGCCCAGGGCCTCGAGGAACATGTCCTTCTCTTCACCGTCGTCCAGCTCGGCGATTTCTGCTTCGATCTTGTTGCACACCGGCACCACTACCGCGCCTTCTTCCTCGGCGATGGCCTTGACCACGTCCAGGTGCGGGTTGTTGTCGAAGCCGTCTTCGGCGACGTTGGCGATGTACATCACCGGCTTGCTGGTCAGCAGGTGGAAGCCACGGATGACGGCTTTTTCGTCGTCAGCCATGTTCTTCATCAGGCTGCGCGCAGGCTTGCCTTCGGTGAAGTGCGGGATCAGCTTTTCCAGAATGGCTTTCTGCGCCAAGGCTTCCTTGTCGCCGCCTTTGGCGTTGCGGGTAACCTTCTGCAGTTGCTTCTCGCAGCTATCGAGGTCGGCGAAGATCAGTTCGAGGTCGATGATCTCGATGTCACGCTTGGGGTCGACGCTGTTGGAAACGTGAATCACGTTCTCGTCTTCGAAGCAGCGCACCACGTGGGCAATGGCGTCGGTCTCGCGGATGTTGGCCAGGAACTTGTTACCCAGGCCTTCGCCTTTCGAGGCCCCGGCAACCAGGCCGGCGATGTCGACGAATTCCATGGTGGTCGGCAGGATGCGGTTTGGCTTGACGATCTCAGCCAGCGCAGCCAGACGAGCGTCAGGCATCGGCACGATGCCGCTGTTTGGCTCGATGGTGCAGAAAGGGAAGTTCTCCGCCGCGATGCCAGACTTGGTCAGGGCGTTGAACAGGGTGGACTTGCCGACGTTGGGCAGGCCGACGATGCCGCAATTGAAACCCATGGGTATTACCCTCTCTAAAGGAATTCAGGCCTTCTGGCTGTGCAGTTCGCGCATCGCCTTGGCAAAGTCGCCGGCAAGCACGTCCGGCAGCACGCCGAGGGCAAAATCGATGCTGGCGTCGAGCTTCTCCTGCTCGGCGCGCGGCGCGCGGCCCAGGACGAAGTTGGAGACCAGTTTGGCGTCGCCCGGGTGGCCAATGCCAAGCCGCAGGCGGTGGAAGTCGTTCTGGTTGCCGAGCTGCGCGATGATGTCGCGCAGGCCGTTGTGCCCACCATGGCCGCCGCCGCGCTTGAGCTTGGCAACGCCCGGAGGCAGGTCGAGTTCGTCGTGTGCCACCAGGATTGCTTCCGGCTTGATGCGGAAGAAATTGGCCAAGGCCGCTACGGACTGGCCGCTGCGGTTCATGTAGGTGGTGGGGATCAACAAACGAACGTCGTTGCCCTGATGGCTGAATTTAGCCGTCAGGCCGAAATACTTTTTGTCAGCGGTAAGCGAAATACGCTGGGCGCTGGCAATGCGTTCAACGAAAAGAGCCCCTGCGTTATGCCGGGTCTGTTCGTATTCGGGGCCGGGGTTACCCAGGCCGACGATCAACTGGATGGCGGTCACGTCAGGGGCTCTTCCTTGGAGTTGGTGGGTCACAGTGCGCGCGGCACTGTAACCCGATCAACGCCGGCGTGCGAGTGGATTACTCGGCAGCGCCTTCTGCTTCTGGAGCAACGCGTGGAGCGTGAACGTTGGCAACAGCTTTGTCATCACCGTGGGCCAGAGCTACGAACTCTACGCCTTTCGGAGCTTTCAGGTCCGACAGGTGGATGATGGTGCCGACTTCGGCGTTGGCCAGGTCAACTTCGATGAACTCAGGCAGGTCTTTGGCTTCGCAGGAAACTTCGATCTCGGCAACAACGTGGGAGATCTCGCCGCCTTTCTTGACCGGTGCTTCTTCGTTGATGAAGTGCACTGGAACAACAGCGGTCAGTTTCTGGCCAGCAACAACGCGAACGAAGTCGGCGTGCATGATGAACTGCTTGGCTGGGTGGCGCTGCATGGCCTTGATGATGACGTTCTGCTTGACGCCGTCAACATTCAGCTCGATAACGTGGCTGAAAGCAGCTTCGTTTTCGAACAGCTTGGTGATTTCCTTGGCCACGATGGTCAGGGATTGAGCTTCTTTATCACCACCGTAGACAACGGCCGGGATGCTCAGCGCATGACGCAGGCGGCGGCTCGCACCTTTCCCCAGGTCAGTACGCGCTTGGGCGTTCAGAATAAAATCAGTCATTTTGTTTCTCCAAAATAGCCCCCCGAAGGCGTTTGCGACCAGCGCCAACGGGGATGGCAAAAAAGCCCCGCCCCAACACATGTTGGGGCGGGGCGCTTCACATCAACACGCGTTCCGCTTAGCGGAACATCGCGCTGATCGATTCTTCATTGCTGATGCGGCGGACCGCTTCAGCCACAACCGGTGCGATATCCAGCTGGCGGATACGGTCACAGGCTTGAGCAGCGGCGGACAGTGGAACGGTGTTGGTCACCACCAGCTCGTCCAGTACCGACTTCTCGATGTTCTCGATCGCGCGGCCCGACAGGACAGGGTGCGTGCAGTAGGCGTAAACCTTGGCAGCGCCGTGCTCTTTCAGGGCTTTGGCCGCGTGGCACAGGGTGCCGGCGGTGTCGACCATGTCGTCTACCAGGATGCAGGTGCGCCCTTCGACGTCGCCGATGATGTGCATAACCTCGGAGTGGTTAGCCTTCTCGCGGCGTTTGTCGATGATACCCAGGTCGACGCCCAGGGACTTGGCAACGGCACGTGCGCGCACGACACCACCAATGTCCGGGGAGACGATCATCAGGTTCTCGAAACGCTGGTCTTCGATGTCATCGACAAGTACGGGCGAGCCGTAGATGTTGTCGACGGGGATATCGAAGAAGCCTTGGATCTGGTCAGCGTGCAGGTCGACGGTGAGTACACGGTCGATACCTACGACAGTGAGCATGTCAGCGACAACTTTGGCGCTGATGGCTACACGTGCCGAACGCGGACGGCGGTCCTGGCGGGCATATCCGAAGTAAGGAATCACGGCGGTGATTCGGGATGCTGAGGAGCGGCGGAAGGCGTCGGCCATCACTACCAGTTCCATCAGGTTATCGTTGGTCGGGGCACAAGTCGGCTGAATAATGAAAACGTCTTTACCGCGAACATTTTCATTGATCTCAGTGCTGATCTCGCCGTCGGAGAATTTACCGACAGAGACGTCACCGAGAGGGATATGCAGCTGACGTACGACACGCCGAGCCAGATCGGGGTTAGCGTTCCCCGTAAAGACCATCATCTTGGACACGCGCAGTACCTGAAGGCTGAGGGTATACCTGGATGAGTATAAGGAAAATGGCAGGGGCGGCTGGATTCGAACCAACGCATGGCAGGATCAAAACCTGCTGCCTTACCGCTTGGCGACGCCCCTGTATCTGTTGCTGCGAACGCTTATGCGCTCGACTTCTTGACCAGACTTTGCAGCTTGCGATGCAACATCGAAATATTGCTTCCTTTCGCCACAAACCCTGTTTGGGTCGCTGAAAGAAGGGCCAGAACTTTATCAGCTTCGGCTTTGTTTGGGAAGGCCCCAAACACACAACTTCCAGTGCCGGTTAGTCGAGCCTCAGTGAATTTACCCAGTGAATTCAACGCATTGCGAACTTCTGGATAACTCTGCTCTACCACCGGTTGGCAGTCATTTCGACTGTTTCCCTCGGGAACGGGGCGCATATTAAGGGGGAGGGAATCACGTGTCAACTGCGGATGTGAAAAAATTTCTACTGTACTGACAGACACTTGCGGCACCAGCACGACATACCAGGGCTCGTGCGGGTCGACCGGGGTCAGTTGCTCGCCCACGCCCTGGGCGAACGCTGCATGGCCGCGTACGAATACCGGTACGTCGGCGCCCAGGCTCAGGCCCAATGCGGCCAGGCGGTCTTCGTCCCAGTCCAGTTGCCAGAGGTGGGCCAGGGCCAGCAGGGTGGTAGCGGCATCCGAGCTGCCGCCGCCGATGCCGCCACCCATGGGCAGCACCTTGGTCAGCCAGATGTCGGCGCCCAGTGGGCTGCCGGACTGTTCCTGCAACTTGCGGGCGGCACGCACGATCAGGTTGCTGTCGTGCGGCACGGCCTCGATCTCGGTGTGCAGGCGGATCACGCCATCGTCACGAACGGCGAAACTCAGTTCGTCGCCATGGTCGAGAAACTGGAACACGGTTTCCAGCTCGTGATAACCATCCGCGCGACGGCCGATGATATGCAGCCACAGGTTGAGCTTGGCCGGGGCGGGCAGGGTGATTTTCTGCATGTGATCAGTGCCCCAGCTGGCGTGGCTGCCAGTCCTTGACCACCAGGGTCACGTCCAGGTCCTTGCCGTGCAGTTTCAGGCGCTCGGGCAACCAGTAGCCATTCTGCTCGGTGTAGCTCAGGTACTGTACCTGCCAGCTATCCTGCTCGAGGCTGGCCAGGCGGCTGTCGCCGTCCAGGGTCAGCTTGCTCTTGCTGTCGGGGGCGGGCAGGCCGCGCACCCACCAGACCAGGTGTGACACGGGCAGCTGCCAGCCAAGCTGCTCTTCCAGCAGGGCTTCCGGGCTGGAGGCCTCGAAGCGGCCTTGGTTGGCCACTTCCAGCACCACGCCGCCGGGGCGGCCGGTCAGGCGTGCGGCACCACGGCCGAGCGGGCCAGCCAGGCGAATGTCGTAATAGTCCTGGCGCTGCAGCCAGAACAGCGTGCCGCTGCCGGAGTCGCGCGGGGCGCGGATCCCGACCTTGCCGTTGATCTGCCAGCCATCAAGGCTGCTCAGCTGCTCTTTATGGGCCCGCCACTGTTGTGGGTCGCCGTGACCTTGCAGGGCCTCGCGGCTACCAAAGCCGGCACAGCCGGCCAGCAGGGCGATCAGGGTGAAGGTGATGCAATGGCGCAAAAACATGGCGTTAAAGGGTCTCGGATCCGGTCAGGCGCAGGAGGGTCTTGCGCAGGATGGGGCTGTCGGCCTGGGCTTCGAAGCCCTTGGCCCATACCTGGCGGGCTTCGCGGCGCTTGCCGTTGGCCCACAGCACTTCGCCCAGGTGGGCGGCCACTTCGTGGTCGGGGAAGTTGGCAAAGGCTTGGCGCAGGTAGGTTTCAGCCTCGTCGAGGTTGCCCAGGCGGTAGTTGACCCAGCCCAGGCTGTCGAGCACGGCCGGGTCGTCCGGGGTCAACTGGTGGGCCTTGTCGATCAGCGCCTTGGCTTCGGCGTAGCGCGTGGTGCGGTCGGCCAGGGTGTAGCCCAGGGCGTTCAACGCCATGGCGTTTTCCGGTTCGCGGGCGATGATGGCGCGCAGGTCTTTTTCCAGCTGCACCATGTCGTCGCGTTTTTCGGCCAGCATGGCGCGGGTGTACAGCAGGTTGAGGTCGTCGGGGTAGCGCTGGATGGCTTGTTGCAATACCTGGCTGGCCTGGGCGTCCTTGTTGTTGTTGCTGTAGCTTTCCGATTCGATCAGGAACAGCTGGATGGCATAGTCCGGCTGGGCTTCGCGGGCCTCGGCGAGCAGGCGCGAGGCCTCGGTGCCGCGGCCGTTGGCAATCAGGATGTCGGCCTGGCGCAGCTGCGCCGGCAGGTAGTCGGGGCCAGGGCCGACCAGGGCGTATTCGCGCAGGGCGCCAGCGGGGTCGTGGCGTTCCTCGCGGATGCGGCCCAGGTTCAGGTGCGCGGCGTCGACGTTGCTGTCACGCTCGACCAGTTCCTGCAGGTAGCCTTCGGCTTCATCCCAGTCTTTGTTCTCCAGGCACACCAGAGCCAGGGAATAGCGCAGTTCGTCATCGTCCGGGTATTGCTGGACCAGGCTGAGGAACTCGCCCTTGGCATCAGCGATGCGGTCCTGCTCGACCAGGGTGCGGGCGTAGGTCAGGCGCAGGCGCTTGTCATCCGGGTTGTCGCGAATTGCACCGCGCAGCAGGGGCAGTGCCTCGGAGCCTCGGTCCAGGGCTTGCAACAGGCGGGCGCGCAGCAGGATCGGGGCAATTTCGGCGTTGTGCGCGGGGTGCGATTCGAGCAGCTCCAGCGCCTCTTCGGCCTTGCCGTCCTGGTTCAGCAGCAGGGCCTTGCCGAACACCAGCTGGCCGTTGTCCGGGTAT
The DNA here is from genome assembly GCF_029873175.1 of Pseudomonas sp. BN505. Taxonomy (NCBI): domain Bacteria; kingdom Pseudomonadati; phylum Pseudomonadota; class Gammaproteobacteria; order Pseudomonadales; family Pseudomonadaceae; genus Pseudomonas; species Pseudomonas sp. BN505. The sequence goes on from NZ_SSOI01000025.1 coordinate 30,762, forward strand.
TTCACCAGCAGGCGCTCGAAGCTTTGCAGCAGGCCGTCGCGGGTGCTCTGGTCGGTTTCGGCGGCGGACAGGGCGAGGAAGTCGAAGTGGGTGTCGCCCTGGCCCTGCAGTACCTTTTCCATGTAGGCCATGGAGTCGTCATAGCGGCCGGCGCGGGCCAGCTGGATGGCGGCGGCGCGCTGGGCGTCGAGGTTCTGCGGGTCGTTGCGGGCCCAGACCAGTGCGTTATCCAGTGACGGCTCGTCGGCGCCGAGGTATTCGGCGATGCGGTAGGCGCGCTCGGAAACCGCGGGGTCCTGGGTTTTTGCTGCCTGGTCGGTGTAGTTGGCCAGGGCAATGTCGAAGCGGTTGCGCTGGCCGGCCAGCTCAGCGACCAGCAGGCTATACAGCGTGTCCTGCTTGAACGAGCCATACACCACGGGCTTTTCCGCCTCGCCCTTGCCGGCTTCGGCGACGGGAGGCTCGGCCTTTTGCGGGGCCAGGCTCTGGCAGCCCTGGAGCAGGGCGAAGGCAAGCAGCAATGCGTATGGTTTGTTCATAGAAAGGCTTATAGGAGGACTCACCGGCGGTCGGAGCATGATGACACAAGCGCGGGGGCAAAACCCACCTGCGAAGGTATGAAGCATATGCTTAGCACATGCAGACCGCGCAGCGCGCGCAGGGTTCGCCCCAGGCTTGCCACAATGCCCAGGGCTCCGGCTCCGGCTCTTGCTCTTGCTTCTAAGCGCGCGATAGCTCAGGCGACGCAGATTGCGACTTCAGGAGGCCGAGCGCAGGGCTTGCGAAGGGAGGTGACGGGCATGGATGCCCGTCAAGCGCTGGGCCCCAGGATGGGGCCTGCAGCGCGGTCCTCCCGGGAGCAAGCCCGGAGCGAGGGGACCCCGGAGCGCAGCGCAGGGGCCGGATGATGGGAGCGGACGGCTTTGGTTACTTTGGCCAAGACCAAAGTAACC